>NC_022600.1:2834874-3149860 GCF_000484535.1 Gloeobacter kilaueensis JS1 | reverse complement strand
GCGGTGCCCAGGGTTGCCACCACCTGGGCAATGCCCGCCTGGTGCAGGGCAATCGCATCGAAGTAGCCCTCGACCACGATCGCTGTATCGGTGCGGCTCACCGCCTCGCGGGCGGCGTGCAGGGCAAAAAGGGTCTGGCCCTTGTCAAACAGTTCGCTCTCGGGCGAGTTGAGGTACTTGGGCTCGTCGTCGCCCATCGCCCGGCCCCCGAAGGCAATCACCTGGCCTTTGCCATCGCAGATCGGGATCATCAGCCGGTGGCGAAAGCGGTCGTAGTAGCCCGATCCGCTGGTGCGCGCCACGATGAGTCCTGCTTCTTCTACCAGGGCGGCGGGAAAGCGCTTTTGCTCGACGAGGTAGGTATAAAGGGTCTGCCAGCCCTGGGGAGCGTAGCCCAGGCGAAAGTCGCGGATGGTCTTTTCTGTCAGGGCGCGCTTGGCAAGCAAGTAGCTCCGTGCCTCGCTGCCCCGCTCGCCCCAGAGGGCATAACTGTAAAACTGTGCCGCCAGTTCGACAATCTCGCCCAACTGCTGGCGCTTAGAAAGACGGCGGGTGTACTCGGCCTTTTGTTCGCCCCCCAGCATCTGGACAGACACGCCGTAGCGGCGGGCCAACTCCAGCACCACCTCCGAGAAGCTGGACTTGTCCAGTTCCATGACGAACTTGAAGACATCGCCCGAAGCACCGCAGCTGAAGCACTTGTAAATTTGCTTGGTGGGCGAGACAAAAAAGCTCGGGTTGCGGTCCTCGTGAAAAGGACACAGCCCCTTGAAGTCGCGCCCGGCCTTGCGCAGGACGACCCGCTCGGAGACGACATCGACCAGTTCCGCCCGCGTGCGGACTTCGTCGATGGTGCGCGGATGCAGCTGCGGGGCGCTCACGAGCCTGCCCAGTATAGAGTGACCAATTCTACCGCAAAAGATGCCGCAAATCGCGGAAGACTCTTGCTGCAGGCAGGAACAGGCGGGCGGTAGAGAGTGATAGCCAATACATCGCCGCGAAAGCAGCTGTGATAACCTGGCTCGCACATTCGCGCCATTCCACCCCAGAATTTCCGTGTATCTCTGGTCGTGCCTTCAAAAATGGCACGGCACTCTCTTCCACGGTACCGAAGAGGACTGCTATGACTTCAAATCTCTCCAGAGTTGCCTGTCGCAACTGCGGCTACGAGTACAACGCCCCAGACCAGTTGCGCTGCGAAATTTGCAACAACCCTTTTAAAGCCAGGCCCGTCCCCATTGCTGACGCCCGAAGCCCGATCACTCTAGGAGTCAGCCTGGCGGTTGCCCTGGCAGTGGCCGGGGGCGGCTACTGGCTCTGGAAACAGCTTTCTCCGGCGGTGGACACAGGCATCTTGCCCGCTGGACCGATCGCTGCCGCCAGTCTGAACCGCACCCCACCCAACGGCGTTCAGATCTACCCGACCATGGGCGATGTACCGGGTGTGCCGGAGGGCTTGTTTACCTACGGAGGCTCGCGGCCCCTCGCTCCCCTGCGCTCACAGGTGGCCCTCGCCCAGTTTCAGAAGGCTTATCCTAAATTTCGCCTGCGCTACACCGAGCCTGTGAGCGGCAGTGGCGATTCTAACTGGGGCACCGAGAAAGTGCTCTCAGGCGAGCTGGCCTTTGCCCAGGCGTCGATGCCTGTCACCGACGCCCAGTACGCAAGAGCCCAAAATCACGGCTTCGTCCTCCAGCAGATCCCGATCGCCTACGACGCCCGCGTTTACTTTGTCCATCCGGCCCTGGGCATCGACAGTCTGAGCGTCGAGCAGGCCCGCGCCATCTTCCGGGGCACGATCACCAACTGGAAGCAAGTCGGCGGCCCGGACCTGGCCATCCGGCCCTTCTTCCCGTCCTACTCCGGCAAGAGTCTCAAGGCCCAGGGGGCCGGTACCAATATGCAGCCGGTGCGCGACTTTACCGCTGCGATCCGCAAGGTGGCCACCACCCCAGGCGGAATCAGCCAGAGCACCGCCGCCCTCGTCGCCGGTCAAAAAAGCGTGCGGCTGCTCGCGATCAGGACCACCTCCGGCGAGCGGATCTCACCGGTCGGCCCCGATGGGAAGGTCAACGCCGCTGCGGTTCGAGACGGCACCTATCCCCTGGCGCTGCGACAGTTCGTCGTCATCCGCCGCGATGGACAGCTAGACGAGCAGGCCGGGCTCGCCTACGTCAACCTGCTGCTTTGCGATGAGGGCCAGAAGCTCATCCAGCAAGCCGGGCTCGTGCCTCTGCGGGTTTTTTAGGTGGACAAGAACTCCTCAATTTGGGACCAGCAACTCGCTCACAGCGACACTCACACCTCCCAGACATGGCAAGGTCATGGTGTTTTCTGTGAGGACGTTTTCACTCTGATAGCCCAAATCTGTTGGTTGAGTGAACACATGCAGTTGCCTCTGTCTGATGTTGACCACCCAGCACTCCTGTATACCGGCTCTGGCATATAGCTTACTTTTGACCTTGCGGTCGAAGTCCAGGCTGCTGTCGGCGACCTCGATAATGAGACGGATCTGGTCCGGCACTGGATGCTGCGCGCTGTAGCGCAGTACTTCTACCACAGCCAGATCCGGTACTGGTTCATCTAGATCGCTGAGATGAACCGGTTTTTCATTGCGAATGAGAAAACGGCCTGCCAGGGCTACCCGCAAATATGCAGCGATCAACTCTACGGTCTCAGCATGCAAAGGGCCCTGCGGACTCATAGTCAAGATCTGTCCATTGATCAGTTCTAAGCGCTCCTCTGGATGCAGGATGCCTAACGCTGCTAATCGATAGTATGCATCGACGCTCCAGAGGTGTTCTCGTTGGGCATGAGCGGTGACAATCCGGCCCCGCTGTCCGTCCCACTGCTCTCCTTGCATCACCATGTCGGCCTCGACCATCCGATAGTACTCGGAGGCGCTAAACAGGCGGGACTGAGATCCTTCCAGATTTTTGATGTCCTGCATAGACGCAAACACGCAGAATACTTATACTCTGCCCCATACACAACTTCTAAAGTCTTGACCGTGACGAGTTGCCTGAGTAGCGCTTCTTCTCTAACTATCTGATTATCAATCAAATAATCCGCTTCTGCCTGCTTGTAAGCATTCTTCTTTGGACTCACCGGTAAGTTCCTGCCGGAGACTGTATAAAAAAACACCCGCCGCACAGGCGGGTGAGAAGGAAGACTCGACGGAGAGCGAAGTCGGACGTTTAGAAGAAACCAAGGGGTTTCGGGTTGTGGCTCACCAACATGTTCTTGGTCTGCTGGTAGTGGTTGAGCATCATCCGGTGGTTCTCGCGACCAACGCCACTGGATTTGTAACCGCCGAAGGCGGCGTGGGCCGGGTAGAGGTGGTAGCAGTTGACCCAGACGCGGCCCGCCTGGATGCCCCGGCCCATGCGGTAGGCGGTGTTGATGTCGCGGGTCCAGACGCCGGCACCGAGGCCGTAGTGGGTGTCGTTGGCGATGCGCAGCGCCTCGTCGGTGTCCTTGAAGGTGGTGACGGCAAGCACGGGACCAAAGATCTCTTCCTGGAAGATGCGCATCTGGTTGGTGCCCTTGAAGACGGTCGGCTTGAAGTAAAAGCCTTCTGCGAACTCGGGCCCGGCGTCGAGCCGTTCGCCGCCGATGAGCACCTGGGCTCCTTCTTCTTTGCCGAGGGCCACGTAGCGGGTAATCTTCTCAAGCTGGGTGCGGGAGACCTGGGCTCCGACCATCGTCGCCGGATCGAGGGGGTTGCCCTGCTTGATCGCCGCCACCCGGCGGATCGCCCGCTCGATAAATTTTTCGTAGATCGACTCTTGAATGAGCGCCCGCGACGGACAGGTGCAGACTTCGCCCTGGTTGAAGGCAAACATCACGAAGCCCTCGACCGCCTTATCCAGAAAGTCGTCGTCGCGCAGCAGAATGTCTTCAAAAAAGACGTTGGGCGACTTGCCCCCCAGTTCGAGGGTGACGGGCACGAGGTTCTGGGAGGCGTACTGCATGATCTGCCGCCCGGTCTCGGTTTCGCCCGTAAAGGCAATCTTGGCGACGCGGCGGCTGGTGGCGAGGGCTCTACCGATCTCAGGGCCGGGGCCGTTGACGACGTTGAGCACGCCCGCCGGCAGCAGATCGCCGATCAGCTCCATCAAGACGAGAATCGAGGCCGGGGTGGGACCAGCGGGCTTGAGCACCACGCAGTTGCCGGTGACGAGGGCCGGGGCGAGTTTCCAGGCGGCCATCAGCAGCGGAAAGTTCCAGGGAATGATCTGGGCCACTACGCCGAGCGGTTCCTGGAAGTGGTAAGCCACCGTGTCGTTGTCGATCTGGCTTATCGCCCCTTCCTGGGCGCGGATGCAGCCTGCGAAGTAACGGAAGTGATCGACGGCCAGGGGAATGTCGGCGGCGGTCGTCTCGCGAATCGGCTTGCCGTTGTCCCAGGTCTCGGCGAGGGCCAGTTTGTGCAGGTTCTGCTCGATGCGGTCGGCAATTTTATTGAGCAGATTCGAGCGCTCGCTCACCGTCGTGCGGCTCCAGCGCTCGAAGGCAGCGTGGGCGGCGTCGAGGGCCAGCTCGATATCTTCGACCGTCGAGCGCGGCACCTGGCAGAGCACCTTGCCGCTGATGGGGGTGATGTTGTCGGTGTATTGCCCTTTGATTGGCGGTACCCATTTGCCGCCGATAAAGTTGTCGTAGCGGGATTTGAAAATCGCTTCACTTCCCGATGTTGCCGGGGTTGCCAGTACCATCGCGATCAACCTCCAAAAACTACCCTACCCAAAATGTATCAGCCGATACGTTCTTTACAACGATCTTCGCGGCCCTTACACAATTCGTATTGGATGTTTGCGGAAGTGTCGCCGGGCTACCAGCAGTGGTTCTGAATGCAGTGTCTCTGGGGAGTGGGCACGTTCATGCCGAAGGGCATCCCCGGTGGGGTGGAGCCGTTGCCGGGCGGTGCGACGATCGGGCTGGTGGGTGTGGCAAGGGGCGGAACGGGCGGATTGGCCTGGGGACCGCCCAGAAAATTGGGGCCGTAGATTGCCCGGTTCAGCTCAAGAAGCGGGTCGGTCGGTGGCTTTTTAGGATCGGCGGGCAGAACGGGCTGAGCGGCGACAAGCCAGCTCAGCAACAGCACGACCAGACGACGAAATGACTGCATCCGAGCCTCGCAGTTTTTCTTACATTGTAGTTAATGATTCTCACACCACCCATGCCCCAGTCGTCCCTGTCGCTTCAGAGTCTCTACCCTCGCCTGCTGGCGGTCACTCCCCGCATCTACTGGCCTTTACTGGTCCTGCAACTGGTGGCCCTGGTTGCCAATTTGGGCGTCAATAGCCTCGCCGACGGTCCAGGGCGCGGGGCAGCGGCAGCCCTGGTCCCCCTCGTCCTCGATCCGATTCTCACCGGCACCAGCCTCGCCTTTGCCTGTCAGGTGCTCACCGCTGCCGTTCCCGATTTTGGGGCGGCGCTCACCAGGGGGGTGCGCACCTGGCCCGTACTCATCGCCACCAGCATTCTTACCGTGCTTGCGGCGATTGCTCCGACGGGCTGGCTGTTTTACTTTGCCTACAGGCGCTTCGAGCAGGCTTTCCAGGGGCACGAAGGGCTGGTGGCGGTGGCTCTGCCCTTCGCCCTGATGATCGTCCTGGCGGTGCCGGGCATCTACCTGGGGGTGCGCCTGTTCGTCACCGTGCCCCTGCACTTTGGCGAATCCCACGGTCCGCTCTCGCCCCTGCCCCGCAGCTGGCAGTTGACGCGGGGGCGCTGGTGGTCGGCGGCGGTCGCGTTTTTGCCCCTTGGGCTGCTCGTCCTTGCGCTCGGTCTACCCCTCAGCCTGCTGGTCGGCCCCACCGGCCTCGCGCCGCTGTTGTTGCCCGGCAATCCGGGTTTGGCTGGGGGTGTACTTGCCCTCAGACTCGTCGGCCCCCTGGGCTGGACGCTCTATATGATCTACTGCCTGGAACTGATTAAATGCAAATCGTAGCGAATGCATCCGACAGGGCCAAAACATTGCTGTATCGGTGATGGGAACACGTTGAACTGAAGCGCGAAGATGTCAAATTTGCCGCAATTTCTGTTTCAAACTTTTGCCCATCCCGATCAGGCTGCCCACGGACGCCAGGTTCACTACACTCCGGCCAGAGATATTGCCGACTGGCTATTACAGGCGAGGGGCGAAGTGCGTACCGCTGAGCTGGTCTACAGCGCCCATCTGGAAGCTTACTTTTATCGTTGCGAGCACCCGGCGGACCGGGCGGTGCAGGAGGAGTTCGGTTTTATTCTCCAGCCCAGCACCGCCCGCTACTGAGAGCCCCCGAGGCCGGGGGGTGCCGGTTACAAGGGCACTACCGGTTGTTGGGCAGCAGCACCCGGTCGATGACGTGGATCACGCCGTTGTCGGCGGCAATATCCGCCTGGGTCACGTTGGCGTCGTTGACGCGCACCTGCTGGCCCTGCTTCTGGATGTTGAGGCTCTGGCCCTCCACCGTCTGCACGTTGCCGCTCTGGATCTCGTTGGAGCGGACCCGGCCCGACACGACATGGTACTTGAGGATGTCGGCGAGTTTGGACTTGTTCTCGGGCCGCAGCAGGTCGTCAAGAGTGCCGGACGGCAGGTTCTGGAAGGCGGTGTCCGTCGGCGCAAAGACGGTGAAAGGTCCACTGCCTTTGAGCGTATCGACCAGGCCAGCGGCGCTGAGCGCCTGAGCGAGGGTCTTAAAGGTGCCTGCCTGTACAGCCGTATCTACGATCGTTGCCATGCGCTTCTCCCTTGAATTTGGTATTGGACGTAACAAAGTTACTCTTCCGGAAGGAAGAGAAAATCGTCCGAAATAAAGAGATTCGAAAGCGATTTGTGTTCTATAGTGCCGAAGATGGTTCCGTCAGTCGGTTCTGCAATTACCGATCTGGCGGAGTTTGGTTCGTGGCGTACAGGCGGACCGAGATTTCTTTGAGCACCCCGAGGGCCTGCAGCGAACCACCGACCAGCCGGGTAGCGGCGAGGGGATCTTTGAGCAGCGCCAGGGCTAAAGGCAAGGGTTGAATGGCACCGTCGGCGATTGTCGCCCCGATGGCAGGCAGATCGTGGTCGCTGCCGTCGCTCACCACCCGCACCATGCCCACCTCGACACCGGCGGCAGCAAGAACCTGCAGGAGCGCGAAGCCCTCCATATCGACCACCTGGGCCTGGTACGCCTCGGCGAGGCGGCGCTTTTCGCGGGCGGCGGTAATCACCCGGTCGCTGGTGAGGGCACCCACCAGCTTTGCTTCGGGCAGGTACGCCTGCAACAGCTGGATCGGCTGCCGGTCGCAGGCCAGGAGCGCTTCCGGCGCGCCCAGCTGCCGGCAGTGGCGGTAGATGACGATGGTTCCTACGGGCAGATAGCGGCTCATACTGCCGCACAGTCCCAGTACCCAGACGCGCTGCCAGCTCCGGTAGGGCAGGGTTTCTAAAAAAGCCCCCGCCGCCAATCCGGCAGGAATAGCGACGATCCGGGCACGAGTCCCACCGCCACCAAAGCCCTGGCGGACAACCTGATACTCAGCTCCCCGTGGCACCAGCACAGCATCGATCGGCACGGATACGCACTCACCGGACAGTTCAACACCAGCCTAGTTCGTGACCGAAGGAGTCGAAGGTCCAGGTGAGCGGTTGTTCGAGGGCGTTCACTCCCCTCAGGTGCAGACTTTCACGGATCGAGCCACCGGTAAGGAGCAGGCAATAATAGTCCCTGGCGTTGGCGGGGCAGGTCGTCTCGGGGGGCATCGCCACCAGTTCTAATAGCTCGTTGGTGCGGCGATGAAACTTGCCGACCAGACGCCATTCCCGCCGGTACTGTTCGGGGCTGATCGTGACGGCAATCTTGCGTTTTTGCGAGAGCATAGCGCCTCCAACGGGCAGTGCCGGTAGCGTGAGAATGGCAGAACTTACAAGAGCAAAAACTCCACCGCAAGAAAGAGTTGCGGGCCGCACTCCTCAGCGATGTCTGGGGGGTAGTTTGCGACATTATAGAGAGCGCGATCCCCATCGGATCAGCTTGCTCACACTCTGTAATAACCCAGGGAACTAGCTGAGGGCTTTTGTGAGGCCAAAGCCGAGCCAGGCCGCTGCCAGACCCCCCAGAACGTTGCCCAGCAGATAGACCATCGCTGGGAGGACACTGCCTTTTTGCAGCAGGTTCAGGCTCTCGACGCTGAAGGTGCTGAAAGTCGTAAATCCGCCGCAGAACCCCGCCCCCAAAAGTAGCCGGGTCCGTGAACCGACGAGCGACAGCACGCCCAGAGCAAAAAGCACGCCCAGAACGAATGAACCTGCAACGTTGATGAGCAATGTTCCTGCCGGAAAAACCGTTCCAAAGCGCTGAACGACGGCTGTTCCTACCCAGTAGCGGGCCAGGCTGCCGAGCCCCCCACCCACCATGACCAGAATCGACTCCAACACGACAGCTTCTCTCCGTGCGACTGTGTGCCAGAGACCGTTGGCCAGAGGGCGGTTCTTCCAGGGGACTGGAAAGGTGGGCCTCACCACCGATTTTCAGGGTAATCGGCAGGCCAATCGCAGTCAACTGTCCGCTGCGGCAACCAGTTGTTCCCCGACTGCGCGCACAAGCGAAATCAACTCGGTAAGATCCGCCTCGCTGGTCTGGGGGTGCAGGATACAGGCGCGCAGCGCGAAGCGGCCCTGCAGTGTGGTGCTGCTTAAAAAAGCCCGGCCACCGGCTTGAATCTGAAGAACGATCTGTCGATTGAGGTTTTCCAGCTGTTCTGGAACATCCTTTAAAGCGGCAGGAACGAAGCGGAAGCAGACGATCGAGAGCTGGACGGGAGCGAGCAGTTCGAGATTTTCTGCCTGCTCGATCAAACGCGCAAGCAAACAGGCGAGGGTGTTGTGGCGAGCAACCGTCGCCGCCAGTCCATCGCGGCCCTTATAAAGCAGCGTCGTCCAGAGCTTGAGGGCCCGAAAGCCGCGCGTCTGCTGAAAGCCGTACTCCGAGAACCAGGGCAGGCCACCAAACCCTTTGCCCTCCTCGGTGCGCAGGTAGGCGGGTACCAGAGCGAACGCATCGCGCAATAACTCACCCTCGCGCACCAGGGCGCAACCACACTCCACCGGCACCGCCAGCCACTTGTGCGGGTCGAGGGCGAGGGAGTGGGCCCGCCCAAGGCCCTGGTAGCACGCCTCGATACGAGTATCGAGGATGCCCACCGCCCCGTAAGCTCCGTCCACATGCAGCCAGAGATTTTCGCTCCCGCAAAAGTCAGCCAGCTGTGAGAGCGGATCGATAGCGCCCGTATTCACCGTTCCGGCGCTCCCGACGACACAGAAAGGCTGATAGCCCGCGCTGCGGTCGCGGGCAACGGCTTCGGCCAGGGCGGGTACCATCAGGCGGTAGCGATCATCCACCGGCACAGTCCGGACCTGACGGTTGCCCAGGCCCAGCAGTTCGGCAGCCTTGCGCAGACAACTGTGGCCTTCCTCAGAGACGTAGAGCACCAGGGGCGGATGATCCGAACTGAGTCCCTGGGAGCGGACATCCCAACCGTTCGTCGTGGCGGCCCAGTGGCGGGCTGCCGCCAGGCAGGTGAGCGAAGCCATCGAGCCACCGCTCACCAGCAGACCGCCGCTCCTGGCAGTGGGGTAACCGACCAGTTCCATCAGCCAGCGCACAGCACAGTGCTCAAGGTAGATAGCGGCGTGATCGCCACCGGCACAACTCGGGTTCATCGTGGCGGCCAACAGTTCCGTCAGGGCGGCCAGGGGCTCCGGGGGCGAGTTGACCCAGCCAAAAAAGCGCGGATGGCCGTTGCCCATCGGGTAAGGGAGCACCGTGTCGGCCAGGCGATCAAGAATGCGATCGGCGGCCAGTCCCGCCTCGGGCAGCGGTTGGTTCAGGAGCGTCTGGCGCGCCTCATCGGGCATCGGCTGAAAGACCGGTCCCCCAGGCAGTCGTTCCAGATAATCGGCGGCCATGTCCACCAGCCGGTAGCCCAAGCGCCGAAATTCTTCAGCCTCCATAGCGCTCACGGAAATAGTGCGCTCACGTCTATGCTGACATCCGGGAAAAGCAGCGGTGAGAGCGCAGCGCCGCTAACCCAGGTAGAGATCTGAGTGTAGGTGTCTCCTGCAGGCTGGCGCAGGAGGTAAACCTGTTTTTGATTCACATTCAGAATCCAGTAATCGGCAACGCCCGCTCGGGCGTAGATCGCTGCTTTTTGGGTCCGGTCGCGGGCGAGCGTCGTGTCGGCAACCTCAACGAGCAAAAAAATATCCGCTGCTGTCGGGTGGCGATCCGCGTACTCTCCCGGATCGCTTTTCACTACGGCAATATCCGGCTCCGGCTCCGAAGCCGGTAGCAGGGTGATGGGCAGTTGCATCCGCAGGAAGGCCCGATCGCCCAGTAGTCTGCTCAGATAGTTAAAGGTGCGCTGGGTTGTGGCGGCGTGGGGCGGGTACTGGGGGCTCATCTGCACGATCTGACCGGCGAGCAGTTCCACCTGATCGTCGCTGGTGAGAATGCCCGCAGCGATCAGGCGGTGGTATTCCTCGATCGTCCAGGGCCGCAATTCGGTAACGTTCATCCGCTTGCCCTGCAGGCTCTCTCCAGAGTAAGCCAACGCTATGCCAGGATGCCTACAATCAAGAAAATACCTGGATTTCAGCCAAAAAGATGATCGAGACCGAGCGGCTGTCCCACCCGGCAGCGATGGAGGCGACAGACCCTGGCGAACCGCTGGACGATATTCGGATTCTGGCGGTCAGCGAAATTCCATCGCCTGCCTCCTTGCGCGAGCGCTGCCAGATAGACGCTGTGGCCCAAAAAACCGTGCG
The DNA here is from genome assembly GCF_000484535.1 of Gloeobacter kilaueensis JS1. Taxonomy (NCBI): domain Bacteria; kingdom Bacillati; phylum Cyanobacteriota; class Cyanophyceae; order Gloeobacterales; family Gloeobacteraceae; genus Gloeobacter; species Gloeobacter kilaueensis. Next base: position 3,139,059 of record NC_022600.1, on the reverse strand, counting down.
CGCCGGTCGCCGTCAGATTCGCCAGGTGCTCTCCGGTGAGGACCGGCGGCTACTGGTGGTGGTCGGTCCCTGCTCCGTACACGACCCTGAGGCGGCCCGCGAGTACGCCCGGCGGCTTGCCGTTCTGGCGCAAAAGTTCGAGGACGCGCTTTTGATCGCGATGCGCGTCTACTTTGAAAAGCCGCGCACCACCGTCGGCTGGAAGGGGCTCATCAACGATCCCGGCCTCGACAACAGTTGCCGGATCGGCGAAGGTCTAGAGTTGGCTCGGGCACTGCTCCTCGACATTGCCCGGCTGGGGCTGCCCGCCGCCACCGAATTTCTCGATCCGATTACGCCGGAATATATCGTCGATCTGGTGAGCTGGGGAGCAATCGGGGCGCGGACGGTCGAAAGCCAGGTCCACCGGCAGATCGCCTCGGCCCTCTCCTGCCCGGTGGGCTTTAAGAACAACTCCGCCGGGGATGTCGCCGTCGCCATCGAGGCGGTGCTCTCCGCCCGGCGCGGCCACCAGTTTTTGTCCCACACCCGCGAGGGGAGAACCGCGATCATCGTCACCGCCGGCAACCCGGACTGCCACATCATCCTGCGCGGCGGCAAGAATGGCCCCAACTATTTGCCCGCTCAGGTCGATGATGCCTGCCGGGCTCTGGCAAAGGCGGGGCTTACCGAGCGCTTGATGATCGACTGCAGCCACGCCAACAGCGGCAAGGACCACCGCCTGCAGCTGACGGTGGGCGAACAACTGGCCTCCCGCATCGGCGAGGGCGATAGCCGGATCGCCGCCTTGATGATCGAGAGCCACCTCGTTGCCGGGCGGCAGGAACTGGGGGACGGCACCCGCCTCTGCTACGGCCAGAGCATCACCGATGCCTGCATCGGCTGGGAGGAAACCGAGCAGTTGCTGCAACTTCTGTACCGCTCGGCGGGCCGACGGCGCTCAACTGGCGGTTGAGAGTAATCGCTTACTCCTGCTGCGGCCCAGATAGCACCGGAAGCTGAGCTAGTGTGAGGCAGGTGTCACTCAGAACGAATTGCCGTGGTGCTGCCGGTTCTGTTGCTCGCTGGCGCTTTTTTGCTGGGAGGGCTGCCCCTGAGCGGCTGGCTGGTGCGCGCCCTCACAGGTAAGGACCTGCGTCGCCTGGGCACGGGCAACGTCGGCGTCTCAGCGGCGTTTATTCACGCTGGCCGGTGGGTGGGAATCCTCGCGGCTCTAGCTGAAGCGGCGAGGGGCATCGTCGTCGTCTTGATCGCAAGCGGCGTGGCGGGGGAGCCGGATTGGCCGCTTCTGGCGCTCAGCGCCCTGGTGGCGGGCCGCTATTGGCTGGGGCGGGGAGCGGGGGTGACGAACGCTTTTTGGGGACTCCTCGTCTACGCGCCGACGGTCACGTATCTGGTGGGTTTGATCTGGCTGGTGCCTCTGGTGATCTGGCGCGGCAGAAGGGGACGGCGGCGGTCGCAGCTCGCGACACTCATCGCCCTGCCGCTCGTCTTTTACGGGCAGAGCGGCTCGTTGCCGGTAACAGCGGCGGCAGCTCTGCTCGCGCTGTGGTTGGGATATGCGCTGGTGCGGCTGCCGGATGACATGGAGCGCGAACAGTGGAACACAGTGTTGAACCTCGATCAGCCCCTCGATCCCGAGGTGGCAGGTTTTAAGGCGGCGAACCTAGCGCAGCTCAGGCGGGCCGGGGTTTGCGCACCCGCAGGCTGGGTGCTTCCGGCAGGAAAAGCCGCCGAAGCGCTGCTTGCCCTTGTCTTCCCCAGCGCCCAGAGGCCCTGGATCGCCCGCTCCTCGGCCACCGGCGAGGATGGCAGCACTGCTTCTGCCGCCGGTCAATATTTGAGCGTCGCCAATCTGACCACGGCTAAAGAACTCCTGGCGGCGGTCGATCAGGTGCGCGCCAGCCACGACGCACCGGCAGCGGTTCAGTACCGCCGCGATCGGGGGATCGAAAAGAGCGCGATGGCGGTCCTCGTCCAGCCCCAGATTCAGGGGGTGTATTCGGGCGTCGTCTTTACCCGCGACCCGGTAAGCGGCGATGAAGCCCTGGTTGTCGAAGCGGTGGCGGGCGGGGCAGCGGCGGTGGTGGGCGGCCAGATCACCCCCCTGCGGGCCATCGTCGATCGCAGCGACACTGCCGTCCCGACAGGCGAGATTCCAGCGAACGTGCTCGAAGCGCTGAGAGATGTGGCTCTGGCGGTCGAGCGCTGCTTTGCTGGAAAACCCCAGGACATCGAATGGACCTTCGACGGCGAGCGGATCTGGGTTCTCCAGGCGCGGCCCATCACGACCCTGCAGCCGGTCTGGACGCGCACGATCGCCGCCGAAGTCATCCCCGGCACGATCCGACCGCTCACCTGGTCGATCAATCAGCCCCTCACCTGCGGCGTCTGGGGCGAGATCTTCAAAATCGTTCTGGGCGGGCGGGCGCGGGGCATCGACTTCAACCAGACGGCGACGCTCCTGGAGGGCTGGGCCTACTTCAACGCCACGCTGCTTACCGAGATCTTCCAGCGCATGGGCCTGCCGCCGGAGAGCCTCGATTTTCTCTACCGGGGCAGCCGCTTCTCTCGTCCGCCCCTCACGAGTGTGATGGCCAACCTGCCGGGTTTGTTGCGGCTGGCAGGCCGCGATCTGGAGCTTGAGAAAGATTTTCGAGTCATCGATCAAGATGTGCTCGCACCGCTGCTGGCGGGACTGGCGGCAGAAAAGCCGGAGGCGCTCACCCCCGGACAGCTCATCGGGCGCGCCGAGCGGATCGTCGTCGGCCTGCGCCTCGTCACCTACTTCAATATCCTCGCGCCCCTGGGCCTGGCGCTCAGACGAGCGCTGTTGGCGGTACCCGAGGACTGGCTGGGGGAGGAGGCGAGCGCTGAAGTGCAGGCGGTGCGCGAGCTGGGGGAACTGGCGAGCGAAGCGCGCCTGGAGCCGACCGCCTTCGATAGGGACGCAAAGCTCGCTGCCTTCATCGAGCGCTACGGCTACCTGAGCGAGGTGGGCACCGACATTGCCGTTCCCACCTGGCGCGAGCACCCGGAAACTGTCCGCGAACTTTTTATAGCGATGGTGCAGATTCCGCGCCCGCTCGCCGTCCGTTCCCAACCCCGCACCGCTCTCGATCGCCTGCGCCGCCGTCTGGTGCGCCGCCGTGCGCGCACCCGCGCCAGGGTGGCCGAAGGGTACGACCGCTTGCTTGCTCACCTGCGCTGGACTTTCGTCGCCCTCGAAGCGCAGTGGCGCGAGGCGGGTGTGCTGCGGGCAGCGGGCGACATTTTCTTTTTGGGCGAAGAAGAAGTCCGTGCCCTGGTAGATGGGCGACTTGAGGCGAATCCGGCGGCACTGGTGGCTGAGCGCCGGGCTGCCTTCGAGCACCAGCGCCAGCGCCGCGTACCCCAGATCGTCTACGGGATGCAGATGCCGGAGGAAGTCTCACCAACTGTAGAAACTGCCGATAACCTGCGGGGCATCGCCGCGAGCCGGGGCCAGGTAGAAGGCACCGTGCGCGTGCTACATACCTTCAACGCCAGCGCCCGCCTCGATACCCGGACCGTGCTGGTCGTGCCCTACACCGACGCCGGTTGGGCACCGCTACTTGCCCAGGCGTCGGCGATCGTGAGCGAAGTCGGGGGCAAACTCTCCCACGGAGCGATCATCGCCCGCGAGTACGGCCTACCGGCGGTGATGAACGTTGCCGGAGCGACCGTGCGCCTGCGCGACGGACAGCGGGTGCGGGTGGACGGCAGCAGCGGCAGGATAGAAATTCTCGGTTAGATTCCCGTGCCGTGCAAAAAGTCTTCGAGAACCCGCGACTGAATTGAGCAGACGGGGGCGGCGGGAGTGCCGTCCTTGTCGCCGCGCAACTGCTGGATTTCGGTTTCAAGTTCGTCGATACGGCGCACGAGGGTGCGGATAACGTCGGCGAGCGGGTCAGGCACCTGACCGTGGGCGAGCGGGTCGATGCGCTCACCAGCCTGGTAGACGACGCGGCCAGGCACACCGACCACCGTGCAGTCGCTCGGTACCGAGCGCAGGACGACCGAGCCGGCACCGATGCGGGTGTTGTCGCCCACCTCGATGTCGCCCAGCACCTTTGCCCCAGCCCCGACGACGACATCGTTGCCCAGGGTGGGGTGGCGCTTGCCCTTTTGCTTGCCGGTGCCGCCCAGGGTGACGCCCTGGTAGATGAGGGCGTCGCGACCGACGATCGCCGTCTCGCCAATCACCACGCCCATGCCGTGATCGATGAAGATGCCGGGGCCGATCGTGGCACCGGGGTGAATCTCGATGCCGGTGAGCCAGCGGGCCAGGTGCGAGAGCAGGCGGGCCAGCCAGAAAAGTCGTCGCTGGTAGAGTAGATGGGCGACGCGATGGACGGCAATCGCGTGCAATCCTGGATAGCAGGTAACAACTTCAAGCCAGGAACGGGCCGCCGGATCTTTCTCGAAGGCCGCCCGAAAATCGTCCCGGATCGTCGCGCCAAAATGGACCAGAGCTTTGTACACAGCTTCGCCGAGGTAATACCCAGGGTGTACCCTCATCTTAAGCCTTCCAGCCGGGCAAGCAGGCTGGATCTGTGGGTGTGTAAGCGATGATACAGCCAACCGCCGTGTTCGTTCCCTGGCTGCACATGCACCAGCCGCCAATCTGGGTGGGAGAAGGCTCCAGTGCGCGCCTCACCGGCAACCTGGCAAAGATGCTGGCCGGGCCAGAAAATTCTGAGGAGCGCTGGAATGCCGGTTGGTTCGCCCGCGCCTACGTCAATCCGGCGCGCTATGTCCTGAATCTGGCGGAGCGGGGGCTGGCTCCCCGGTTGATGCTCGACTATTCGGGGGTGCTATTGGAGGAGCTGGCCCGCCTCTCAAGCGACGGCACCTTTGCCGGCACCTGGGTGCAGGATGAAGCGCTGGGCGACGTGGTTGGTCTATTGCGCCAGGCACTCACGGATTATCCAGAAGCGATCGAGGTGGCCGGTACCGCCTACAGCCACTGCTACTTTCCGGCCACCCCCGAGCGCGATCACGAAGCGCAGATCCGCGAGTGGCAGCGCGTCTATTCTGAACTGTTCGGCGAAGCGGCACTGGGGCGGGTGCGGGGTTTCTGGCTGCCGGAGATGGGAATGATGGGTGACGGCGAAGGAGCGCTGCGCTTTGTGCGGCTCCTTAAAAAGTGCGGCTACGAGTGGCTCATCTTGCCTGCGGCAGCTCTTGCCCTGCCGACAGACAGTCGCCGCGAGCAACTGGAAAATCAGGTCCACCGCCTGGTGATTGAAGTTGGAGGTGAGCGCGAGGAGATCTGCTGCGTCGTGCGCGACACCGAGATGGGCATCCGGCAGCAGAGCGGTCAGACCGCCGAAGGCTGCATCGACGGTACCCGCCACCGGGGCGAGGCACTGCGCGGCACCGGGGCCAGTCTACCGGCACTGGTGGTGCCCACCTCCGACGGCGAGAACGGCAACGTGATGATGTTTGAGTACTTTTCTCAGGGCTTTGCGCCGCTGTTCGAGCGGCGGGGGGAGTGGCCGGACATCGCCTTTTTGACGGTGAGTGAGTATATCGATCGCTATCTACCGGACGGTCCTACCAGCACAGTGCGCCTAAAGGCGGAGGGCGGCTCCTGGATCGGCGGCCACCAGAGCTGGCAGGCGGGCACCCGCAGGCAGCAGATTCTCGCAGGGGTCGAGCAGTTGAGCTTTGACCTGGCACAGTTGCGCTCGCAAAAATTGCCGCCCGCTCAGGCGCTTGCTGTGGCTGAACGGGCCCTGCTTCTTTGTGAGACCAGTTGTTTTGTGTACTGGGACAGCGATTTTTGGGCCGAGCAAGCGCTTCAATGTCTGCGGTGGGCACGGGCCACCCTGCCTTCGGCTTGAAGGTTTTCACCGGCCAGTGAGACTATAATTGCAAAGCGCATGGACAGGACAAAAACATGAGTCAGCTTTCTAAAAAACAAACCCTGATCGACCGCATTCGCAGCGGTCAGGCCGACACTATCGATTTTGACGGGGCGGATCTGCTGCGGGCGAACCTCGCCGGGGCGAATCTGGCCGGGCTCAATCTGGCCCGCGTCCACCTCGTTCTGGCAGATCTGAGCGGTGCGGATCTCAATGGAACGGATCTTTCCCGCGCCGACCTCATCGGTGCCAACCTCAGCAATGCCGCTCTCAGGGGTGCCCGTTTGCGCGATGCCAACCTCGAAGCGGCCAGCCTGAGCGGGGCGAATCTGGAAGGGGCAGACCTTTCGCGCAGCAACCTGCGCGGGGTGGATTTTGCCCAGAGCAACCTCCGGGGAGCGGATCTTTCTTACGCGGATCTCAGCGGTGCGAATCTGAGCGGTGCAGATCTCAGCGGAGCGGTTCTGCGCGACAGCACGCTCACAGAGGTACAGCTCGAATCGGCGACTCTCTCCGATGCCGACCTCAGCCGGGCTGCCCTGGGCGGAGCCGTTCTCGCCGAGAGCACCCAGGTGCAGGGAGCGGACTTCTACCGCAGCGACATCGATCCCGAACTGGGACAGCGCCTCTTCGAGCGCGGTGCCCTGGGCCTCGATCGTTACCGGCCCGAGCCGGTCCTGGTTGCCTCGGCAGCCCCCGCGCCAGCCGCTTCTGCCAGCGAGCCGGATAACGGCGTTTTTGCCTCCCGGATCGTCGAAGAAGACGAATAGCAGTTCTCAGTCTGCCAGGCTGTCCAGCACAGAGCGCAGGACAGCCTCGGGTACCTCGACACCGATGCTGGCCCGGCCAATCGCCTCCGGCAGCACGAAGCGCACGCGGCCTGTGACCACTTTTTTGTCGGTCTGCATCCGCTCGATGAGAGCGTCGGTGGCAATGTCGCCTGCCCAACGCACCGGCAGGTGGGCTCCAGCGATCAGTGCTTCTTGGCGGGCTGCCTCCGACGCGGACCAGAGGCCCAGGTTCGCCGCCAGACGGCCCGCTGCCACCATGCCGAGGGCAACTCCTTCGCCGTGCAGGTAGCGGCGGTAGTTCGTGACGCTTTCGATGGCGTGGCCGACGGTGTGGCCGTAGTTGAGAATGGCGCGCAGGCCGCCCTCGCGCTCGTCGCGCACCACCACTTCCGCCTTTGTCTGGCAGGAGCGCACGAGGATCCGGGTAAGCTGGGCCGGCTCCAGCCGGTCGAGATCGCTGAGCGTCTCCAGCCAGCGGAACAGTTCCGCATCCCAGATGACGCCGTACTTGATCACCTCGGCCATCGCCGAGCGCCGCTCGCGCCGGGGCAGGGTGGCGAGCACGTCCGGATCGACCAGCACCAGGCTGGGCTGATAAAAAGTACCGATCAGATTCTTGCCCTGCGGGTGGTTGACGCCGGTCTTGCCGCCGATCGCTGCATCGACCATGGCAAGTAGCGTCGTCGGCACCTGAACGACCCGGACGCCCCTAAGCCAGGTGCTGGCGGCAAAACCGGTCATATCGCCGATGACCCCTCCTCCCAGGGCGACGATGATGCTGGAGCGCTCCAGGCGACAGTCGAGGGCAGCCTGGTAGATGCGTTCGACCGTCCGCAAGGTCTTGTAGCGCTCACCGGCGGGCAGAGCCAGACTGGCGCTCTCAAAACCTGCCTGCAGGAGCGAGCGCTGCACCCGTGCGCCGTAGTGCTTCAAGATCGTCGGGTTGCTCACCACCAGCACCCGGTCCGCCTTGCCCAGATCCAGGAGGGCCGCTCCCAGCTGATCGAGCCCGCCCGGTTCGATGCGGATGTCGTAGTGGCTGGAGGGCAGGGCAACCGGAATGCGAATCATCGGAGCAACTTGTAAAATCGCGCACTATTGAGTGTAGCGCTGGCTTTCTAAGTAGACGAAGCTAAATAAGCATCAGGTTTTGGGCTGGAGTGGAGGAATCAGATTTTTGGGAGTCGGTTGTTCTTTTGCTTTTGGGTACTTGCTAAAACCGTCCCCACCCCTCCACACCCCCCCTGCCCCCCGCTCTCCTCCCCTGCCCCGCCGGGCAGAGGAGAAGAGGGGGGGTTCACTGTAACTGGGCTGCCATCGGGCCAAGTGACGTCGGTTTCAGATTTGTCTTATTTTTCTTCTGCAAGGGACGTAGGGCTGCCTTGATCTGACGTTTAATGGCCTTCGTCTACCTAGAAATTATTGCGATGGGTCCAATTCTCAAGCTCGTCACCGAGCGGTTGATCCTCCGCGCCTGGCGGGAGAGCGATCTTGCGCCTTTTGCTGACCTCAACGCCGATCCGCAGGTCATGGAGTACCTGCCGGGTCGCCTCGATCGGCAGGCGAGCGACGCTATGGCCGGGCGCATCCGCGAGCAATTTGCCCAGCGGGGCTTTGGTCTCTGGGCAGTCGAGGTGCCGGGTAGAGCCGATTTTATTGGTTACGTCGGCCTCTCGGTGCCGCGATTTAGCGCCCCCTTCACCCCCTGCGTCGAAGTGGGCTGGCGGCTCGCCTTCGATTACTGGGGCCAGGGCTACGCCACCGAAGCGGCCAGAGCCGCCCTCGCCTGTGGGTTCGAGCGATTGGGCCTTTCTGAAATTGTCTCCTTCACCGTACCGGCCAATCGTCGCTCGCGGCGCGTGATGGAGCGGTTGGGCATGAACCATTCAGAAGCGGACGACTTCGATCATCCGCTGTTACCATCAGGCCATCCCCTCCGACGCCATGTGCTCTATCGGCTGTCATGTTCAGACTACTGCCGGAAGGCGCTCGGGAAACAGTAGACATCCGGCCCCGGCTTGCTCGGGGTCGGAGTGGCAGTGTAGCCGCTGGGCGGATCGATGAGCAATCCCTCGTCGGAGCGGCTGACGACCTCCGGGCGATCTGCCAGGTTGGTCGTTGTGACGATGGGCTTGCTCAGACTCGTACTTTTGGCCCGCTGCATCTTTTCAGCGTCGGTGAGATTGTTGTAGTTGAGCGGGTCGGTGATGTCGGGACTGGTGAGCGCCCGGCACTTTTCTGGAAATTGCACCTGATTGGGGTCGATCTCGGGACCGGACTTGCCCGGTTCGCCTGTCTGGGCAAAGAGGGCAGTCGGTGCAGCAGCAAGCAGCGCTGCGGTCGCCAGGGCAGCCAGTACACTTTTCATTGCTTGGGCCTCCCATTGTCTGTTTCTAAGATGGCCGATGCGAGTGGAAACAGCCATTCTTTCTTTAGATAGAGACTGGGGGAGGATCCGGTCGGTTCAGCCTGGAGTGATGGACAGGCGCACCTCGAAGCTGGTACAACCGGGAACGGAGTGAACGCGAATGTCTCCCTTGACAAGGGATAACGGTAGCTACGATCATGTAGCTACTCTGGTGTAGGGGATGTTTTTGGCGTGGACCTGGGACAATGAGAAGAACCGAACCAATAAGTGCGATCACGGCTTAAGTTTTGAAAGTGCACAGTATGTTTTCCGCGATCTTTTGGCGGTGAGTCGCCCTGATCCATACCCACACGAGGAGCGCTGGCAGACCATTGGCATGATCGGCAACATGACTATTTTCGTCGTGCATACCTGGCCGGACCCTGATCCGGATACTGGTGAAGAGACAGGCAGAATCATTAGTGCCCGCGAGGCAACTCCTTATGAGCGGAGGGCTTATGAAGAAGGAACACTCTAACCCTGTGCCGCCAGAAGTACAGGCGGAGATCGATGCCCTGGCGGCAGCGGACAGACCTATCCGCACCGATCTCATCCCAGAGGCGACTGGAGACTGGAGCGCTGCCCGGCGCGGCTTGTTTTATCGCCCGATCAAGCAGCAGATTACGCTGCGGCTCGACGCCGATCTGATCGACTGGTTCAAACGCAACCATCTTCAAGGTGAGGGCTACCAGACCAGCATCAACCGGGCGCTGCGGGAATATATCGCCCAGCATCAGCTGTAAGACTCCCTGAAAGCCTACAGGCAAAACAGCCGGTTCAGCCTGGGGTAATGGGCAGGCGGACCTGGAAGCAGGTGCGGCCAGGAGCAGAGTGAACGCGAATATCACCTCTGTGCTGTTCGACGACGATGCGATAGCTGATGTGCAGTCCGAGGCCCGTGCCCTTGCCGATATCTTTGGTCGTAAAGAAGGGCTCGAAGATGTGGGGCAGAACGTCGGCGGCAATGCCGGGGCCGTTGTCGGTAATCTCGACGAGGATATTGCGGTCCTCGCGGCTGGTGCGAAGCCACACGCAGGGATCGCTTCTGTCCTGCACGGCGTCGATGGCGTTGTCGAGCAGGTTGGTCCAGACCTGGTTGAGTTCGCTGCCGAAGGCGGTGATGCGCGGCAAATCGCAGTAGGCCCGGCAGATGGCGATCCCGTTGCGGAGGCGGTGGCCCAGCATGGTGAGGGTGCTTTCGAGCCCTTCGTGGACATCGATCTCCTGCAAAGGAGCCTGATCGAGGTAGGAGTAATCTTTGACCGCCTGCACCAGGGTGGAGACCCGCTCGGTACAGTGCTCGAGTTCGTTGAGCAGGCCAACGCCGTCGAGGGTGACTTCCAGCCAGTTGAGGACGCTGGGAAGCGACTCCGGAGCGATGCGGCCCGTCAGAGCGACGAGCCAGTCGGTATCGAGGCCCGCCCCCACCAGGGTCGAGGCGAGATTCCAGCTGTTGGCGATGTTGTGCTCCCGCAACCAGTCGGCCAGTTGTTCCTCGCGGTCGCTGCGGGTGATCGGATCGAGGGCAAGGGCGGCGGTGGCCCGCTCGACGACCTCCTGCTCAAGGACGTTCAGCACCGCCTGCTTCTCTTCGTCTTTGGCGTAGCGGCAGAGCTTGAGGGCAGCGGGCTGCAACTTCTGAAAGGAGCCGCGCAATTGAGAGGCGGCCCGCCGCGCGGCTGAGGCGGGGTTATTCAGTTCGTGGGCCAGACCGGCGGCGAGGGTACCGAGGGCGATGAGCCGTTCGCGCTGCTGGGCGAGCGCCTGCACCTCCTGCATCCGCTGGGCCATCGTGCGCAGAATAACCGTCGTCACACAGCGGCAACTAGACAAAAGCTCCCAAAAATCTTCCTTGTCCAGCTCAAGAATGCGGCTGGGGGCAAGGGCGCGGCCCTCTGCCCAGTAATGGGGATCGCCTGTGAGCACCGGCAACTCACCGAAGAGAGTGCGCTCGGTGTGGGTGACAAGTAGAATTTCTTGATTGCCTTTTTTCTTGACAATCTGAATCGCACCGTCGAGCAGCACGAAGACGTAATCGGCGGGCGTCCCCTGAGCGCGCACAATATCGCCCGTGTCGAGCAGCCGCAGGCGGCCCTGGCGGATTAGCCAGCACAGCTGGTCCTCCGGCAGATTCTCAAACAGTGGTACCCGGCGCAGTTCCTCGGTGGCAAGGACTGCCGGCTGAGGAGAATCGTGGTTAATGAGTTCCATGGCGTGTGTGGCTCAAGGTTGGCGAATGGGCAGACAGACTTTGAAGCGGGTGTGGCCCGGCTGGGATTCGACGCGGATCGATCCGCGATGGTGGGCGACGATGCGGCGGACGATGTCGAGGCCGAGGCCGGAACCCTGGCCCACCCCTTTGGTGGTAAAGAAGGGTTCAAAGATGCGCGGCTGGATGTCCGGGGGAATGCCGCTGCCAGTATCGATGAGTTCGACGAGGACCGTATCCGGGTAGAGGGAGGTGCGGATCGTGATCTGGCCCTTGCCGTTCATCGCATCGATCGCATTGTCGATCAGGTTGGTCCAGACCTGGTTGAGTTCGCTGCCATAGGCGCAGAGGCGCGGCAGATCTTCAGCGTACTCACGGACGATCGTAACGCCGTACTTGAGTTTGTGGTGGAGAATCGTGAGCGTGTTCTCGATGCCCTCGTGGACATCGACCTCCTGCAGGGGAGCCTGATCCATGTAGGTGTAGGACTTGATCGCCTTGACGAGCTGGGAGATGCGGGCCGTGCTCTGCTCGACTTCGTCCACCAGCCCGGTGAGGCTCAAAGTCTCACTCAACCAGCGCAGCGCCTCGGGAAATGCCAGGCCAGGCAACTGGTCGGCTAGAGGGGCAAGCTGGTCGGGGCCGATGCCCGAGGTCACTAAAGTCGGGGCAAGCTTCCAGCCGTCGGCGATCTCGTGGTCGGCCAGCCAGTCGGCCAGGGCGTCCTCGCGGTCGCTCTGCTCAAGGGGGGCGAGCCGGGGTGCCCCGAGGCGGTGGGCGAGGGCCTGCTGCTGCAATTCGACGAGGAGCAACCGCTGGGGGGGCGGAAAAAGCCCCTCGCAGACATCCAGCATCCGCGATTGGACAGCGAGTAGCGCCTCCCGCAACTGCTGGGCGGCCCGGCGACCGGCGGCGGCGGGATTGTTCAGTTCGTGGGCAAGACCGGCGGAGAGCTTGCCCAGGGCCGCCAGCTTCTCCTGATGGCGCAACTGGGTCTCCAGATCCTGGGCGCGGGCGGCCATCGCCGTGAGAATCGAGGCGGCCCCCGGCGAACAATCGGCCAGCGCCTGGCGGAAGGCCGCCAGTTCGATTTCGAGCACGCGGCTGGGGACGATGGCGCGGGCGGTGACGGTGGCGGTGCCACTCACAAACATCGGCAGGTCGCCGGTAAATTCGCCCGCCCCGTGGGTGATGAGAATCTTTTCTTTGCCGTGGATGCGCTTGGTGATCTGCACCTGCCCTTCGAGCACGACGTAGAAGTGGCAGGCCGGATCGCCTTCTTTAAAAAGCAGCTCGCCAGGGGCAAATTCGACCGGGCGTCCGTGGGCAGCCAGGCGCTGCACCTCGTCGTCGCTGAGCTTTGGAAACAACTCAAGTTGCTCGGGATCGTGGAGCATCAGACTTTACTGAGATAGCGGTGGATGAACTGGACAGCAATTGCCCCCTCGCCGACGCCGGAGGCGACGCGCTTGACCGAACCGTAGCGCACATCGCCAGCGACAAAGATGCCCGGCACGCTCGTCTCCAGCAAGAACGGATCGCGTTCGAGCGACCAGCCTTTGGGGCGCTGGCCGCCGGTGAGCAGATCGGCCCCCGCGAGAATAAATCCCTGGCGGTCGCGCTGGACCACCCCCTCAAGCCAGTCGGTCTGGGGACTGGCCCCGATAAAGATAAAGAGCGAAGTGGCATCGACGGTCTCCTGTTCGCCGCTCACCGCGTTCGCCAACACCAGCGCTTCGAGGCGCTCGCGGCCTTTGACCTCGACGACGCTCGTGCAGGTGCGCACGGCGATGTTGCTGGTGGCGGCAATCTGATCGATGAGGTACTGGGACATGCTCTGGGTAAGCGAATCGGCGCGCACCAGCATCGTCACATTCTGGGCATAGCGCGAAAAATACATCGCCGCCTGGCCCGCCGAATTGGCTCCGCCCACGACGTAGACTTCTTCGTTCGAGCAGGCGAGGGCTTCGGTGAGCGCCGCCCCGTAGTAGACCCCCCGGCCCGTGAGTTCTGCGATCCCCGGCACGTCGAGCTTGCGGTAGGAGACGCCCGTGGCAATAAGCAGCGCGTGGCAGCTAATTTCGCTGCCGTCCTTGAGTTTGACGATCCGATACGGATCTTGAATGCGCACGTCCACCACCGACTGGGGAGAAAGAATTTCGACCCCAAAGCGGCGCGCCTGAATGGCGGCTCTGCGGGCCAGGTCCGCCCCGCTCAGGCCCACCGGAAAGCCCAGATAATTTTCGATGCGCGAACTGGAACCGGCCTGACCGCCGGGTGCCTCCCGCTCGATCATCACCGTCGTTAGCCCCTCCGAAGCCCCGTAGACCGCCGCCGCCAGTCCCGCCGGTCCACCGCCCACGATCGCCAGATCGTAGAAGGGCCGCTCCGCCTGGGTGCGCAGACCGAGCTTGCCTGCCATCTCCAGGTTAGAAGGCCGGCAGAGGCGGGTGCCGTCGGTAAAGAGCACCACCGGCAACCGCTGCACCCCACTGGCCGTCTCGCCGCTGCTGAATAGCCGCCGCGCTTCCTCGTCCTGGTCGAGGTCCATCCACTGGTAGGGCACCTGGTTGCGGGCTAAAAAATCTTTGACCTGGTGCGACTCTGCCGACCAGCGGTTGCCGATGACGCGGATGCCCTCGAAGGGCGGCTTGAAGGCCGCGAGCCAATCGTCCAATAGATCGTCGAGCACCGGATAGAGGCGCTCCTCCGGCGGATCCCAGGGCTTGAGCAGGTAGTAGTCGAGCCGGACATTGTTGATGGCGCGGATCGCCGCCTCGGTGTCGGCGTAGGCGGTGAGCAAGACGCGCTTGGCCTGTGGCGCACGCTCGATCACCCGCTCCAGAAACTCGACGCCGCTCATCTGGGGCATCCGCTGATCGACCAGAAAAATTGCCACCGTCTCGTTGCGCTCGGCCAGTTGCTCCACCGCCTGCAGCGCAGCACTGCCGGAGTCGGCGCGCACGATCCGAAAGCGCTCGCCGTACTGGTGGCGCAGATCGCGGGAGACTGCCTGCAGCACATCGGGGTCGTCATCGACAGCGAGGATGACGGGTTTGGGCATGGTTCTCCTCCGCCAGAGACTGCACGGCTTACTTTCTCAAGGTAGCCAACTGTTCCGGCAAACGACAGCCTCGATAATTGCTGAACCCTCTGGCCCGTCGAAATAACCTAAAATATCCCCCATGGAAGAAAAGCTGATCGTCCGCGACTACTTCAACAACACCGGCTTCGAGCGCTGGAAGCGGATCTACGGCGATGAGGCCGTCAACCGCATCCAGCATTCGATTCGGGTGGGCCACCAGCGCACCTGCGACCGGGTGCTCGACTGGCTGGGCAATATCTCCGGCAAGTCGATCTGCGATGCCGGTTGCGGACTGGGAAGTTTGAGCCTGCCGCTTGCCCAGCGCGGAGCCCAGGTCCTTGCCACCGATATTTCTGAGAAGATGATCCTCGAAGCGAGCCACCGCCGCCAGCAATTGCAACTTCCGCCCGACAACCCCCACTTCGAGGTGCTCGAACTCGAGCGCATCGGCGGCCACTACGACATCGTGATCTGTCTGGATGTGCTCATCCACTACCCGCTTGCCCAGGTCGAAAAGATGCTCGCCCATCTCAGCTCCCTGGCAGGGGAACACCTGCTCATCACCTATGCCCCCAAGACGCTGCTGTTTGCTGCCCTCAAAAAAGTCGGCGAGTTTTTTCCAGGGGCAAACAAGACCACCCGCGCCTACCAGCACCGCAGCGAAGACATCGAAGCGATCTTGCTCCGGCAGGGCTGGAAAATTGTTCGCCGGGCAGCGATCGACGACAAATTCTACTTTGCAAGGCTGCTGATGACCGGGCGTTAGTCCCCCCGCTTTGCCCACCACCCGGACTACCATGAACCTGTAGGTGGTATCGGGAGCAGAAAGCTATGTCTCCGATTCGAGTTGTACTTATCGAAGATCATGATCTAACCCGCGCCGGGATGCGGATGACCCTCCAGCAGCACCAGGATGTAGAGCTGGTAGGCGAGGCGGCCAACGGTACAGACGGCCTGCGCGTCGTCCATGCCCAGAATCCCGATGTTGCAATCGTCGATATCGGTCTACCCGATATCGACGGTATCGAGGTGACCCGCCGCCTCAAAAGCGACGATCCTGACGTGCGCGTACTCATTCTCACCCTGCGCGACAACGATCAGGTCGTTCTTGCCGCCTTCGCTGCCGGGGCCGACTCTTATTGTATGAAAGATATCGGTTCTGCCGATTTGCTCACCGCTTTGCAGACGACGCGCGAGGGCAACAGCTGGATCGATCCTTCGATAGCCCGCACGGTACTCACCCAGGTGCGCGGCCAACCCGGCGGGGAGGTCGGCAGTACCGTGCAGATCGAAGCGGCGGGACCAGAACTCACCCAGATTCTCGAAGCTTCGCCCCTCACCGAGCGCGAGCTGGAGGTGCTGCAGCACATCGTCGAGGGCCACTCCAATCAGGACATCGCCGACGAATTATTCATCACTGTCGGAACAGTCAAGACCCATGTACGCAATATCCTGAGCAAACTCTGCGCCGACGACCGCACCCAGGCAGCCGTAACTGCGCTGCGGACGGGTCTGGTACGGTAGGACATCCACAAAGCTGTCTCAAAGCGGTTTGTCCTGCTTACAAGATGTAAAGTGTTTTGCAGGTTACCGACCCGGCTGTAGTGTGCATCCCTATAATGCGGGCACCACACTCGCTTAGGTGCCCCATGCTCTTGCGTCCGGTTGCCACCGCTTTTGCTGCCGTTGCCCTTCTTGCTCAGTCCCAGGTTCTTTCCGCACCGCTGCCAGTCGTAGCGGTAAAGAGTCCTCCTGCTATGTCCCCTGCTTCAGCTGAGAAGCTGAGCGTTGCCCGCCAGCAGTACGGCCAGTTGCCTGTGAGCTTTGAGCCGAATGTTGGTCAAGCACCTGCTGCTGTGCGCTTCCTTGCTCGTACAGGCGGTTATAGAGTAGCCTTGCTACCCACAGGAGCGCTGTTTGCTTTTCACTCCGCAACTCCAGCCCTTACCAGGGGCAGGGATAAGCAACAGCTTCCCCCTCGCTCGACGAAGACGGCACTGGTACAGATGCAACTGGTAGGAGCCAATAGCCAGACACAGATAGAAGGAATCGACGCTCTACCAGGCAAGGTGAACTATCTAAAAGGCAACGACCGGAGCCAGTGGCATACCGATGTGGCAACTTATGGTCGTGTCAAAAGCAAGGGTGTGTATCCTGGTATCGACTTGATTTACCACAGCGAGCATGGGCAGCTGGAGTACGACTTTGTTGTAGCACCAGGAGCGCAAATAGAGCAGATCAAGTTGCGCTTTGCGGGAGCCAAGCGTGTGTTCATCGATAAGCAGGGTGCTCTAATAGTCCAGAGCGTGGCCGGTCAACTGCACCAGAAGCCGCCTGTGGTCTATCAAAACAAAGCCGGGCACAGGCAGCAGCTAAAGGGCTACTATGTGCAGCTCGACAGTAAAACGGTAGGTTTCGTGGTAGAAGGGCGTGAGCAAGGAGCGCAGTTAGTGATCGACCCAGTGCTCAGCTACTCCACCTACCTGGGGGGCACCAACGATGACTATGGCTATGGCATAGCACTGGATACTTCTGGTAATGCTTATGTGACCGGAGAAACCTCTTCAACAGACTTCCCAATCACGCCCGGTGTAGTGCAGAACCAGAGTAACGTCATTACCAGCGCAAAAGACGCATTCGTGACGAAGCTGAACGAAACGGGCACCGCTCTTGTCTACTCTACCTATCTTGGCGGCGGTGATAGGGATTCCGGCTATGGCATAGCAGTGGACAAGGCTGGCAATGCATATGTGACTGGCTTTACCCAGTCAAGTGACTTCCCCACTACACCCGGCGCACTGCAGACTAATAGTGCTATCGGTCCGTTCGTGACAAAGCTGAACGCGACGGGCACGGCTCTTGTCTATTCCACCTATCTGGCAGGCAGTTATGGCGTAGGCTATGGCATAGCACTGGATACTTCTGGTAATGCTTATGTGACCGGAGAAGCCTCTTCAACAGGCTTCCCAATCACACCCGGCGCAGCACAGACCCAGTTTGGCGGTGGCATCCAGGACGCATTTGTGACGAAGCTGAACACAACAGGTACTGCCCTTGTCTACTCCACCTATCTCGGGGGTGGGGCAGAGGAAACTGGAAAGAGCATCGTAATAGACAACGCTGGCAATGCCTATGTCGCTGGTGAGACTAACATTGAAACCTATACAAGCCCAAACTTCCCGACGACTCCCGGTGCGCTACAAACTCAGTATGGCGGTGGTTACCTAGACGGGTTTGTGGCGAAACTGAATGCAACGGGCACAGCTTTCGTCTACTCTACCTACCTGGGGGGTAAGGATACAGATTTTGCCTCGGCAATAGCAACAGACGCAGTGGGCAATGCTTATGTGATTGGCTCCACCTCGTCAGCTAACTTCCCGACCACGCCGGGTGTGCGCCAGCCTCGGTATAGCGGCGGTGTTCCCTACGACGCATTTGTGACGAAGCTGAACGAAACGGGCACTGCTCTTGTCTACTCTACCTACCTGGGTGCCGATGGCACTGATTATGGCTTTGGCATAGCGGTGGATGAAGTAGGCAATGCTTATGTGGCCGGATTCACCGACTCAACCTACTTCCCAACAGTTAACGGTATTTACACTGGCGGCGGTAGCGGTTTCGTCAGTAGGCTGAATGCTACAGGCTCCGGCTTACTATTCTCTAGCTATCTCAAAAACAGTGGGTACATATATAGCCTGGCAATAGACAAGTCGGGGAACGCCTACGTAACGGGCTATGCCGGGCCAACCTTTCCAGTAACTCCTGGTGCTCCGCAGGCAACGTTCAAGGGCGGCTACAGCGATGTAATCATAACCAAGATCAGCCTCTCGACGCCCTTGATCACCAGCTTCTTTCCGACCAGCGGCCCAGTTGGTAGCACCATTACCCTCACCGGCACCGGCTTCTTGAAGACCTCCTACGTCTATTTCACCAACGGTAAGAAGGCACCCTTCACCATCGTCTCAGACACGCAACTAGTCGTTACTGTGCCAATCGGAGCAACAACTGCCAAGATCGACGTGTATGTGCCCTTCGGCAAAGCGCAAAGTCCTACCGCTTTCACTATCACCCCTTGAGCAGTTGACAGCTGATGCGCATTGGCTCTGCTTACAAGATGTAAAGTGTTTTGCAGGTTACCGACTGGGCTCCAAGTGGTTCTCTTATAATGCGCACGATTCTGTTTACCGAGGTCTCCCCATGTTCTACCGCCGCGCTGCTGCTTTTTTCAGTGTCGCTACTCTCTTGTCCCAGACCCAGGTTCTTTCTGCGCCGCTGCCACCAGTCGTAGCGGTAAAGAGTTCTCCTGCACCAGTACCTGCTTCGGCTGAGAAGCTGAGCGTTGCTCATCAGCAGTACGGCCAGTTGCCTGTGAGTTTCGAGCCCAACGTCGGTCAAGCACCTGCTGCTGTGCGCTTTCTGGCGCGTACAGGTGGCTACAGAGTGGCTTTGCTGCCGACTGAGGCACTGTTTGCTTTTCAGTCCGCTACACCGGGCTTGACCAAAGACAAGGGTAAAATCCAACCTTCCCGCTTGCGTCCAAAGACAAACACAAAGACTGCATTGGTACAGATGCAACTGCTGGGAGCCAACAGTCAGGCACAGTTAGCAGGAATTGATGCCCTGCCAGGCAAGGTCAACTATCTGAAAGGCAACGACCCAAGCCAGTGGCACACCGATGTGGCTACCTATGCTCGTGTCGAAAGCAAGGGTGTGTATCCTGGCGTTGACCTGATCTACCACAGTGAGCACGGGCAGCTAGAGTACGACTTTGTGGTAGCACCGAAAGCAGATCCGAGCCGCATCCGCTTACGGTTCAGTGGAGCACAGCGCGTCTTCATCGACAAGCAAGGCGGACTAGTCGTCAACAGCGAAGCGGGACAAATTCGGCAGTTGCCGCCTGTAATCAACGAGTACGGTTCCGGCAGTAAGAGGCAGTTGCAGGGTCGATATGTGCAACTGGACGCGCAGACAGTAGGTTTTGCAGTACAAGGACGTAGGCAGGATAGAACGTTAATCATCGACCCGGTGCTGTCCTACTCCACCTACCTAGGGGGCGATAGCGACGAATATGGCTACGCCGTCGCAGTGGATGGGGGCGGTAATGCTTATGTAACCGGCCAAACCGCTTCTACCAACTTCCCGAGCATATCCGGTTCGCTTCAGACTCAATCCAGTGGTGGTATCGACACGTATGTGGCGAAGTTGAACGCAGCGGGAACCGCCTTGGTCTACTCCACGTACCTGGGAGGCGGGAACGCTGACTACGGCCGTTCCATTGCAGTGGACAATGCGGGCAATGCCTACGTGACTGGCTTTACCAATTCCACCAACTTCCCGACTACTCCTGGCGCATTGCAGACTCAATCCATTAGCGGTGGCTTTTACTTCGATGCGTTCGTAGCGAAGTTGAACGCGGCGGGAGCTGCCCTGGTCTACTCCACCTATTTGGGAGGCAGGTACGATGAGTTCAACTACGACGTCGCCGTGGACGATGCGGGCAACGCCTATGTGACCGGCTATACCTCTTCCGATAACTTCCCGACGACCCCTGGTGCCCTACAGGCTCAATCTGCTGGCTCCTACGACACATACGTAGCGAAGTTGAATGCATCGGGAACTGCCCTGGTCTATTCCACTTATTTAGGAGGTGAGAATGGCGATTATGGCAAAAGCCTGGTAGTAGACAGTGCGGGAAATGCCTACGTGACCGGCTACACCGATGCTATCGACTTCCCAACTACTCCCGATGCACCGCAAACTCAACTCAGTGGTGACCTCGACGTGTTTGTATCGAAGTTGAATGCGTCGGGAACTGCTCTGGTCTACTCCACCTATCTGGGAGGCGGGAACACTGATTATGGCAATGGCATCGCTGTGGACAGTGCGGGCAATGCTTACGCAACTGGATACACCTATTCCTCCAACTTCCCGACCACACCCGGCGCACGACAGACCAAATTAGGTGGTACTACGGATGTTTTCGTGTCGAAGTTGAATGCGGCGGGAACTGCCTTGGTCTACTCCACCTATCTGGGAGGTAGTGGTACTGACTATGGCTCTACCATTGTGCTGGACGGGGCTGGCAATGCCTTCGTGATCGGTGAAACCTATTCCACCAATTTCCCGCTGGTCAATCCCATTTACTTCAGTCCAGATACAGCGAATGACAATATCTTTGTGAGCAAACTAAACCCCACTGGCTCTGCGCTTGCTTTTTCTACCCTCCTCAAAGGCGGAGGCAACGATGTCGGCTACGGCCTTACAGTAGACGGCGCAGGCAATGCTTACGCAACTGGGTTTACTGCTTCCGCAGACTTCCCAGCCACTCCCGGTGCTCCGCAGGGAACACGCAAGGGCAATCTCGACGCCTTCATCACAAAGATCAACCCCTCCACACCCTTAGTTAACAGCTTTTCTCCTGCGAGTGGCTCCGTCGGAACAGCGATTACCCTCACCGGCACTGGCTTCTCGAAGACATCCTATGTCTACTTTGCCAACGGTAAGAAGGCTCCTTTCACCATCGTCTCGGACACCCAACTGGTGGTTACTGTCCCGACGGGAGCAACAACTGCCAAGATTGACGTGTACGTGCCCTTCGGCAAAGCCCAGAGTCCCACTGCTTTTACGGTTACGCCCTGAGAGCGACTGGTGCGCGAATTTCACATGCTCCAAGCAGAGCTTCCCTGCGGTTTCTCTGGCTTGCTGAAGCTGGCTGGGGGCAACCCCCGGCAATATACAGGGTACAGCTAGTGTGATTTTGCCTGCACACGCTACAATTAGCGGAACGTGAGCAGGTGACCATGGCGGACCAGTTTCCGAATCAGTTTCCCCAGCCCGGTGCAGCCAAGCCGATGGGCACAGTGGTGCAGGGATCGCTCAGCGAAGGTCTGGAGGTCCGCCTCAACCCGGATGTCTCGGTCGAGGAGATGCGGGTGGGCAAGTTCTGCGTCGTCTACGGGCGGCGCACCCGGTTCTTCTCGATGCTCACGGATGTGACCCTCGGCACGGCAAGCCCCAAGATCTTGATGAACCCGCCCGCGCCCGAGGACGATTTTCTTTTTGAGGTGCTGGCCGGTACCAGCACCTTCGGCACGGTGCAACTGACGCCGATGCTGATGTTCGAGACCATCGGCGGCCAGTCGGAATTGCGACCGGTGAAGACGATCCCCTCGCACTTTTCTCAGGTCCACGAGGCGACGAGTTACGACTTTCAGATGGTCTTCGGCTCCGAAGAAAATCTCGAAAAAAAGAACTTTTACATCGGTCAGCCCCTCGACATGGATGTGCCGGTCTGCCTCGACCTCGAGCGCTTCGTCGAAAGATCGAACGGTATTTTTGGCAAGTCCGGCACCGGCAAATCGTTTTTGACCCGCCTGATTCTTTCGGGGGTGATCAAAAAGCAGGCGGCGGTCAACTTGATCTTCGACATGCACTCGGAGTACGGCTGGGAAGCTGCAAGGGAGGGCAAGGAAGTCTCGACGGTCAAGGGTCTGCGGCAACTGTTTCCGGGGCAGGTGCAGATGTATACCCTCGATCCCGATTCGACCCGCAGGCGGGGGGTGCGCGACGCCCGAGAGCTTTATATCTCCTACGACCAGATCGAAGTGGAAGATCTCTCGCTCATTCGCGGTGAACTCAATCTCTCGGAGGCGAGCATCGAGAACGCTAACATTCTGCGCCACGAATTTCAGCGCAACTGGATCGGCACCCTGCTCAGCATGAGCGGCGGCGAGCTGCAGGAATTTTGCGAAAACAAGGGGGCGCACTTCGGTTCGACGATCGCCCTGCAGCGCAAGCTCTTGAGATTGCAGGACCTGCGCTACATCAAGCCAGTCTGCCCCGGCAACTACATCGGCGAAATTCTCGATCAACTCTCGGCGGGCAAAAACGTCGTCGTCGAATTTGGCTCCCAGGGATCGCTTCTAAGTTACATGCTGGCGGCCAATATTCTCACCCGCCGCATCCACGAAGCCTACGTCCGCAAGGCCGAGCAGTACCTGCAGACCAAAAAGCCCAGCGACAAGCCCCGGCAACTCATCATCACGATCGAAGAGGCGCACAAGTTTCTCGATCCCAAGACCGCCAGGCAGACGATCTTCGGCACGATCGCCCGCGAGATGCGCAAGTACTTCGTGACCCTGCTGGTGGTCGATCAGCGCCCCTCCGGCATCGACAACGAGGTGATGAGCCAATTGGGCACCCGGATCACGGCCCTGCTCAACGACGACAAAGATATCGACGCGGTCTTTACCGGCGTCTCAGGGGGCCAGACCCTACGCACGGTGCTCGCCCAGCTCGATCCCAAACAGCAGACGTTGATCCTGGGCTACGCCGTACCGATGCCGGTGGTCGTGCGCACCCGCTCCTACGACGAGCAATTCTACAAGGAAGTGGGCAACCCCGACCCGGCGGAGATGGGCGACGAAGAGCTGTTTCGCGAAGCAGAGCTGGCCAATCAGGATCTAGGTTTCTAGGGAATCGCGCTCAGCTGGGCCTCGGCAGGGCCGGCAGCGACGAAACCGAAGCGGGTGTAGATAGACGTACCAGCAGGGGAGCCGACGAAGCTCACGAACTGGCTTGCGGCCTGGGAGTGTTTAGCAGTTAGCAGGGGGACGGCGGCGTAGATTGCCTCATCGCGACGGCTATCGGCAGCCGGAAGGGCCACTCCTTCTACCGCCCGGCCCGTGCGGATCGCCTCCAGGGTCTCGGTCTTCCAGACGATACCGGCGTCTGATAAGCCAGTGACAATGCGCTCGGGGGTCTCGCGGTGGTGGACGGCGGTAAACCAGTTGCTGGGCGTGCTCTGGCAGGCGATGCACTCTTTGCCGCCGGAGAGTGCCTGCCAGAGGTGGTGTCGTTCGAGCACGGGCCGGGCGTACTTCATGATCCCTTCGTTGACCGGGTTGGGCATCGAGGTGCGAATGCCGGGCCGCAGCATGTCCTCCAGGTTTGCAATCTTTTTTGGATTGCCCTTCGCCACCATGATCTCCAGTTCGTTGTGGGCGTAGATCAAGTAGCGATCGGCCAGTCCCGCCTGCTTGAGCACTTTGAGGTTCCCCAGATCGACCGTACCGTAAACGTCGGGTTTGCCAGGATAGGCCGCGCCGGCGTAACTGAATCCGCCTGCTTGGATGGCTTTAAAAAGCAGCCCGTCCGGCAGGGTGACTACGCCCACATCGAGGCCGGGGTGGTCCTGCTGAAAACGGTGGATGAGATCTTCCATCACAAAGTACTGGTTCCCGGCTAACCAGAGCACCAGTTCCGCGTCGCTCGCCATCTTCTGCAGGGCGGCAGCACCTTTAACCAGACGGCCATCGGCGTAGAAGACGCGCAGATCATCGTCTCTATTTTCAGGAATCGTCACGCCCTGCTCAGCGGCAGCACCGGGCAGAATACCCCGCCAGGCGAGAGCAGCAACGACGAATAACAGCAACGGCCAGCGCACAGTACCGCTTCCCCGCACTATCAGAATCCGGCTCCATAACGACTGAGCCTATTAGAACATTGAGCGGACAAACTTCGATTACCGTCATTCGTCCTGGTTCTGGTCGCGCTTCTAATGGACAATAGTACAGAGATCACTATCAATTCTGGCGATGACTACACTACTCTCACCTGTCACCTATCCCAGCGGAGACGGACAGCCTGTGGCCGAAACCTTCCTGCACCTCTACGCTATCCTCACCACTCTGGAAGTCCTGCGCCAGTACCTCGAAGGCAACCAGGCGACCGTGCTCGCCAACCAGTTTCTCTACTACGCTCCCGGCGTGCGCACCTCCCGCGTCGCTCCCGATGTGATGGTCATCTTCGGCGTCCAGCCGGGGGGACGGGACAAATACAAGACCTGGGAAGAAGGACAGGTGCCTGCAGTCATCTTCGAGATCACCTCCGAAAGTACGCGCCACAAGGACCAGGACGACAAGCTAAGGCTGTACGAGTTTCTGGGGGTGCAGGAGTACTGGCTGTTTGATCCGAAGGGGGAGTGGATCCAAGAAAAGCTCAGAGGCTATCGGCTAGAAGTGATCGAGGAAGCAGATGGCCTGCTCAGCCGCTATCAGCCGATCGAGAACAGCGTCAGTGAGCGGTTGCAGTTGCGCTTGCAGGTGGAGGGGGAGTTGATCGGTTTCTATCGGCTGGACAACGGCCAGAAGCTGTTGATCCCCTCCGAGTTGGCTTCAGAGCTACGAGCAACAGCAGCAAGGCTGGAGCAGGCCGAACAAAGAGTCGAGCAAGAACAGCAGGCGAGACGACGGGCTGAGCAACGAGCAGCTGAACTGGCTGAGCGCTTGCGCAAACTGGGAATTGATCCAGATTCGCCCTAATCGAAAACAGACGGGCGGGTTTCTATAGCCAACTCGTTTTGCACATAATTTGCAAGATGCGCAAACTGTATAAAAACTGGTTCCTGGTGGGGCGGTTGACGGGGGGAGGCAGAGCACGCAAATTAGAGTTTGAACTGGAAATATTCGAGATGGGACGATTTGCAGGCTGGCTTGTGGGGGCAGGAGTGATCGGCGCTCTGCTGCTTGGGGTGCCGATCGAAAAGGCAGCGGCTCTCACCCAGGCAGAAATTCTGCAGAAGCTCAAGCCGGTACTTGTCTTTACGGTCGTCGATAAGACCAATCAGCCGCTTCTGGTGCGGCCACCGGACGGCGAATCGGGCGCGCTCACTGCCGGGGTCTTTATTGCCCCTGAGGATGCCGAGCAGTTTATCAACAATTTCAAAGCCAAGGATGCCGAACGGGGCAACCAGTTGCGGGTGCTGCCGGTTTCGCTGGCAAACCTCTACATGCTGCAGCAGCAGAGCCGGAGCCAGCCCCAGGAAGTGCAGCTGGCCTTCATTCCCTCGCGGGATCAGGTGAGCTGGGCCCAGACGCTTTTACTCACTTCCGGCCGCAAGGTGGGGGATCTGCAGGGAACGCCGATATTCGTCGCGGTTCTGGGTAAGCAAAAAAAATACCTCACCCTCAAGCAGGACGAGGGAACGGTTGTGCCCTTTTATCTTGCCAAGGCAGATTTGCTGGCATTTATCGAACTGTACCGCCGCGAGCAGAAGGATCCCAATGCGCCGATCGGCATCGAAGTTCTGAGTCTGGAAGAAATGCTGCAGTCGCTGGAGGAGCGCAACGATACTAAACTCAACCAGATCCGGCTGATTGCCCCCAAGGCGTCGTTCGATTATCTGGAGGCAAAGGGCACAGCCAAAGCGGCCCCAGCTGCGCCCGCGCCTGTGACACCGCCTGCAGCGGCGGCCCCGGCGGCGAGTGCGCCTCCTGCCCCAGCTCCACCAGCGGCAGCGCCGAAAGCGCCGCCCACGTCGGCCTCTGAAGGGCTCGCCCCTACCCCACCTGCAGATCCTTAAACGGGCTCTCGATACCCCTGCACCGCTACTGTTCACCATTTTTGCCAGGTAACGGCGGATTCCTGATCTTGCAGGCGGCGGCTAATATCGTTGCAGGATAGGATTTGAGAAATGACCCTGGCTCGCTCAAAGCTATTGACCTTCGAGCAATACGTTACCTACGACGATGGGACCGACTGTCGGTACGAACTGATGGCAGGGAGGTTGATTGCGATGGTGCCGCCCACCGGACGACATTCGATTATCGTCGAGCGGATTCATGATCTCCTCAAGACTGAGATCCAGCGCCTCGCGTTGCCCTGGGTTGCCCGGCGGGAAATCGGCGTGCGGGTGGGCCTTGAAAGTTCGCGCACCCCGGATCTGTGCGCAATGACCCTTGAGCAGGAGCAATCGGTCCGCGATGTGCCGGCGGTTCTGCAAACTCCGCCTTTGCTGGTGGTCGAAGTGGTCAGTCCCAGCACAACAAAGACGGACTACCGGGCGAAACGCTCCGAGTACGCCGTCTGTGGTATCCCAGAGTACTGGATCGTCGATGCGGACGCGGCAAAAGTAACGGTCCTGACTCTCGTCGAGGGCTTCTACGACTTGTCAGAATTTCGGGACGACGAGCGGATTCTCTCAGCCACCTTCACAGCGCTCGTGGTTACCGCCCGCGATGTGCTGCGCTAGGGGGCAGGTAGATTCTCAGGCAGGAGGAGTGTAGGAACCGTCGCCCTGGGGCGGTCGGGAACGGGGCTTCTCGGCAGGTGCCGGCAGGAACTTGCGCAGGCGCTCCCAGAGCGAGGGCCGGTTCGGTCCGCCCGGATCGCCGCAGATGACCGGGTAGAGGACCGGCAGGGCAAAGAGGGTAAACAGGGTGCAGGTGAGCAGGCCACCGATGACGACGGAGGCGAGGGGCTGCTGTACTTCGGCACCGGCGCTGGTAGCAGTCGCCATCGGAATAAAACCGATCGAGGCGAGGAGCGCTGCGGAGAGGATGGGCCGCAGGCGCTCACGGGCACCTTTGAGGGCTGCTTTTTCTGCGCTCAGCCCTTCTGCCTGCTGCATCGTGCGGATCGTCGTCACCAGAACGATGCCGTTGAGCACGGCGACGCCAAACAGGGTGATAAAGCCGACGCCCGCCGAAACCGAAAGCGGCATCCCGCGCAGCCAGAGGGCGACCAGGCCACCCACCAGCGAGAAGGGCACGTTGAGGAAGATCAAGATGCCCGGCTTGAGGTTGCCAAAGCTGCTGTAAAGCAACAGGAAGATCAGCGCCAGGGCAAGGGGCACCAGGATCTGCAGCCGCGAGAGGGCGGACTGGTAATTCTCGAACTGTCCTCCCCAGACCATCCGGTAGCCCTTGGGCAGTTTTACCTGCTCATCGACCGCCTGCTGGGCAGCAGCGACGAAGGAGCCCAGATCTCGCCCCCGCACGTTCATGCCGACGGTGATCACCCGCTCGCCCTCGCGGTGAGAAATCTGGGCAATGCCGTTGTCGGTGGTGATATCGACCACCGCGTCGAGGGGCACGATCCGGCCATCCTGGCTGGTGACCGGCAGACGGCGGGTGTCTTCGAGATCGTCGATGGACGCATCGTCGAATTTGACCGCCAGGCTGAAGCGCTGGCGGCCCTCGTAGATCGTGCCGACGATCTTACCGGCGCGGGTCGCCTCGATCGTGTCGAGCACCTCGCGCACGTTGATGCCGTTCTGGGCAAGCCGGGCGCGATCGACTTTGATATTGAGGACCGGCAGGCCGCGCACGGTCTCGGCGCGCACGTCCGCCGCCCCCGGCACTTTTTTGATGATCGCGGCGGAGCGGTTGGCGATGCGGTCCAGCTCGTTGATTTCAGGGCCGAAGATGCGCAGGGCGATGTCGAGCCGGTCGCCGGACAACAGTTCATTTACCCGCTGCTGAATAGGCTGGGTATAGGCGACGGTCACTCCTGGCACGACGCCCTTGAGGCGCTTTTCGATCTTTGCCACCAGTTCCGGCTGGGTCTTAGCGCTCTTCCATTCTTTTTGGGGCTTGAGAATCACGAAGACATCGGAGTTCTCGGACTTGTTGGTGTCGGTGGCCAGTTCCGGATGGCCGGTAAAAGAAAAGGCGGTCACCACTTCCGGGAACTCGCGGACCGCTTTTTCGACCAGCTTTGTCTGGCGGGCCCCTTCGTCGAGGGAGGCGGCGGGGGGGCGGCGCATGTTGATGACGAGCGAGCCCTCCGAGAGGTTGGGAACGAACTCGGAACCGAGAAGCGGTACCAGGGTGAGGGAGGCAGCAAAGATTCCTCCACACAGCAGCGATATCGGCAGCCACTTGCCCATCAGCCGCTCTACAGCCCACTCGTAGGGAGGACGCACCCAGGAGACGATGAGCGTCTCGCGCTCCTCCGGGAGCTTCTTGGCAAAGGCAAAGTAACAGGCCAGGGGCACCAGGGAGAGGGTCAGCACCAGCGAGGCGACAAGGGCCAGGATAACGGTGAAGGCCATCGGTTGGAAGAGTTTGCCCTCCACCCCCGAGAGGCCAAAAATCGGGATATAGACGACGGTGACGATCGTGATCGCAAAGGCGACGGGCTTGGCCACCTCCGCTGCCGCCGCGCCAATCACCGCCAGGCGCTCCTTGCCCTCGGCGGGCCGTTCTTCTGAGAGCCTGAGGATGATGTTCTCGACCATAAAGACCGCCCCATCGACTAAGAGGCCAAAGTCGATCGCCCCCAGGCTCATCAAGTTGCCGCTCACCCCACCCACAATCATGCCGGTGATCGCGAGCAGCATCGAGAGGGGAATGACCAGGGCAGTGATCAGCGCTCCAGGAATATTGCCCAGCATCAAGAGCAAGATCGCCGTCACCAGTAGCGCCCCTTCGACCAGGTTGGTGGTGACGGTCTTGATCGCGGCGGTGATGAGGTCGGTGCGGTCGTAGTGGGGAACGATCTTGACGCCTTCGGGCAATTCTTTGGCAATCTCGGCCACCCGCGCCTTGACCGCTTTTACAACGCCGTTGGCGTTCTCCCCGGCGCGCATCAGCACTGTCGCCACCACCGTTCCGTCGGTGCCGTCGCGGGTGATTACACCCTGTCTGAGCTGGTTGCCGATCGCCACTTCGGCCACATCGCGCAGGTAGACGGGGGTGCCGTGACTGCGATCGACGATGATGTCGCTGATATCTTCGGTGCTCACCACCAGACCTTCGCCCCGGATAATCGTCTGCTCGCCCCCGGCGTCGGTGGCGTAGCCGCCGCCGGAGTTGGCGTTGTTCGCTTCGAGCGCCTCGAAGACTTTTTTGGGCGTAATGCCGTAACCCAACATGCGCTCAGGGTCGAGGCGGACCTGGTATTGCTTGACAAAGCCGCCCATCGGGTTGATTTCTGCCACCCCCTTGACCGACTTGAGGCGGGGGATCACCGTCCAGTCCATGAGGGTGCGCAGTTCCATCGGCGTGTAGCGGCTGCCGCCGCGCAATTCAAAAATATAGATCTCCCCCAATCCGGTGCTCACCGGCCCCAGCACCGGCTGTTCGGCCCCAGCAGGCAGTTGGTTCTCGGCCCCCTTGAGCCGCTCGTTGATCAGGGCTCTGGCGAAATACACATCGGTGCCGTCCTCGAAGACCGCCGTGATCTGCGAGAGGCCATACTTGGAGATGGATCTCAGCTGGGTGAGCCGGGGCATACCGGTGAGGGCAATCTCTAGAGGAAAGGTAATCAGCTGCTCGACTTCCTGGGGACCGAGGGCGGGCGCTTCTGTGATCACCTGCACCTGGACGTTGGAGATGTCCGGCAGGCCGTCGATTGGAAAGCGGGTGAGCGAATTGATGCCGACGCCGACGATCACCACAAGGGCCAATAGCGCCAGTAGCCTCTGGCCCAGAGCCCAGTACACCCAGCGCGCCAGAAAACTTTTTTTGGGACGAATACTCGAATCGTCCGCTGTCTTGCCCTGGAAGGCCGTCGCCATCGTCTTTCCCCCTGCCCGGAAGTAGCGGTTAACAAACAGTAACTTTTCAAATATACAGTGGATCGCCGCTCTGCAAGGGCATCAGCGGCTTTCTGCTGCCTGAAGTGTTAGCCAGATAACACAGACAGGATCGTATACTCTCCTCGTTCCCTCCACGAACAATCAGAGGAGTAGTGCATGTCAGATGAGGCGGGGTACGGGCCTCTTGCCCAGAAGATCGGTCGCTGGTTGGGTCTGGCGGTGACGCTTCTGGTCGGAGCAGGTCCGGTGGGAGCGCAGACGCGGCTATTAGCCCCGCGCACCTTTGCCGCCCAGCCACCCAGCGTCGATGCAGTGCTGGCAGACATCGATAAGGACGGCGATCTCGATGTCGTCACCGCCAACTTCACCACCGATACCGTCTCGGTCCTTAAAAGTGATGGAGCAGGTGGTTTTGCGGCCCCGGCCAATTTTGCTGCGGGCGATTCGCCTTTTGCCGTCGCCGTCGGGGACATAGATGGCGATGGGGATCAAGATATCGTCGCGGCCAACTCGTTTACGGAGTACACAGTCAGTATTCTCAAAAACAACGGCACGGGCAGCTTCTCTGCTCCGACGGCCTTTGCGATCAACGGCAGTTCAGAAGATGTCGCCCTCGCGGATCTCGACAAGGATGGCGACCTCGACATCGTCGCCAGCAGTCCCCTCGAAGATACGGTCTCCGTACTCAAGAACAACGGCAGTGGCAGCTTCTCTGCGCCCACCAACCTGGCTGTCGGTACCAAACCGGTCAGACTGGCACTCGGGGATGTGGACAAAGACGGCGATGTGGATATCGTCACCGTCAACCCCTACTCCAGCAACGTCTCGGTGCTCAAGAACGCTGGTAACGCGACATTCGGCGCGGCTGTCAACTTTGCAGCGGTGAGCGGCAATAACCGTCCGTACGCGCTGGTGCTGGGCGACATCGACAAAGACGGCGACCTCGATATCATCACTGGCAACTACATCGGGCTTTTCGGTGTGCCGGACGACGAAAAAGTGCTGGTGCTCAAGAACAACGGCACCGGTTCTTTTAGCCTTACCAGCGCGATCGCTGTCGCTGACGACAATTCCCCCAGTTCACTGGCGCTGGGAGATGTCGATCGAGACGGGGATGTGGATATCGTCTTCTCCAGCTACGGCGGCAGCGTTTCGGTGCTCAAAAACAACGGCGGTGCCTTCGCTCAGATCCTCTTTGCGGCAGCAGACGGCCCGCGCTCGGTAGTTTTGGGCGATGTCGATAAAGATGGCGACCTCGACGCGGTGACCGCCAACTCCGACTTCACCGCCAACCTCGATGCCAGCAACGTCTCGGTCCTGGCCAACGCCGGAGACGGCACGTTCATCAGCTTCAAAAGCTACGCAGCCGACTTCGGCCCACGGGCTGTGGCAGCAGGCGACATCGACAATGACGGCGATCTCGATGTGCTAGTTGCCAACATCAACCAGGACACCCTGAGCGTGCTTAAAAACAACGGCGGCGTCCTCGCTGCTCCGACGAACGTTGTTCTAGGAGGGGTCGATCCAGAGTCGCTGGCCGTGGGCGATATCGACAAAGACGGCGACCTCGACGCCGTAACCGCCAACAGCACCTCCAACAACGTGTCCGTACTTAAAAACAACGGCACCGGTTCGTTTACAGCAGCCACCGTTCCGGCAGGCGACGGGGCGAGCGCCGTTGCCCTGGCAGACGTAGATAAAGACGGCGACCTCGATATCGTCGTGGCCAACCGCGACGACAACACCGTGCTGGTGCTCAAGAACAACGGCACCGGTAGTTTTGCAGCCGCAGGCAGCTTTGCTGCTGGTACAGGTCCAGTGTCGGTGGCTTTGGGTGACGTAGACAAAGATGGGGATCTCGATATCGTTGCTGCTACCTACAACAGGCAGGAGGTGCTCAAAAATAACGGCAGTGGCAGTTTCGCCGCTCCGACGGTCGTTGGCCCCGGCGCGGATCAAGTTGCCCTGGCAGATGTAGACAAAGACAGCGACCTCGATATAGTGAGCGCCAGCAGCTACTACGGCAATGTCCGGCTATTGCGCAACAACGGCAACGGTGCGTTCACAGCCGTTACTCCGATCAACATTGTGGATCGGCCTTATTCTCTGGCTGTGGGAGATATCGATCGAGACGGCGATCTCGATGTGATTACAGCCAACTACGAGTCCGACAATGTGTCAGTACTCGTAAATAACGGCAGTGGCAGCTTCAGCGCACCGGTGAGCTTTGCAACCGGTCACGGACCCAAATCGGTCGCTCTAGCCGATCTAGATAGAGACGGCGATCAGGATGTGGTGACTGCCAACCGCGATTCTGACAATGCCTCGGTCTTGAAGAACGCAACCGGGCCAATTGCCGATTTTACCGGCGACGGCAAGCCAGATATTCTCTGGCGCTATCAGGGGGGGGGTTCCAAGCAGGGCTTTGTCCAAATCTGGCAGATGAATGGCACCAGTTACGTCACCGCCATCGCTCTCAATACGGTCAGCGACCTCAACTGGCAGATCGGGGGCACCGCCGATTTTAGTGGCGACGGCAAGACCGATATTCTCTGGCGCTATCAGGGGGGCGGTTCTAAGCAGGGGCTCAACCAGATCTGGCAGATGAACGGTACGAGTTACGTTACTTCGATTTCGCTACCGAACCTGAACGATCTCAACTGGCAGATGGCGGCGACGGGCGATTTTAGTGGCGACGGCAAGCCGGATATTCTCTGGCGCAACTATGTGACTGGCCAGAACATGCTCTGGCAGATGAACGGTACCAGTTATGTTTCTGCGATCAGCCTCAACTCGGTCAGCGACCTTAACTGGCGGATCGTCGGCGCGGGTGATTTTACAGGCGACGGCAAACCGGATATTCTCTGGCGCTATCAAGGAGGGGGTAGCAAGCAGGGCTCTGTCCAGGTCTGGCAGATGAATGGCACAAGTTACGTCGCTTCTTTAGCTTTGAAGAGTGAAAGCGATCTGAGCTGGCAGATTGGCGGTGTGGCAGATTTCACCGGCGACGGCGAGCCGGATATTCTCTGGCGCTATCAAGGCGGCGGCAGTAAACAGGGCTCTGTCCAGATCTGGCAGATGAATGGCATAGTCTATGGATCGTCGGTGGCCCTGAATACGGTGAGCGACCTCAACTGGCGGATTAGAGGACCGCGATAGGCACAGCTAGCAAGTCCACAAGAAAGGCTCGTCGGGCGGCTGAACTTTCTGGGACGGGATCTGGTCCTAGTTCACAGCATGGGTGCGACATCGTAGATGGATTGGACAAACTTGGGCAGGGCAGGCATATCGGCGGCACTGGCAGGGATGCTTGCAGGAGGAGCCTACCCACTGGCGGCGGCAGATTGCAGGGATTGCCGGGTGGCGCAGCAGGTGCCCCAGAACCGATTCGAGCAGGCG
Source organism: Gloeobacter kilaueensis JS1 (assembly GCF_000484535.1). Lineage (NCBI taxonomy): Bacteria > Bacillati > Cyanobacteriota > Cyanophyceae > Gloeobacterales > Gloeobacteraceae > Gloeobacter > Gloeobacter kilaueensis. The sequence goes on along the minus strand of NC_022600.1, from coordinate 3,105,958 downwards.
GCAGCCTACGCGATGGCGACGGGAGGCGTTGCCCTGATGATCCTCCAGGGCGATCGGGTTGTCTTTGAGCAGTACGCCCCCGGCTTCGACAGCAATACGCCCCACATCCTGGCAAGCGGCACCAAGAGCTTTTCGGGGGTGATCGCCGCCGCTGCTGTCCAGGACGGCCTGCTCGACTTTGACGAGCGGGTGAGCGACACGCTCACCGAGTGGAAGGCGGACCCACTCAAGGCGCGGATGACTGTCCGTCAGTTGCTCAGCCTCGAAAGCGGGTTGGGCAAAGCCGGGCGGGGTGGCCATCCGGTTTCCTTTGCCCAGGCGGTGCAGGTACCGGCTGTTGCTCCTCCCGCTACGGCCTTCGACTACAACCCGGTCAATTTTCAAGCCTTTGGCGAGTTGATGCGGCGCAAGCTCGCTCCCCGACGCGAGCAGCCCCTCGCCTACCTGCAGCGGCGCGTCTTCGACCCGATGGGCCTCTCGGTCTCCCAGTGGCGGACCACCGACGACAACGACCCGGATCTGCCCGGTGGCGGCGTGATGAGCGCCCGCGACTGGGCCAGATTTGGACTTTTTCTCAAAAACGGCGGCAGCTGGCAGGGCCGTCAGATTATCGAGCGCAAGTACCTCCAGCAGTGCTTTGTCCGCTCGCCCCTCAACCCGGCCTACGGCCTTTCCTTCTGGCTCAACGCCCCCAGCAGCACGGGCCGCAGCCAGCGCAGCAACCCGGTGGGGGGCGTGGGTCCACTGGATCTCTTTATGGCCGCCGGAGCAGGCGGACAGCGGCTCTACGTCATTCCATCCCAGGACATGGTCGTCGTGCGCTTTGCCACCCTTGGGGCGGGTCGGGGCCGGGGAGGAGGCCGAATGTTCGGCCAGGGCGGAGCTGGTAGTGGCGGTCGCTTCTTCGACAGCCAGTTCATTCAGCTGTTGTTCCCTGGCAGTACCGGCTGATGGTGAGCGGCCACACCACCCTCGACGGCATCGTTCTGCGCACCCTGCACGTGCTCAGGCCAGGGGCGGCGCGCTTTGGCTGGGTCCACGCCCACTGTGAGTCGGCGGGTTTTACGAGCGAGGCGGCCCTCCGCCACCACAACTACTGGAACCTCCCCTGGACGCCGCGCGAGGGGCCACAATTTTTTGGCGTCGGAACGGAGCGGCTGGCAAGCTACCCCACGATCCTCTACGGCTGCGAGCGCTACCTGCTGCGACTGGAATCGCTCTGCCCAATGGCTTTTAGCGCTCAGACGATCGAGCAATTCGTGGCAGGACTCGCAGACTGGCACCAAACCGGCTGTGATCTTGCCCGGCTGGTCGAACTTTTCTACGCGAGCTGGCCACCGCGCTAGTCGGCTACCAGCAGAACAATCGCTTTACCATCGAAGATGTCCCGCTCGCTCTACGGGCGGCGATTGAACGCGGGCCTGACTGCTGCCAGACCCTGAGAAAAAGGCGTCGCATCCGCGAAGCGGGGAGTGAGCACAAAGCGGCCCCCGCGATCGATGTAGCCCCAGCGTCCTTTGACCTCGACGGGGGCGATCCCATCGCTACTGAATGGGCGCACCCGGTCGAAAAGAAAGCCAGTAATCTGTTTGCCTGTCCGATCGACAAAGGCATACTTGCCCTGCACAAAAACCCAGGCGAATCCCTCCGCGAAGGCACCAACCTGTTCGTAGCGTGCGGGGACGCTCAGCCTGCCGCTGTTGTCGATAAAACCCCATAATTTTCCCTGGCGCACGGGGCTCATGCCTTCAGTGGTCGTCTCCACTGCTGCGAACTGGGGCCTGACTACCCAGCGGCCCTGGGCATCGAGAAACCCCCACAACCCCTCTTTGCGCACCGCCGTCAGCGGTTCGGCTTTGCGAAAGCGGCCTACCTGCTCAAATTGGATTGGGATGACGACTTTGCCACGCTCATCGATAAAACCCCAGCGTTCACCCAGGTGCACCGCCGCCCGTCCTGCCCAAAAGCGCTGGACTTCATCGAACTGCAGCGGGATGACCAGGGTACCGGTCCTGTCGATAAAACCCCACTTGGAGCCGACTCTCACTCCAGCCCGGTCTTTGGTGAAATTCGTCACTTCGTCGAAGCGAGCAGGAATGCCGGGTTTGCCGTCCTGACGCTGAAAGCCCCATTTGCCCTTTAACTCGAAGGGCTGCAGATCTGCGGTTGTCAAAGCTGCGGTTTCTTGCGGGTTCAAGTAGCGCTTGACTCGCCCTGTCCGCTCGATGAGCGCATCTTTGGTACCGAGCAGGACGAAAGCCTCCCCGTTCGTGAACTCACCCGCCAGGACAAAGCGGGGAGGGATGACCATTCGACCGGAACGATCGATGTAGCCGTACAGTCCATCTGTCCGGTCATGGGTAGACTGCAGGCCGACGAGGGCATCGACGGCGGCGCGCAGTTCCGCTTCTCGCAGCCAGCCCACCTTGACATCGACCGTGGTTCCCTTGCTGGAGAGGAAAACATAGTGGGGAATACCCTCCACGTGAAAGCGGCGGACGAAGGAAGCGTTTTCTGGCTTATCAACATCGACGCGCAGAACATTGATTTGCTCAGCCAGGTGCTGTTCGAGGTCTTCGACCACCGGTGCATTCATCTGGCAGCCGAGGCACCAGTCCGCATAGAAGTCGATGAGCGTCGGTCGGCCACTGGCCACCATTCGGTCGTATGTTTCGGTCGCTGCAGGTGCCGCATTGCCGTCCCGGTCCCCACCGGAGCGGTGTCCGAGAAAGAAAATAACGGTCGCCACGGCCACTGTGGCAACGGCCAGGGCAGCGTTGCGGACTCGAACTCTGGGCATTGTAGTGAGGAGCATCGCCTGGCTGTCGCGAAAGAGTTTGCAGGATTGTATCTCATCCATTCATGCCTTGAAAAGCATTCCGCCCATACACTGGTATCGAGCGGTGTTCAGCCGCTCCTGCTGCAATCACCGGGCGCGGCAATCAATGATAGATTATGGACAGGAGTCCTCAAAAATTGTTAAACGCCCAGTCTGCATGAACCATGTCCGACCTCGAACCGATTCGACCTGTCTACGATCTTGAAGGTTTGCCCGTAGCGCGGGTGGCTCAGCAGATCATTCATATCCAGCAGCTCATCAAGGCCGTGATGCGCGACGGGGAGCATTTTGGCAAGATCCCCGGCTGCGGCGACAAACCGGCCCTCTTCAAAGCAGGAGCAGAAAAGCTCTGTTTCACCTTTCGGATGGCACCGGATTTTGAGATCGATCAAACCGACCTGGCGGGTGGCCACCGGGAGTACCGCATCAAGTGCCACCTCACCGCAATCGAGTCTGGGTTGCGCCTGGGAGCGGGGGTAGGTTGCTGCAGCACGCTGGAGAGCAAGTACCGTTATCGCACAGCACCGGGCGAGCCGACCGGCAGGCCCGTCCCCCGCGCCTACTGGGATCTACGCCAGCAGGACAAGGCACGGGCACAGGAACTCATCGGCGGCAGAGGTTTTGGGGTGATCAAGAACGCAGGGGGCGATTGGGAGGTTGCGAAGCTCGGTGAAAAAATCGAGCACGACAACCCCGCCGACTACTACAACACGGTTTTGAAAATCGGAAAAAAACGGGCACTGGTGGATGCGGTGCTCACCGTCACTGCGGCCTCCGACATTTTCACCCAGGATGTCGAGGAGTTGAGTGAGTTTTTGGATGTTACAGCGAGCAAGCTGCCTGGCAAAGAGCACAAGCAGCAAGGGGCCTCTGTATCGCTCATCGATCTATTGAAGCGCCCAGGTGCCAGCACATTACTCGTCGAATGTTGTGAGAAGATTGAGGGCTATGCGATGGCCAAAAATGCACTCGCTCAAATACTAAACAGTTCCGAAGAAGAGCTGTCAGAGCGCCTGAACCAGATAGCAAGCGAGTGCGAGTGGGCACATTTTGTTCAGGCTGCACAGCAATTACTGCCTGCTGCTTCATTGCCCTAAAGTTGCTCTGGAATATATTTGAATTGTGGAAAACCCTGGCCATATAAAAAACCTGGCCAGGGTTCAAGAAACAGCAGGCTTTACTGGTTCGGCGCTATTTCTTCCTTGCCGCCGGTGCCTTCACAGATGTTCTTGATCGATTGGAGAGTCTTGCCGATGCCTTCGGCCATCGCCGATTCAAAGCTGTGCCCAGGAGATTTTTCGGCCATGCGTTGCATCGCCTCCGGTCGGGGCTTGTAGTGGATGTGGACCTTTACTTCGGATGTTGAACCACCGTTTTCTTTGACCTCCAGCCAACCGTTATACTCGTGTTCACCGTCGGAGCCCCACTCTAAACGCTTCGCTGCCTTATCGACGCGAAAATGACCGTCGGATTCAAAGTGCTTTTCACCAACCTGCCCTTCGGTGCGAATTCGCTCGCCCTGCTGGGGTTGCGCATTCTCGACGGTAGGTAGATATTGGGGAACATTTTTGACATCGCTCACAAAAGCGAAGATGCCGTCTGCAGGAGCAGTGACGATAATTGACTGCTCAAAATCAGTCCGGCTTGTCGTACTTTCGTTGACAGAATCCCTGGTTGTTCTCAGTTGACAACTGCTGCAATAGTAGCAGCATAGCTTCACTTTACTGACGAGCCATTCCAGTTTCTATCTAAAGGTAGAGTAGCTAGATTTTCCAAGTGACAAGACGATTTAGTATTGTCCGAGGAGGCCAATGCACTACGCTTCTTAAGCGGATTTATGAGCAACCGACAGTTTACAATGCGGATAGAATTAGCAAGAAGCAGTCTTGATTAGGCAAGAATGGGCTGCAGTCGTGCTCCAAAAAATTGACGGATGTAGTTTGCGATTGTCTCTCCCTCTTCCTCCAGGGCGAAATGTCCTGTATCGAGTAGATGCAACTCGACATCTTTCAGGTCGCGCTGGTAAGGATAGGCACCCTCAACAGGGAAGATGTAATCGTTCTTGCCCCAAACTATCAGGGTCGGTGGCTGATATTGGCGGAAATACTCTTGCCATTGCGGGTATAGGGGTGGATTCGTGCCATAGCTATAAAACAGAGCTAGTTGAATCTCTTTGTTTCCAGGGCGATCGAGGAAAAGTTGATCTATAGTCCAGGTATCCGGGCTGATTTTCTCTAGATTGCGAACGCCGTTAGTGTATTGCCACTTCGTTGCTTCCAGGGTGAAAAGGTGTCCGAGTTTGTCAGCATTTTCAGAGGAGCGATCGTGCCAGTATGCCTTAATCGGCTCCCAGAATTCGCGCAGCCCTTCCTCGTAGGCATTGCCATTTTGCACGATCAAGGCTTGTACACGCTCTGGATATTTTGTAGCAATACGATAGCCAACAGGTGCGCCATAGTCCATGACATAGAGACTGTAATTTTTCAGATCGATCGCGGCGATGAACTTCTCTACGATCTCGGCTATGCGATCAAACGTGTAGTCAAACTCATTTACAGTTGGCATTGAACTGTTGCCATAACCTGGATAGTCAGGGGCAACAAGATGAAAGCGATCGGCCAGGGCAGGAATCAAATGGCGGAACATATGAGAGGAAGTTGGGAAGCCATGTAACAGCAGAATCGTGGGGTTACTGCGGGAGCCAGCTTCACGGTAGAAGATGTCCAAACCATCGATTGAGACTGAGCGGTAGGTAGTCATGAATTTACTCCTTGTTGTGGAGGTGAAGCTGAACTGTTCTACAGCAAGTCAAGTCGGAATGGTAGACATGATTACAATCGGTTTAATCGGCTGGGAGCTGGCGACGGATCTGTTCCTGGAAATATTCACGCCAACTTTCGGGTAGGGCTTTCAGTTTGACTTGGCCCCGAATAATGATCCGCTGAGAATGTGAGTTTCCAGCTTGGTTTTCCTTATCGTACAGGTGGATGCCGTTGCGGCGACAGCGGAGCCGCGATGGCATTCACCTGTTGCAAAAACTCCATCGGCGTTGCTCCTGCCAGGGCACTGTGCGGACGGTAGTGATTGTAATCCAGCCGCCAAGCCTCGACGATTCGTCTGGCATCCGGCACGCTCAAGAAGTAGTGGGCATTAAGACATTCATCCCGAAATTTCCCATTAAAGCTCTCGATGTGCGGCTTGTCCGTTGGCTTGCCCGGACGAGTGAAGGCGATGAGCACCCCACGCCGCGTTGCCCACTCCGCCAGTGCTCGACAGACGAACTCCGGCCCATTATCAACCAGCAATCGTTCCGGCAACTGCCGCTGGGCCGCCAGGGTTTCCAGCACCCGCACCACCCGCGCTGAGGGCAGGGAGGTATCGACTTCAATTTGTGGGCACTCCCGGCTGTAGACATCGATGATCGTCAAGGTCCGCAGTTTGCGTCCGTCGGCCAGGGCATCCTCGACAAAGTCCAGGCTCCATAGCTGGTTAGGGCGTTCTAAAGCCGGTGCTTCCGGCCTCCCAGACGGTCGGAAGCGGGGTTTACGCTTTTTTGGGCGCACCAGCAATCCCTCCTTGGTGCACAGTCGGTAGATTTTCTTGGCGTTGACCAGCCTGCCTTCCCTTCTCAGCAGCAGTGTCAGCCGTCGATAGCCATAACGCGGACGTTCGGCAGCCAACTGCTTCAGCCGTGCTAGCAACACGGGATCTTCAGTGCGATGACCGACTAACCGGGCGGTGGAGCGGTGCAACCCCAGCAACCGACAGGCTCGCCTCTGGGAAACCTGCAGGTCGGCTTGCAGGTAGGCGGCAGCCTGGCGTTTGGCTGCTGGGGTTAGAATTTTTTTGACAGCACCGCCTTGAGGGCATGAAGGTCGAGAGCTTGGTCGGCGACGATCTGCTTGAGTTTGCGGTTTTCTGCTTCGAGATCCTTCAGGCGCTGAGCTTCAGAGATTTCCATTCCACCGTACTTGGCCTTCCAGCGATAGTAGGTCTGCTCGCTGATACCGTGTCTGCGGCATAGCTCTGCCACGTTAGCACCGGCCTGCCCCTCACCCAGGATGGCAATGATCTGTTCAGTCGTGAAACGGCTTTTCTTCATGGTCTTCCTCGTCAGTGGTGTCGGCTGGAAGACTCACATTCTACGCGGTTCACTTTAGCGGTTGCACGTCACAAAGTATCAGAAACGAATACTCTAAAGCCGAGGTACTAGCAGCAGTAGCTCCCCATCTGCCCGAGCCAGTCTTGCAAGCTGCTCAAAGCATTAGTGACGAATACTCTAAAGCCGAGGTACTAACAGCAGTAGCTCCTTACCTGCCCGAGTCAGTTCTGCAAGCTGCTCAAAGCATTGAGAACGAAGAATATAAAGCAGAAATACTAACAGCAGTAGCTCCTCATCTGCCCGAGCCAGTTCTGCAGATTGCTCAAAGCATTGGAAACGATTACTATAGAGCTGAGGTACTAACAGCAGTAGCTCCTTACCTGCCCGAGTCAGTCTTGCAAACTGCTCAAAGCGTTGGTGACGAAAGATATAAAGCAGAAATACTAACAGCAGTGGCTCCTTATCTACCCGAGTCAGTCCTGCAAGCTGCTCAAAGCATTGGAAACGATTACTATAAAGCTGAAGTACTGAGAGCAGCGGTTCCTCACCTGCCCGAGAAGCAAAAACAGCAAGTACTGCAGCAGGTACTCCAAGCTGCTCAAAGCATTGGTGACGAAGAATATAAAGCAGAAATACTAACAGCAGTGGCTCCTCATCTGCCCGAGTCAGTCCTGCAAGCTGCTCAAAGCATTGGAAGTAAAAGATACAGAGCTAAAGTACTGAAAGCAGTTGCTCCTTACCTGCCCGAGCCAGTTCTGCAAGCTGCTCAAAGCGTTAGTGACGAAAGATATAAAGCAGAAATACTAACAGCAGTGGCTCCTCACTTGCCCGAGTCAGTCCTGCAAGCTGCTCAAAGCATTGGAAGTAAAAGATACAGAGCTAAAGTACTGAAAGCAGTAACTTCTCATCTACCCGAGTCAGTCCTGCAAGCTGCTCAAAGCATTGGAAACGATTACTATAAAGCTGAAGTACTGAGAGCAGCGGTTCCTCACCTACCCGAGAAGCAAAAACAGCAAGTACTGCAGCAGGTACTCCAAGCTGCTCAAAGCATTGGTGACGAAGAATATAAAGCAGAAATACTAACAGCAGTGGCTCCTCACTTGCCCGAGTCAGTCCTGCAAGCTGCTCAAAGCATCGGAAACGATTATTATAAAGCTGAAGTACTAGCAGCAGTGGCTCCTCATCTGCCCGAGCCAGTTCTGCAAGCTGCTCGAAGCATTGGCGACGAAGAATATAAAGCAGAAATACTAACAGCAGTAGCCCCTCATCTGCCCAAGTCAGTTCTGCAAACTGCTCAAAGCATTAGAAACAAATACTATAAAGCTGAAGCACTAAAAGCAGTAACTTCTTATCTGCCCGAGTCAGTCCTGCAAGCTGCTCAAAGCATTGGAAACGATTATTATAAAGCTGAAGTACTAGCAGTAGTGGCCCCGCGCCTGCCCGAGCCAGTTCTGCAAGCCGCTCAAAGCATCGGAGACGAATGCCACAAAAGCGAGGTACTAGAAGCAGTCGCTCCCCATCTACCCGAGTCAGTTCTGCAAGCTGCTCAAAGCATTGGTGACGAATGCTACAAGGCCAAAGTACTAACAGCAGTAGCTCCTTATCTGCCCGAGAAGCAAAAACAGCAAGTACTGCAGCAGGTACTCCAAGCTGCTCAAAGCATTGGTGACGAAAGATATAGAGCTAAAGTGCTAGCAGCAGTGGCTCCTTACCTACCCAAGTCAGTCCTGCAAACTACTCAAAGCATCGGAAACGATTACTATAGAGTGAAAGTACTAGCAGCAGTGGCTCCTTACCTACCCGAGTCGGTTCTGCAAACTACTCAAAGCATTGGAAACGAATACTCTAAGGCTGAAGTACTAACAGCAGTAGCTCCTCACCTGCCCGAGTCAGTTCTGCAATCTGCTCAAAGCATTGGTGACGAAAGATATAGAGCTAAAGTACTAACAACAGTGGCTCCTTACCTGCCTGAGCCAGTTCTGCAACCTGCTCAAAGCATTGGTGACGAAGAATATAGAGCTAAAGTACTAGCTGCAGCGGCTCCTCACCTGCCTGAGCCAGTTTTGCAAGCTGCTCAAAGCATTGGAAACGATTATTATAAAGCTGAAGTACTAGCAGCAGTGGCTCCTCACCTACCCGAGTCGGTTCTGCAAACTACTCAAAGCATTGGAAATGATTACTATAGAGCTAAAGTACTGAAAGCAGTAGCTCCTCACCTGCCCAAGTCAGTTCTGCAATCTGCTCAAAGCATTGGTGACGAAAGATATAGAGCTAAAGTACTAACAACAGTGGCTCCTCACCTGCCTGAGCCAGTTCTGCAAACTACTCAAAGCATTGGGAACGATTATTATAAAGCAGAAATACTAACAGCAGTAGCCCCTCATCTGCCCGAGTCAGTTCTGCAAGCTGCTCAAAGCATTGGTGACGAAGAATATAGAGCTAAAGTACTGATGGCGTCAGGAAGATGTTTTGGGAAACTTGAGGTATCTCCCTGCAAAGTTTACCAACTGTGGAGGCAATGGCTTATTGACTGTTCAAAACTTTCTCGCTGGCACCTGCTCAGTAATCTTACTGTGGCTGTACCTATCGTTCTTCGCTTAGGAAACGTACGGGCCGCCGAGGAAGTTATCCAAGCGATTTTAGATGCGGCGGAATGGTGGCCTTGAGTTCTAGCCAATATTATGGAACAAAGAAGAATCCTTTACTAAAGCTGTGGTCATGAGTAAACAGCGGTCAGGACACAAACACCATTGGCCACTTTCCCCATACCTTACCTTTTGTTGGTGTGGACGTTAGAACAGGATCATAACGGTGCTTACAACTTGAGAGATGGAAGATGGCTTTCCCATTATGTCCGCGAAGGTACCCAATCCCTCTGGCCAAAAAAGTAGTCAGAACTTGCCATTGGGGTACGTGGGGAGTGGAATGAGTGTCGAGAAGCCAGAAGTCTTTGTTACCTACTACTCCAATCCGCTCCGGGGACAAACCGCTTTTGCCACCCTCAAGTAGGACCGCTCTGCCAAGTGAGTTGCTTCAATTTGGAGCTGTTCGTTTTACGAAGCGGGCACGGTAGCGATCTCGGGTTCGAGCGGGAAAGAGCCGGGGAGTGACCGCCTGCTCCGCAGGTGCCACCGTCCAGTCGTAGTCTCTGAGCAAAATCGCCAGGGCAATCTTCAGCTCCATCAGCGCAAACTCGCGACCGATACAGACGTGCGGACCCGCTCCAAAACCGACTAGAGCCAGAGGATCCTGGCGGTCCTCCTCGCGCGGCGGGGCAAAGCGCTCCGGCTCGAAGTGGTCCGGGTCTGCGAATAGTTCTGCCATCCGGTGGGAGACGAAGGGCGAAACGGCCACCAGCCAACCTGCCGGGATGACGTAGCCCCCAAATTCAAAGGGCTGGCGCACGCCGCGAAAAAGAATCGCTCCGGCTGGCGAATAAAAGCGTTCGATCTCTTTTAAAAACCAGCCCATCTGGACGAGCTGACGCAGGTGGGCGACATCGAGCGGTTCTGAGCCGGTGACGCGCTCCAACTCTCCCCTCAGCCGCTCGCGCCACCCTGGCCGCGCCGCCAACTCGACCAATGCCCAGGTGAGGGCGGTCGCCGTCGTGAAGTGCGCCCCGTTGACCAGATGCACCAGCTCATCGACCACCTGGGCTCTATCTAGAGGCTCACCCTGTTCGTCCACCGCCGCCAGAAAAAGCCCCAGCGCATCGGCGGAATCCTCCAGACCACCCCGTCGCTGCCGCTCAGCGACGATCCGGCCCAGGAGCGCCTGCAGTTGTTCGCGGGCGAACCGCGCTCGTCCGTAGGCGGTGAGTGGACCTTCCAGGCGCAACAGCGCCGTCGTTCCTGCCAGAAGCGCACTGTACCAGCGCTCGATCTGCTCCACCTGCGCCTCAGCTTCAACGCCCAGGAGCAATCGAATACCGATAACTAGCGCCAGCTTGCGACATTCCTGGTGGATAGGGACGCTCCGCTGTTCCGTCCAGCTGGTAAAACCCTGCTTAAAAATCTGCTGCATCGTGCGGCTGTAGGTGGCAATGGCCGCACCGTGAAAGGCCGGTGCCATCAATCGGCGCGTCCGCCGGTGCCGTTCGCCGTCCTGCAGCATCATCGGCTGCCCGAAAACATGCTCGGTAAACGGTCCCCAACCTTCGTAGGACGAGAGTTGATCGCCCGCCTCGATAAGTACTCGCCGGTTCGCCTGCGGGCCGATCAATACTGCGCAATGGCGGCCTAAAAAACTGCTCTTGAAGACCGGGCCGTAGCGGCGGTAGTCGCTGAGCATCCCAAATCCCTCGGTGGCGACCACCTGCCAGAGCCGACCAAGGCCGGGCAGGCCAAGATCGCCGGGCATCTGCTCGACTTGCATCGTGGCTCCTGAAATGCCTATGAACGTGACAAAATGTTCGTATACAAAAAATTATGACGAGTCATTCGCATCTGTCAAGTAATCCGACATGAGAAATCTTGAGGGCGAAACGGAGCACACTTTGCGGCGCGTTCCCCGGCAGCGGCGGGGCCACGAGCGGGTAGCGCGCATCCTCGATGCTGCTGCCCGCGTCTTTGCCGAGGTGGGCTACGAAGCGGCGACGACGCACCAGATCGCCGAACGGGCGGGGACGGCGGTGGGTTCGCTTTACCAGTATTTCCCGGACAAACGGGCGATCTTTGCTGCCCTCGAAGAGCGCCACCAGCAGCAGGTAGAAGCGTTTCACACCCGGCTTGAGTCGCCGGAGATAGCCCAGTTGCCCCTTGAGCAGATGATTGCCCGGATGGTTCAGATGAGCGTCCGTTTTTTTGAAGATCCGGCACCGCGCGTGATGTTTCTGCTCTACTACAGCAGTCCGCAACTGTTCGAGCGCTTCGACGAGGACTTTATCCGCCAGCTCGTCCAGCGGGCCGGAGCGCTGCTCAGAGCCCGCAACCCGGCCCTGGAGGCCAAAAAAGTCGATGTCGTGGCCGAAACGTTTATCCAGTCTTTTAACCACCTGTTGCTCGTTGCCCTGCGCAACCCACCCGAGCGCGGCGCTCAGCTCGTCCAGGAACTGCAAAACCTGCTCATCGCCTACCTCCGCCCCTACGACCAGATGCCGGCTGCCGATGAACCAGCCGCTAGCGGCCTCAGCGAGCGCCAGCGGCTGGCTCTGCGCTGGGCAGCCCAGCAGGGGGAGCTGACGATTCAGCGCTTCGAGGCGCTCTGTCCTGGCTGCTCGCGCCGTTCGCTCCAGCGCGATCTAAGTCATCTGGTCCGCAGCGGGTGGTTGCAGGTCAGCGGCCAGACCAACCAGCGCACCTATCGGCCCTCCATCCGGCAAACCCGTGACAACTTGTGAAATAGTTGCTGATTGCGCTTTTCGTAAAATTCGCTTCTATAATCCAAACAGAAGTTGACGAAGTGCTTCACGCTTCGTTGCAAGAATTTTGGTTCTGACCGACGCCGTTTGATGGAGGTAGAGGCGATGAGTGACGTTGTTGGAGCGCAGCCGGGCGAGGGGGGAGCAGAAGCTGCTTCACTCGCTGTCTACGAACCTGCTCCCCTGCCGGGAGGCCGGCCCATCTACCCTGCCAAACTCCACATTCTGCCGGAGACGACGCTGCCGGGTGGACGGCCCATCGAAGCGGCCAAGCTCAAGATTGGCCACATGGTGGGCGATCGGCCCGTCATAAAGCTGGGTCTTGAGGTACTGCCGGATACGCACCTGCCGAACAACCGCCCGGTCTTCAAGGGCACGCTCAAGATCTTGCCGGAGACGCCGCTGCCCAACGGCAGGCCCATCGAAAGGGCCAAGCTCGCCCTGCCACCGCAGCCGGCGGAGCGCTTTGAGCGGCCAATCTATCCCAACCCGGTCCAGGTCGCTACCGACGTGCCGCCCATCACCAACCGCCCGGTCTTCAAGGGCACGCTCAAGATCTTGCCCGAGACGCCGCTGCCCAATGGCAGGCCCATCGAGAAGGCCAAGCTCAAGATCGATCACATGGTGGGCGATCGGCCCGTCATAAAGCTGGGTCTTGAGGTACTGCCGGATACACACCTGCCGGGCAACCGTCCGGTCTTCAAGGGTACCTTGAACATCCTGCCGGAGACGCCGCTGCCGGGAGGCCGGCCCATCGAGGCGCGCCACACTCCGCTTCCCAGTCGGCCCCTGCTCGCCTCCTCCTGATCTACGGGTGGATCTTGCCGTCGGGCATCGTCGCCCCGGTGAGAATCGAGCCGGTGAGCTTGACCATCAACCGATCGGCGATCGTCATCTGCGCGCCGCGCAGGTTGGCACCGCTCAAATTGGCACCGCTGAGGTCTGCGCCGAGCAAATTCGCTTCCTGCAGGTCCGCGTTGCGCAGGTCGGCCTGCAGGAGGTTGGCTCGAAAAAGATTGGCCCGCGACAGGTCCGCGCCGTTGAAGCTGGCCTTGTGCAAAAAAGCGTCGCTCAAGTCCGCGCCGCTCAAGTTGGCGTTGCTCAAGTTGCGGCCTTCGAGGTCTCGTTCTTTGAAGTTGGCTCCGCGCAGGTCCGCGCCGCTCATGTCCGGAGAGCGGTAGCGCGGCGGGGGCGGGGGTGGAGGCTCAGCTTTGCGGGGGGCGGCGCGCTCGCGCTGGTGGCTCGTGTGGGAGCGCGTATGGCCCTGGCTGTGGCTGGTATGGCTCTGGGCCGCCGCTGAGCGGGCGGGCCGGGTGCTGGCCGGTGGCCGATAGACGGGACGGAAGCTAGAGCCTTTGTCCGGGGGGGCAGGCGCAGGCGGGGGTGGGTTGGCCTGGATGGCGCGCAACTGCTCGTAAGCCTGGTTGATCTCTTTGAGCTTTTCGACCGCTTTTTGTTGCAGCCGGGTATTTTCGACCGGCATCCGGTCGGGATGCCAGACAAAGGCCAGATCCTTGTAAGCCTGCGTCACCTCCTCCTGTGAGGCTCCAGGCTCCAGTCCCAGCACCCAATACCAGCGCTCCGGCTCCTTCATTAGTTAACAACTTAGCACCGATGCTTGCCGCCTACGGCAGGGAGTGCCATCAGCGGGCGTCGAAGTTGTAAAGGAGGGTGACGACCAGATTGTGGTTGAGGCGGTCGGGCAGTTCTGGGCGGTTGACGAAGTTGGCCATATAGCCAAATTCCAGCTTGAGGGCGGGGGTGAGCCGGTTGCCAAAACCGGCGAAGGCCCGATTTTGATCGAGTCCCGCCGGTAGACTGCGCACGTCGTTGAGATTGAAAAAGATCTCGTCGGCGACGATGAGCGACCACAGTTTGGCGGCGTCGAAGGGATATTCGAGCCTCAGCAGATGGCGCAGGCGGATCGAAGTGCCGTCGGTGTTAGGTACCAGCCGCTCCTCCAGGCGGCTGCGGTTGGTGATAAGCAGATCCCCGGCTTTTGCCACGTTCTGAAACTGCTGCCAGAAGCGCGTTTCGGTAAAGGTGCCGTTCGTTTGAAAGGCGGGCACGATGGCCAGACCGAACCAGAGCGTGCTTGTCGGACTGACGTTAAAGTAGACTGCCGGGCGAATCAGAATCCGATCGAGCGCACCGATGTCGTCTCGAAAGCGCGGCTGCAACTCGAAGTATCCCTTCAAGGGGCCGCTTATCGTTCCCTGAGTAATGAGCTGAAACCAGCCTTGAAAGTCCTCGATGAGCGTCGTCGGTACTTCCTGGGCGGCAGCGGGCCGATAACCGTTCAATAACAGGCCAAGCGTAACCAGGGCAGCGCCAATCCGGAGCCGCCATTTCTCAAGTTTGCGTACCAATGGGGTTGCCTTTCTCTACACCACACTGGCCTCAAGGTAAGTCCGAGTCAGCATCAAGTGAAGTCGAGAAATTCCAGAGTTGAAATCTATAAAACTCTATGATTTTGAACCGAGCATAATCTCAGGCGCGCAGCCTATTCATCGATTACCGCCACGGCTTTGAGCGCAGGGGTAGCCAGATACGCCCTCTACAGTCAGCCAGGGTGGACTATCTCAACGCTTCTTGCGAGGAAATCTTTTATGCCATCTCCAGAGCCCTACGGCGGCAGTACCCCAGGCGATGTGCGTCCTGGACCACAGGTGCCCAATCCGGTTACTGACGCTCAAGATCAAGACGATGCGAACAAACTGCAGGGTGGCGTGCAGTTCAAAGACGGAACGAAAGTAGGCGTCGAATCAAACGATCCGACCCAGGGAGCCAGCGGTACCGTCACCATTCCGATCGACAAACCGCCCCCGGCCTATCGCAGCCCTACCGATGCCGAACGCGCCCAGACCGAAAAAGACTACGCTGCCGCCCTCGAAGCGCAACGGCAACAGCAAGAGGACGCAAAAGAAAATGCGAAGGCGACCCAGGAGCTAAAAGACATCGTCAACACCCCGCAACCGGACCTGCGCGGCGACTACCCGATGCCCGACCAGACCTACGCTGCGCTCGACAGCACTGCCGCCTTCGGCCAGACGGTCAGCTTCAATCCGAGCGACGAGGGTGCCTACGGCGATGCCGCCATCTACGGCCAGGGTCAAGATCCCGACAGTTACGATGGCCAGCAACAGGACTTCGGCAGTTACGATGCCCAGAATTACCCTCAAGGACAGGATTTCGGCAGTTACGATGCCCAGGAAGGTCTACAGGATCTAGAAAGTTACGATTCACAGGATCCGGGAGGTTATGACCCCCAGACTTACGCTCAAGCTCAAGGCAACTTCGACTTGCAGGACGATAGCCAGGGGCAAGGTTTTGGAGATTCCGACTTGCAGGACTACGACCAGAGCCAGGCAAACTACGATTCCCAGCAATCGCCCTCAGAAGATTACGAGCCCCAGGACGACAACCAGGACCAAGGAAGCTACGATTCGCAAGACTACGATCAAGGGCAGAATTTTGACAGCTATGATTCGCAGGACTATGCCCAGGATCAAGGAAGCGACCAGAGCCAGGACGACTACAGCCAGCAGAGTGACACTCCCGATTCAACAGATGACGCAGGTGAGTACGATTACCAGCCCGATGGCGAGGAGCAGAGCGGTTACGCTTCGGATCTAGACTGAGCCTGTCGAGGGCTACAATACAGGGCCTGTTTTCTGGCGCTGGAGAGATGATCACTGCAACCCAGGCAAAACACTTTGCCAAGAAGCGGATCGCAGCGGTGAACGGGTCTGCCGCACGTTCGCTCATTATGTCGTGTGAACACAGGGGGCTGCATAAACTCTACAGGCTATGACTATAGATCCACGGCAGAAAATCCTTTCCGCCTCCGCACCTCAAGACAGGGGCTTCTCGAAGATGCTAATGCGTTCCGCACTGATCTGGGCACTATTGAGCGCGACGCCCGCCGTTGCTGCGCCGCTGGTGAGTTCAAAAGCTCCTGCCCCCGCCGTGGCTTTTGATGAGACGGTATTCAGAATTCATATCTCCGACCCTTACCGGTGGATGGAGGATCCGGCCCGGCAGCAGGAAATGGTCGCCTGGGTTCGTTCCCAGAGCGATGCGGCTACCACTGCCTTGGCGGCTTTGCCCGAGCGCGCTAGCTTTGCTGCACTGCTGGAAAAATCCACACGCGCCGGTGTGCGCTACTCGGATGTAACCTCTGATGGGGGACGGCTCTTCTATCGCCGCCTTGAACCCGGTGACCGTGTGCCGAAGCTGGTCGTGCGAGAAGGGGGACGCGAGCGGGTGCTGCTCGATCCGACAGCGGGGACGAACGAGGTAGCGGCAATCAGCAGCTACAGCCTTTCACCCGATGGCCAGACTGTCGCCGTTCATGTTGCCAAAGGCGGCGCAGAAGTGGGTGAAGTCCACTTCCTGGATGTGGCGACCGGTGCGCCAAAAGGCGTGCCCCTCGGCCCCATCTGGGGGGAGTTCACCGTTGCTTGGCTTGGCCCCGACACGATCGCCTACACCCGAATCACCGGCACGGATAAAAGCGCAGATCCTCTGCAGAACATGCGCGCTGCTATTCTCAAGCCCGGTGCCGCCGGACCCGGCACATTTGTGCTCGGTAGTAGAGTCACCGGCAGCCCGCCCTTTGCAGCGCAGGAGTTCCCGCTGATCCTCCAGCCTGTCACCAGCGATCTGGTACTCGGCCTTGGTACCGGTGCCAGGGCTGATTTTCGCCTGTTCGTTACCCGAGCCGCTGCTCTTTCCAGTCAAAAGCCTGCCTGGATACCGGTGGCAACCTACGACGATCGCATCGGTAACGTTACTGCCCTTGGAGATGATCTCTATTATCTGACAACCAAAGAGGAGTCCAACGGTGTCGTGGTACGCCGCCACGTCAACGCTGGCAGTCTCGGTACTCCAGAACGAATTGTGGCTGGCGGCGACCTTGTGCTCACCAATCTGGAGGCGGCTCGCGACGGCGTCTACGTCTCCGCCCAGCGGGACGGGATTGCCCATCTGCTGTTTTTGCCGGGTGGGCGTGGCCCGGCCCGCGAGGTAGCGCTGCCTTTTGAGGCGGATCTTTCTGACCTGCGCACCGATGCCGATGGCCGCTCGGTGCTGTTCGGCCTGAATGGCTGGACGACAGCGGTCGGCTACTACCGGGCAACGGGCGGTCGCATCGAGCCAGTGGGCCTTCAGTCCGATTCCTGGAGCGGCGCTCAGGGCATAACTGCCGTGCGCGAGGCAGCAAAGAGTGCTGACGGCACCAGCGTGCCGATGGTGGTACTGTTGCCGTCCAGCAGCAAGCACACGGCGATACCGACGATTCTGACAGGCTATGGCAGCTACGGCATACTCAATGTGTCGCCCCGGTACAACCCTTACCTGTTGGCCTGGGTCGCCCATGGTGGGGCGGTTGCCTTCTGCGGTACGCGCGGTGGGGGCGAGCGGGGGAGAAGCTGGCATGAAGCGGGTCGCTCGGCCAACAAGCCGAACGCGCACGCGGATTTCATCGCCTGTGCCGAACGGCTGGAATCGGCGAGTTACACGCGTCCGGGCAGCCTGGTCGCCACCGGTGCCAGTGCCGGTGGTCAATTGGTGCCTCCTGCTGTGCTCAAGCGCCCCGATCTGTTTGCTGCCCTGGTGCCCCGCGTTGCGGTCCTCAATCCTACCCGGCTGGCGGCAGCCGAAAATGGTGCCAACCAGTTTGCTGAGGCAGGCGATCCTGACACCGCCGCAGGCTTCGCTGCCCTGGCCGCCCAGGACAGCTACCTGATGCTTGCCACCGCCCGCGACATTCCCGACACACTCGTCACTATCGGACTGAACGACAGGCGAGTCGCACCGTGGATGTCCGCCAAGTTCGTTGCCCTTGCCCAAAAACGCTTCGGCGATCGAAGGGCAATCTGGATCCGCGCCGATACAGAAGCGGGCCACGGCTTCGGTTCTGCCCGCGACCGGCAAAATGCCGAATGGGCCGACACCTTTGCTTTTGCCTGGGACCGAGCCCAGCCGACGAAGACGACACAACCGTGATCGGACGCATAACGAAGTCATGCATGTCCTAGTGTTGGGTTGGGTCCGACGATTCAGTAGTGGGCCGGGAGGAAGCATATGCCAAGGTTTGTGATCGAGCGCGAGATTGCCGGTGTCGGGAAATTTACGCCGGAGGAATTGCGAGGAATTTCTCAGCAGTCGTGCAACGTGCTGCGCCAGCTCGGGCCACAGATCCAGTGGGAGCACAGTTACGTCACCGACAACAAGATCTACTGCGTCTATATCGCACCGGACGAAGCGACGGTGCGCAAACACGCTGAGCTGGGAGGATTTCCGGCAAATTCTGTCTCAATTGTTCGCACGATCATCGATCCGACCACCGCCGAATAGGTTCACTCGCCGCCGGAAGCGGCTCGCCCGAGTTGAGGCAACAAAAATCCTGCGATAGTGTGGGCGATCACTTCTGGTTTCGCGTTGGCCAGATTGGTGAGCACGACGACGGTGAGCCGGTCATCGACGTAGCGCGAGATCTGGCTGGTAAAACCTTGCCACTGGCCGCTGTGTTCGATGAGCCGGTGGGAGCCGACGCTTGCGAGCCGCCAGCCAAAGCCGTAGGGAGCGGTCTGGCCTGAATTGAGCTGCACCGGGGTCCAGATCTGCTCGAGGCTCGCGCGTGTGAGTACTTTATCTGTGTAGAGCGCCCGGTCCCACTTCGCCAGATCGCCTACTGTCAAATAGAGCGAACCATCTGCGGTGCGATTGAGCGAGGGCGAGACGTAACCCTGGTTCTTGAGCAGGCCGTCCACCAGTTGATATCCGGCTGCCCGATGCAGCACGATGTCGCGGTCGCTGATAATCCGGCTACTTTTCATACCGAGCGGCCCGAAGACGCGATTCTGGAGAATATCGCCGTAGAAGCGGCCTGAGACTTTGTTGACGATGATCCCGAGCAGGACGTAGCCGGTGTTGCTGTAGGACCACTTTTCGCCGGGGGCAAAAGCGAGGGGCGTCTTTTCGGCGAGGGCGACCAGTTCGTCGTCGGTGTAGTCGCGCCGGTAATCGAGACTGAGATCGCCTTTGCTCTCGTAGTCCGGGATGCCGCTGGTGTGGGTGAGCAGATGCCGGATGGTGATCTCTTTCCAGGCGGGCGGCGTGCCATCCAGATAGCGGCTGATGGGCCCGTCGAGGCTCAGCTTGCCCTCCTCGACCAGCAACATGACGACGGTGGCGGTAAACTGCTTGCCCACCGAGCCGGACTGGTAGACGGTCTCAGCTGTGGCAGGAACACCCAGCTCGACATTGGCAAGCCCGTATCCTCCGGCTCGAACGATGCGTCCGTCGCGAATCACCGCCAGCGACAGGCCGGGGATCCGCTGGCGCTGCATCTGTTCGCGGATGTACGTATCGATCTGGTCCGATCGAGCTGGTGATGCTCCTACAACCAGCAACAGCAGCCAGAGAAGCCAGATCCAGAGCGGGGATTTCATACCTCCGTTCTGTACACCTGATGTCAGGTTGCGATCCGTCTTCTCGAACACGAAATCCAATTAGATTCTCCTGTTTACTCCTCAAGCAGAAGCAGAGCCGACCCAATCGCGCCATGCTTTGAGCGAGAGTAACCGCTCCCGGCTGGAGTCGCAAATGGCAGCTCTTTGCCCTCAGCATAGCTGGCCTTCAGGGTGACAGCATGGCAGAATAGGCATAATTAGCAATATCCCATTTGTGGATAAAACCGAGCGCCGTCCCTTTGATACCAGCCTGCAGGGCCTCGCTGCCCTCTACAGTCAAAACTTTCTCGTCTGGCTTAGAGGCTCCGAAGCTGTCTGGCAGCAGGAACTCAATTCCGTCATCGTCGCTCAGCAGCGCCGTGCGGATTTTTTGATTCGCTACACAGACGCAAAAGGCAAGCAACGCCTTCTCCATATCGAGTTTCAGACCCTCGTGCAGCGCAGGGAGTTGCACGAGGAATTACCTGTGCGCATGACCACCTACGCTGTTTTCGTCCTCAACAAATATGGCCAGGTGCCTGAGCAGGTGCTGGTGTTGTTACAAGATACTGCTGCTACCCGTCGGGTGCCGGACCACTTTGCCCAGGGCGGGTTGCGGGTGGAATACGAAGTCATTCGGCTTTGGGAGCAAGACCCAGCAGCGATTCTGGCAAGTGGATTGGTCGGCTTGATGCCCCTGGTGCCTTTGATGCGCGGACAGGATGTAGAGGGATTGCTGCGAGCGAGCGTCGAGGTGATCGAGACGGAGCTAGAATCGCTGCAGGAGCGCAACGAAGTGCTGGCAGTGACGGGCTTGCTTTCCTCACTGCGTGACCAGCGGACGGTGGTGGAGTTTTTTCGACGGAGGTCAATTATGAACTTGTTGCAACAGACGCCGCTGTTTCAGGAGTTGACCAGGGACATCGTCCTCGAAGCTGAGCAGCGGGGAAGAATTCAAGCTCTGTTGGTGCAATTAGAGTACAGATTCGGGCCGGTACCTGCGGAAGTAGAAACTGCTCTACAAGGAATTAGCGATCCCAAAATTTTGGACCGCCTGGGTCTTGCCGTTCTGCAAGCTCCGGACCTCAATACGTTTCAGCAGCAGGTACCTTCGGACTGAATCAGCTCCGGGCCGTGCAGTAGTTTCAGGTGTCTGGTTTCAATAGCCAACGGGCGCTTGAAACGTTTTCTTCTCACCGTGGCAAAATCAAACACCAAGTTTTAACTGAACGCATTCTGCTTCAGGATCTTCGCTCTGCAGCCCCGAGAGGTATAGACCCAATAGCCGCACTTTTTGTCCGTCTATCGCTGCTGCAACGAGGAGTTCCTGGGCGATGGTCCGGATTGCCTCGATCTCTTTGATCGGAGCTGTTACAGTCCGGCTGCGGCTGAGCTGCCGGTAATTTGCGTACTTCAGCTTGAGCGTCAGGGTGTGTCCCACGGCCCTGTAAGTATCGGCGCGTTCTTTGAGGGCAACCACCAGCTTCTCCAGCTCCCGGACCACCGCTTCCGGTTCCTCGAGATCCACCAGAAAACTCGTCTCCACCCCGATCGACTTGCGCTCGCGATGGGGATTGACGGCACGCTCGTCCACTCCCCGGCAGATCTGGTAGTAGAACCGTCCGCTCTTGCCAAAAAGGCGCACCAGTTCCTCCACAGGCCATTGTCTGAGGTCCGCTCCGGTATGAATGCCCAGCCGCTGCATCTTCTGAGCGGTGATTGCCCCGATGCCGTGAAATTTTTCGATGGGCAGTGCGGCTGTAAAGGCGTCCGCCATTTCAGGCAGGAGAACGTAGAGGCCATTGGGCTTGTCTATGCCCGAGGCCATCTTGGCTAAGAATTTGTTGCAGGACACCCCGGCGGAGGCGGTCAACTCCGTTTCGGCAAGAATATCGGCCTTGATCTGTTGGGCGATCCAGGTGGCGGAGGGGAACCCCGGTTTGTTTTCAGTGACATCCAGATACGCCTCGTCGAGGGACACCGGCTCCATCAGTTCCGTGTAGCGGGCAAAGATGGCCTGGATCTCGCGGGAGACCGCCCGGTAAACCTCGAAGCGCGGCGGCACAAAGAGCAGATGGCGGCATCTCTGGATGGCGATGCGCGAGGGCATGGCCGAATGGATGCCGTAGTGGCGGGCCTCGTAGCTTGCAGCAGCCACCGCACCCCGCTGGGCAGGCGTACCGCCAACGACCAGCGGCTTGCCCCGATACTCGGGGTTGTCCCGCTGCTCGACGGAGGCAAAAAAGGCGTCCATATCGACGTGGATCACCTTTCTCACCGCACTCTGGGACATGGCCTGCTCGGGCAGCTTCTCCGACAGTTTAGCCGTTACATGAACAAAAGTCCATGCAACCAGGACTGGTTAATACTTGCGCGCCTGGGGGGTGAAGCGCTCGGGATCTTTTTGCTGCAGGCTCAGATCGACGGGCCGGTACTCGATGTGGACGCCCTCGGCGGTATGGTAGGCGAGGGTGTGCTTGAGGTAGTCGGCGTCGTTGCGCTCGGGATAGTCGCTTCTGGAGTGGGCACCGCGCGACTCGCGGCGCTGAAGGGCGCTCGCGACGATGATCTCGCCCACTTCGATCAGGCTGCGCAGCTCAAGCGCTTCGACGATCTCGGTGTTGTAGAGCTTGCCCCTGTCGTCGAGGCGGATGTTCTGGTAGCGGGCTTTGAGTCTCTGAACCTGAGCAAGTCCTTCGCTGAGGAGTGCTTCGTCGCGAAAGATCGAGCAGTGGTCGGTGAGGGTGTCTTGAAAGTCGGCACGCAAGGTGGCGATGCGCTCAGAACCCGGCTGGTCGATCAGCTTCTGCAACAGGCGCTCGGCTTCTGCGCGGTAGCGCTGTTCGTCTACTGCAGGCAGGGAGCGCTCCTGGACGTAGCGGGCGAGGGTGGCACCGGCCCGCGCTCCGAAGACCACGCACTCAAGAAGCGAGTTGCTGCCCAGGCGGTTGGCTCCGTGTACCGAGACGCAGGCGCACTCACCGGCGGCAAAGAAGCCGGTCAGTGGCTGGTCGTGGGCAACGAGCACCTGGCAGTCGATCGTGGTCGGGATGCCGCCCATCGAATAATGGACCGTCGGGCGCACGGGCATCGGCTCGTAGACGACATCGATCCCCAGGTGGCGCAGCGCCTCGTCGTGGGCAAAGGGCACGCGCTCCATGATCTTTTCTTTGCCCAGGTGGCGCAGGTCGAGAAAGACGTAGCGGCTGTTGACGCCGCGCCCCTCGCGGATCTCGGTGGCGATGGCGCGGCTGGTGATGTCGCGGGGCGCAAGTTCCATCCGGCTCGGGGCGTAGCGGGCCATAAAGCGCTCGCCCTCGCCGTTGACGAGGTACGCGCCTTCACCCCGCACCGCTTCGGAGATGAGCACGCCCACCGGGTAGAGGCCCGTGGGATGGAACTGCACAAATTCCATGTCCTGCAGCGGAATCCCGGCCATCGCCGCCAGGCAGAGCCCGTCGCCGGTGGAGGCGTAGTCGTTGGAGGTGGTGTTGAAGACGCGGCCATAGCCGCCGGTGGCAAAAAGAATGGCTTTGGCGCGCAGGACTTCGAGGCGGCCAGTCGGAATGTGGTAGATGACCAGGCCCTTTGCCTCACCTTCTTCGACGATGAGCTTGAGGACGTACCACTCGTCAAAGAGGGGCACCTTGTACTGAAAAAGGCGGCTCACCAGTTCGTGCAGGATGGCGTGGCCGGTCTTGTCGGCGGCGTAGCAGGTGCGGCGGTTGGTGTGGCCGCCGAAGGGGCGCTGGGCGATGCGACCGTCCGGCAGGCGCGAGAAGAGCACGCCCATGTGTTCGAGGTCGATGATCACCTGGGGAGCCTGCTGGGTGAGCACGGCCACGGCGTCCTGGTCCGCCAGGTAGTCGGCTCCCTTGACGGTGTCGAAGGCGTGGGTGAGCCAGTCGTCGTTTGGATCGACGTTCTGGAGGGCAGCGGCGATGCCCCCCTGGGCGGCGACCGAGTGGCTGCGGATCGGATGCACCTTCGAGACGAGCGCCACCTTGAGGCGCGGATCGCTGCGGGCAATCTCGACGGCAGCCCGCGAACCGGCCAGCCCGCCGCCCACGATCGCGATGTCAAATTCCAGCATGGATAGCTCTTGGGGTGGAACGCCCTTATCCTGGCACACCGCCACCAGGACGGGCTCTTGGCGGCGCGACGGTGGTGAGGGTCGGAACGGTGCTGCTGCCCCGGACCCACAGCAGGGCAACGACGATTACGGCCATGCTGAGGGCGAGCAGCCAGAAAAGATCCCCGAAGGCGAGGATGTACGCCTGGTTGCTGGTCATCTGTTTGAGCAGAGCGGTTGCCTGGTTGGTGGCTGCCAGCGGCTCGCTGCCCCGGCTGACGAGGGCCGCAGCGAGCTGCTGGAGGTGGGATTGCCAGTAGGACTGTCCCAGGTTCTCGACGATCGCGTGGGAGTGAAAGTGCTCGCGCCAGACAAGCCAGCCGCCCATCGCGGCGGTGGCGGTGCTGGAGGCGGCGGTGCGCACCAGATTGAAGATCTGAGCGGCGGATTCGTACTCGCTCGCTTTGAGGCCGGTCATCGCCAGGCGCAACAGGGCGATGATGAGCAGCGGCTGGCCCAAAGCCCGGACGACCTGCGACCAGATGAGTTGCTCACCGGCGACGTTGGCACTCAGATAAGCGTTCATCAGGCAACTGGGAACGAAGCAGGCGAGCCCGAGGGCGATGAGCACCCGCATGTCGAGCTTTTTCATCAAGACGGGCATCAGCGGGTTGACGAGGGCGGCCCAGACAATCACCTCGGCAATTTGAATCGAGTTGTAGCCGTGGATCTGGGTGAGAAAGCTCGTGACGACGAACGTGTAGGAGAGCACCAGGCCAATCATCGCGTTGATCACCTGGCTGGCAGCAAAGTTGCGCCGGGCCAGAAGGCGCAGATCGATAAACGCATGGCGGCTGTGTAGCTCAAACCAGCCGAACAAGCCCCAGGCAAAAGCCGAAAGCAAGCTAATCGTGACGATGAAGGGCGAATCGAACCAGTTCTCGGTAGTACCGCGCTGCAGAACCGTCGCCAGGGTGCAGGCAGCGACGATGAGGGCGACCAATCCCGGCCAGTCCACCTGCCACCACGGTTGCGGCGGCTCAGAAGGTAAAGATCTCAGGCGGTACCAGAAGAAGCCCGCGAGCAGCACACCGCCCAGGGCCGCCGGGACGTACAGCCAGTGCCAGCTCGCATTCTCGATGCACCAGCCACCCAGAAAGTAGCCCACCGGAATCGCGAGGGTGGAGGGAATGCCAAAGACCAGATAGCCGATAGGCCGCTTGGTCACCGGCAGCTGATCCATGACCAGATTGAGGGCGATTGCCAGAAAGCTACCCGCCGCAAAGCCCGCCAGGGCGCGGGCAACGAATAGCACGAGCAGGTTTGGGGCAGCGATCGCCACCACTGAAGCGAGCGTCAGGAGCAGAGCATTGCCGGTTAGAAAAAACCGCACCCCGAGCCTCCGCACCAGCCGACCGGTGAGCACGATCGCCACCAACTGGGTTGCGATAAAGGCCGCCGCAGCCCAACTGCCCTCGTCGAGCTGAAAACCGAGAGGACCGGCCAGATAGCGCAGGTTGACGCTATGGAGCTGGTTATCGACCGTGCAGATAAAGTTGGCGAGGGCAGCCGAAAGCACCGTCCACCAGGGATTGAAGTCGCTCTCAACTACCGGCGGACGGCCTGGGGTCGAAAGTGCGATGGCTGGTACTGGGCGGGTGGTCTGCGTCACATCGCTCGTCCGGTTATTTTTCGAAAAGCCTGCTGGAACCCGCCTGCTCGAAGTACTCCCACGCCTCGATGAGTGCCTGGCTCTGCGCGATGAGAACCGGCAGGTCGATCGCTGAGGCGCACCGCTCGCACTCGTAGTTGTCCTGGGCGGCGAGCAGACGGGCATCGAGCTGTGCAATCTCTGCTTCTATCCGCCGCTTGAGATCCTGGGCTTCGGCCAACGGTGGACCGGCAAGCTGCTTCTCCCGCTGGATCAGCGCCCCGCCGATCGTCCGCAGGCGACAGCGAATGCGCACCAGAGGGGCGACCATGCGCAGCACCTCGGCGCTGATATCGCTGGGATGGGGCAACTGCACCTCGCGGGGGTGACACTCCGATTCGCCGTAACGGCCCGGCTCACCGTCTACAGCTTCGATCCGGGCAAAGCGCAGAGCGTCGGCACCTGCAGCGACGACGATGGCCGGGCGACCGTCCGCTCCCATCACGACATCGGCCTGCAGGATCTGGGCAGTGTGCTCCCTTTCCCGTCGCTCCTCGTAGGAGATGAACAGGGGAATAATTGCGATCGCAAGCACGATAAGACACAGTGCGATCCACATCGCAGGCTGTCCGCAGGCGGTAAAACCATTCTAGAGTGCGGCGATTTTGGAGGTGTGGCCAGCGAAGTTGCCGGAGTTTAGAGCAGAAGTTAAATCCGGCTGCAGCCTGGATGTCGGTCGGGGCGGGAACCTGCACCTAAGTTCTTGGCTAAAGATCACAATCTTGCGTGGTCAGATGACAGCCTTTGTCAAAAACTTGGAAGATAGGTAAAAACTGGGCAGCGCTACCGCCCTGGGCTTTGGGGAGAGGATCAACCTATGACCGCCGCCACCGGTACGACCAATCGCCAGAACAAACTTCCCAGGCCGCTCATCTTCGCCATCGGGGCGATTGCGCTGGTGCTGGTGCTGGTGTTTGGTATCCGCTGGTGGCTGTACGCCGCAGGCCACGAGGAGACCGACGACGCCTACCTCACCGGTCACATCCATCAAGTCTCCAGCCGCATCGAGGGCACCGTGCAGGCCCTGCTCATCGACGACAACCGGCTGGTCAAAGCGGGACAGACCCTGCTGTTGCTCGATCCGCGCGACTATCAGGTGGCCCTCGACCAGGCCAGTGCCGCCCTGCTCAACGCCCGCCGTCAGGCCCAGACGGCCCTTGCCGGCGTCTCCTACTCTGCCGGCAAGGCCGCCGCCCAATCGACCCAGGCCGCCGGTTCTTTTTCGGGCTCCGAAGCAGCGATCGCCGCCGCCGCTGCCGCCGTCGCCGAAGCAAAAGTCGGCATTCCCGCCGCCCAGGCCAATCTCAAACAGGCCGAGGCCAACCTTACCAGGGCCCAGCTCGACTACAACCGCTACATCAAGCTCGAACAGGAAGGGGTGGTCGCCCGCCAGCAGCTCGACACCGCCCGCGCTACCTACCAAGTCAACGTCGCCCAGCGCGACGCGGCAGCCGAAGGGGTGCGCCAGGCTACGGCCCGCCTTGCCCAAGCCGAGCAGAATCTGAGCAACTCCCGTTCAAAGCTCGTGCAGTCGCGGGGCAGCATCGAGGATGCGCGGGCGACAGGATTGCAGACCGAGGTCGAGCGCCGCCAGTACCAGGCCGCCCAGGCAGCGGTCGCCCAGGCCGAGGCGAATGTGCGCAACGCCCAACTGCGGCTTTCGTATACGCGCCTCGTCGCCCCGGCTGCCGGGCGGATCGGTAACCGCAAGGTAGAGGTCGGGCAGCGGGTGCAGCCGGGCCAGGCGCTGCTCTCTGTCGCCGAGGAGCGCCCCTGGGTGGTAGCCAACTTCAAAGAGACCCAACTGGCCCACATGCGGCCCGGCCAGCCGGTCGAGATCAAAGTGGATGCCTTCGGTGGCCGTACCTTCAGTGGCAGAGTCGATAGCTTCTCGCCGGGCTCCGGCTCGCAGTTTGCCCTCTTGCCCGCCGACAACGCCACCGGCAACTTTACCAAGATCGTCCAGCGGGTGCCGGTCAAGATCGTGCTCGACCCTGCCAGTGCGCGGGGCTACGAGGGCCGACTGTTGCCGGGCATGTCGGTGGTGGCGAGCGTCGATGTCTCCGAACCCGCCGCCAACCGCTAGCGCCGGCGCACCCAAATTTTGCACAAGGAGAATGGTAGCGATGTCGTCAACTGCATTCAAACCGGCGCGCCGACCCGAGAGCCGTGACCGCCAGGACGCGGTCGGTACCTATCTCGATGAGATTGGCCGCATAGCGCTTCTGAGCCGCGAAGAAGAAATCGCCCTGGCCCGCCAGGTGCAGCGCTATATGCAACTACTAAAAACAAAAGAGCAGGCAGAGCAAAAGCAGGGGCCGGCACCGTTGAGCGAAGCGCGGTGGGCCGATCTGGCCGGGATCAGTTCTCTTGAGCTGCGCCAGATCTGCGCCGATGGCCTCGCCGCTCGCCGCCAGCTGATCGAGGCGAACCTGCGGCTGGTGGTGACGATCGCCAAAAAGTATCACAAATCCGGCATCCACTTCCTCGATCTGGTGCAGGAGGGCAACCTCGGGCTGAAGCGGGCGGTCGAAAAATTCGATCCAACTTTGGGCTGGCGCTTTGCCACCTACGCCTTCTGGTGGATCCGTCAGAGCATCGCCCGCGCCATCGGCACCCAGGCGGGTCCGATCCGTTTACCGGCCAACGTCGCCGAAAAATTGCAGCGGGTGCGCCGGGTCGAACGCACCCTGGCGCTGCGCCTCGATCGCCCGCCAAAACTGACGGAGCTGGCCGGGGCACTGCAGATGGCTCCTGTCCATCTGCAGCAACTGCTCACCAGCGCCCCGCGCATCTGCTCGCTCGAAAGCCAGGTGGGTAGCGAGGGCGATCTGTCGCTGGCGGATCTGCTGGTGGCGAGTGGACCGGGGCCACTGGAACTCGCCCACCAGGAAACCCTGGGCGGCCTGCTAAGGGAGGTGCTCAAAAAATTGCCCGCCCGCGAGGAGCGGATCGTCCGGTTGCGCTACGGGTTAGAAGATGGCCGCATCTACACCCAGGGCGAGGTGGCCCAACTGCTGGGCATGTCGCGCTCAAGGGTCTGTCAGATCGAATCGCGGGCGATCCGCCGTCTGCGCGAACCGCACAACAGCGCCTCCCTGCGCTCGTACCTGCAGCCTTGATCTGTCCCGGTTGACTAGTTCCTTGCGCCTGTGCCAGCATGGGAAAGCCATTGGGGAATGGTGTAATTGGCAACACGTCAGGTTCTGGCCCTGAAGTCTCTAGGTTCGAGTCCTAGTTCCCCAGCTATCAGATGAAAAGCCACAGCGAGTGGATGGGTCTGGCCCTCCAGCTTGCCCGGCAGGCGGGCGCAGAAGGCGAGGTGCCGGTGGGAGCGCTCGTCGTCGGGGCGGACGGTGCCCTGATTGCTGCAGGAGCCAACCGCCGCGAGCGCGACTGTGATCCCACGGCCCACGCCGAGGTCGTAGCGATGCGCCTGGCGGGCCAGAAGCTCGGTGCCTGGCGGCTCACCGGCTGCACGCTCTACGTCACCCTCGAACCCTGCGCGATGTGTACCGGTGCGCTTCTGCAGGCGCGGGTGGAGCGGCTGGTCTACGGCGCGGACGACCCAAAAGCCGGAGCGATTGCCTCGGTCTACAACCTGCCGGAGAGCCCAGGTAGCTTTCACAGGCTCGAAGTGATTGCCGGAATCGAGGAAGCCGCCTGCTGCCAGTTGCTGACGGACTGGTTCGCGCAAAGACGCACGCGCTAGAGTTCGAGGCCCAATTGGCCACCGGCAGGCGGCTGCGGCTGGTCGGCAGGAAAAGAACGCGGCGCAAGTCCCAGTGCCTGGATAAGCAGGGTGGCGCTCGCCGGTGAGAAGCCCTCGAAGTGGTTGTCGAGCAGAGCGTAGACGGGCACCTGACGGGCGATGAGCGCTTTGATTGCCCCGGCCCAGGTGCGCAGAATCGCTGAGCGGTCGCGCTGGCGGTGGGTAAAATGTTCGATGCTGCCGTCTTTGGCTCCCATAAAGCGCAGGTAGAGCCAGTCGGTGGGTAGCTTCTCCAGCAGCGGCAGGGCAAAGTCCGTAGCCAGCCAGGGCGTGTCTCCGAGGCTGAGGGCAACCCGGTGGGCGCGCAACAATTCGACCGTGCGCTCGCTGTACCAGCCGGTGTCTCGAAATTCGATCGCAAAGGGCAGATCGGCGGGCAGGTGCGGTAAAAAGCGCTCCAGGGTGGCAAATTCGTCCACGCCAAAAGACGGCGGCAACTGGATGAGCAGGGCAGCAAGTTTAGCTTCCAGCTGACGCATACCGTCGCAAAATGCGCTCAAAACCGATCGCCCCCGCGCCAGGCGGTACTCGTGGGTGAGGGTGCGGGGCAGCTTGCAGCTGAAGCGAAAGTGCGCGGGCACCTGGGTGGACCAGTTGCGCACCACCTTTGGCTGGGGAACGGCATAAAAAGTCGAATCGACCTCGACCAGGTCGAAGGTGCGGCTGTAGTGGGCCAGCTCGGCGGCGGCAGCCAGCCCGCTCGGGTAAAAGGGAGTAGCAGGCGGGGCGGCCACACGCCAGTCCGAATAGCGCCAGCCCTGGCAGCCCACGTAGACGAGGGCGTTCTGCGACACGGTTGCACTCCTGGGCAGAGAGCGGACACCGATTGTACCCTTGATCCAGGTTTCGGCTGGCCCATGGCTACAGAATCGACCAACCTGATCAAGTTCAGCGAGCATCCGCTGGTGCGCGTCGCCCTTTTTGTGGGGGGACTGGTGGGCCTCTGGCTGCCGGGGGCGCTGCTGTGGTTGTTTGTTACCGGCTGGCGACCGGGGGTGCCCTTCGACACCCTTGCTCCCTTTCAACTGCTGGGCGTCTCGGTGGCTCTTTATGGGACGATCCTGGCGGTGCTCTGGATTTTTGCCCACCGCCTCGATGGGCGGACCCTTGCCCAGTACGGCCTGGGACGCGATTGGACCAATCTCCGGCTGGCTGGACTTGGGCTGGCAATTGGCGTCGTCGGCCTGAGCAGTTTGCTCGGGGTGGAGGCGGCGCTGGGCTGGCTGAGCTGGCATCCTGAGCCGGTGAGCACCCTGGGGGGCACGCTCGTCGAAGGGCTCGTGGTCGCTCTGGCGGTGGGCTTTATCGAAGAATTGCTGTTTCGTGGCTTCTTGTTGCAGACTTTTGCCCGGCGCTCCGGCCTCTGGACCGGGGCGATGGCGAGCGCACTCTTGTTTGCTGCCGTTCACTTTATCAAGGCTCCGGCGATCATCTTTGCCACTCTGCCCCAGTTTCCGGCCCTGTTCGCCGCCGGGTTGCTCCTGGCATTTGCCCGCTTTCAGGGGGGCGGCAGGCTGGGCCTGGCGGTCGGGCTGCATACGGGCTGGATCTGGACCTACTATCTGGTCAGTACCCGGCATCTGATCCGCTACGACCGGCCAGGTATTCCTGAGTGGCTCACGGGCATCGGCCATCCCTTAGCGGGAGTGGCTGGTGTCGTTCTACTCGTCGCCGTCGCCGTTCTCGTCTCCCGCCTGCCCCGCCCCCCAGATGCCAGTGCTGCCGAGTCGATCTATTCTTGAGAACATCCCAATTTTCCACGAGACGATTGAACGCTTTTGCCCTTGCGCCACTTGTCCCGGCGATGCTCGTATTCCTTGCGGTTGGGCCGCTCGCTGCCGCACCGATCCCCTTGCTCGCCCCCGCCGGTGCTCCCGATCGCTACCTTGTGATCAGAAGACTGCAGGGGACGGTCAATTACAGCCGCAAGAACCAGCCGGCCCGGCCCGCTGTGCTGGGCGATAAGCTGGTGCGCCCCGGCGATCAGATCGAAACGGGTCTTGATTCGGGAGCGACCCTCGTCTTCGACGACGGCATCGCCAGCCTGCGCGTCTCCGAATCGACGACGGTGACCCTTTCGCTGCTCGACCTGCTGCCCGACGGCGGTAAGCGCTCGCGCATCAGCGTCCGGGGCGGCCAGGTGGCCCTCAGCGTCCGCCGCTTTAACCGCAAAAGCTCGAAGCTGGAGATCGATACACCCGCCGGTGTGGCCGGGGTGCGCGGCACGATCTTTGGTGTCGCCGTCGATCGACGGGACCGCTCGACGATCGCGGCGCGCAGCGGCGTGGTGAGCGCCAGCGCCCAGGGCCAGACGCTCCTGTTGCCGGGGGGACTCGAATCGCTCGTTCCCCTGGGCAAACCTCCCCAGCCGCCGGTGGCCACTCCCACCGCCGCCCGGATCTACCGCGTCAGCTACGAGCGACTGGCCGACAACCAGGTGCGCCTGTCGGCGTACACCGATCCGGGCAACCTGGTACGACTTTTTAACGAACCGATCGATACCGACTTGCAGGGCAACTTCAGCTTCGTCCGTCCCCTCCCGGCGGATCGCTTTTTGCCGGTGGAGATCACGACAGCCCTCGGAGCGCAGCGAACGTTTAACCTGACGGTACTGCTCCCTTGAAAGGACTGGCCTGGCCACCGGGTAGCTGGCCCTGGGCGGGCCCACTGGCGGCTTTAGTGACTACAGGGGCGCTGGTGGCTGGGCTGTGGACGCCGCTGGAGAACTGGAGTCTCCAGAAGCGCTTTCAGTGGCGCGGTTTTCGCCCGTCGGCGGTGCCGCTGGTGCTGGTGGCGATCGACGATCGCAGTATTGCCCGGCTGGGCCGCCTGCCCTGGGACCGCCGCCGCTTTGCCCAGCTATTGGATCGGCTGGAAGGGGCCGCCGTGGTCGGCATCGATGTGCTCTTCAGCGAACCCACCGCCCAGGACGCTCTTCTGGCCCGCGCCATCGCCCGCCAGGGCCGGGTGGTGCTCGCCGCCGCCCGCACCCCGACCAGTGTGCGCCTGGAGCCGGTGCCCCCCCTCGCTGAGGTGAGTGCCGGCATCGGCGACATCGGTGCCGGTATCTTTGGCGAGAATCTGCAACTGAGAACGGCGCTGGTTGTCCCCAAAAGCCCAGGATCCGATCTAGAAGTAGAGACTTTCGGAACAGTGATTGCCCGGCTCTACGCCAGCCTGGCAGGACTGTCTCAGCCCTCCGTTCCCGATCGGATCTGGCTGAACTGGCCCGGCCCGGCCCGCTCCCTGCCCAGCGTGAGCGCCATCGATGTTCTCGAAGGCAAAGTCGCTCCGGCCCGCTTCGCCGATCAGATCGTGCTGGTCGGTGTAACCGCGACTGCTGTGGACGCGCTCATCACCCCCTTCGATACCCAGGCAAGCGGCATTGCCCTGCACTGGACGGTGGTGGACAACCTGCTCGGCAACAGTGCCCTGGCACCCTGGCCAGGCTGGCTGACGGGCCTGGTAGCCGTTATGTCCGCCCTCGGCCTGGGCTTTTTGCTGACTGGCAGGCCCGGCTGGCTGCAACTGACGATCACCCTCGCCTGGGCCGCCGGCTGGGTGGGTCTGGCGGTCGTTTTATTCTGGCGCAGCTCGATCTGGCTGCCGCTCGCCGCTCCAGCGGGTGCTCTGATACTGGCAGGCGGCTTCTCACTTATCGAGGGCGAACAGCGCACCGCCCGCCGACTCGAAATTCAACGGGAGCGGCGCAAAGCCCAGCAGGCGGTCACCGACTCGCTCGCAACTGCCCTGGTGGCAGCCACCGGCGACGGGCGGATCTACTTTCAAAACCCGGCAAGCGCGCCGTTCTTTCCGGAGAACCGCAGCACTCCTTTTTTAGGCGAGCAACTGCAGGCTTTAGGCTGGCTGAGCGCCGAACAGTGGGCGGAAGCCCAGGCAGCTCTGGGTAGCGGCCAGCCGAGCCAGCGGCAGGTGAACCTGGGCGAGCGCGATTATCGGCTCAGGCTGGTGCCTCTGTCACAAGACGAGCAGGTGGGCGGCATTCTCTGTGCCATCGAGGACATCACTGCCCAACTGGAGCTGGAGCGGCTGCGCCAGCAGATGCTCGGGATGCTCTCCCACGACATCCGCTCGCCGCTCACCAACATCCGGGGCTTCGCCGAGTTGCTCAAGATCAGTCCTCCCAGTTCCGATATCGAACTGGAGGAGATGGTCGATCCGATCCTCTCGTCGGCTGAGCGGGTGCAGGGGCTGGTGAGCGACTTTCTTGCCCTGGCGCGCATCGAGTCACCCGCCTTCGATCTCAAGGTGCAACCGTTGAGCGTCCAGGCCCGCCTGCGGCCTTTGATGGCCGAACTGCGGCCCCAGGCCGAGGCCAGGCACAGCCGCCTGGTAGCAGAAGACTGGCCAAAAGAACCGCTCATAATCGCGGCGGACCCGCTGCGCTTTGATCAGATCTTTATGAATCTGTTGACCAACGCCCTCAAGTACGGCCCGGACAGCCAGACGATCCGCGTCCGGCTCAGCCTCGATAGTCCCTGGGTGGCCATCGCTGTCATAGACGAGGGCTTCGGCATCCCGGATGCGGCCTTGGAGCGCATCTGGGAACCTTTTTACCGGGTAAAGACCGCCCAGACCGAGGGCATCCCCGGCACCGGCCTGGGACTGGCGATCACCCGCAAGCTCGTCGAATTGCACACCGGCTCGATCGCCGTCACCAGCAACCCCGGCCAGGGCAGCTGCTTTAGCGTCCGCTTCCGGCAACAAAACCTGGCACCGGACCCTTGACGTTTATATCCATTTTGGATATTATCCATATCAGATACATCCGAGATGGATGTTTTTGAAACTGGTTGCCAGGAGGCACAGATGACTCGCGCCTTTTCACTGACTGTTCCTGCTTTACAGACCTTCAAAGCTGTCCCTGCGCCGCGCCGCTTCTTCCCCTCGCTGGAGGTGTGGCTGCACCTGCTGATCGTTGGCGTCACTGTCGCTGCTATTGCCGTTGCCTGCCTGCAGACGGCTGCCGCACGGCCCGCCCGCCGTGACACTGCCACCGTCTACACGCTGCCGGAGGTCACGGTGATTGCTCCCCGCCTCGTCTCTCGGCAGCGGTGAGCAGGACTTCCTCGCCGGTGGTTGACGCGGATCCCCGAAGCCGATACATTGTCCATAACAGATATATCCAGAGCGGATAAGTTGCCAGAGCCATGACCCAAGCTGCCCCTGATCTGAAGACCTTTTTACCGTTAAGCCCGGCGGTGTTCCACATTCTGCTTGCCCTGGCCGAGGGCGACCGGCACGGCTACGGCATCAGCAAGGAGGTCAAGGAACGCACAGCAGGGGCAGTCAGGCTTGGTCCCGGCACCCTGTACCGCTCGATCAAGCAGCTTTTAAGCGACGGCTGGATCGAAGAAGCCGACGAGCGCGCCGACCCGGCTCTCGACGATCAGCGCCGCCGCTACTACCGGCTCTCCGGACTGGGCCGTTCGATCGCCGCCGCCGAAGCGGCCCGCCTGGCGGACCTCGTGGACCTGGCCCGCGAACGCAACTTGATCGCCGACGCGGTCTAAAGCTCCGTTGGTTGATTGTTCTGCTGAACAAGCCTTGAGATTTTCAGGTTGATTTTTGTGGCCTGAATCGTCGTCCCCCGTTGAAACACCAACGAGAGACACATCAGGGCTAGCTTGTTCCAACCCGCCCAAGGACCGTGCGACTGCTAGCCTCCTGGCTTGTCACGTTGGATGTGAATGATGGCATCAGCGGCGTTACCCGGCCAACACACCTGCCCGAGCCTCCAGTTTTTCGATAATATTCCTGACTTTTTGACAGGCAGTCCTGGCCACGGTGTAACTGCTGCCACCCTCCTCTCCACTCGCCCAAACCTCCAGACTTGCGCTATAGCAGGAGTGTGCATTCTGCCAGTGTTGCTTTTGCTCACTGCTCGAAATTTTCTGGCTATTCGCCCGGTGCTCATGCACTTGAGCAAGGTTCATATGCAACTGCGCCAGATTGTGCCGGTTGCGCATATTCGTGTTATCGACAGTCGCCAGTTGCTGAAGATGTTGCAGACTGTCGTTGTAATGGGTTTCAGCATCATCGACTCCTCCAGTCGCAAGCATGAAATAGCCCATCTTATCGAGGGCATTGGCCAGATCGCAGCGTGCCTGAAAGTTGGCCTCGTTGGCATTGTAAATCTCTTGGGCAATCTGCTTGGCCTGCTCGTAGTTCTGTCGCGCTTCGTCCAAACGATTGAGCTTGAGTTGCACATCTGCGAGTTTAGAGTAACTGATCCAGAGGTCGCGACATCCCTGAAGAGAATTGCGGCATTTGTCCGGGTCTAAAGGCAGGGACGGAGCATACTGCTCGACCAGCTTCACGCACTCACTGAAACTGTTCAATGCCTGCTCGCAATCCCCACTATCGAGCTGAGATTCGCCAATATTTAAGTAGCAAATCCACAGATCCTCCAGTGCCTTCGCGTCAGTTGTATTGGGCGGAGCTAGCTCCTTAGCAAGTTGTAACGCCAGACTATAACTTTGGCTTGCCCCTGTTTTGCCTTTATTTGCCAGGGCATCGCCGATGCGGCTATAGCTAAACATCAACGCCCGTTTTAGTTGAGGATTATCCTGGTTAGCCTCGCTTAACTTTTCGCGAATCTCCAGGCTCTTGAAGTAGTTCTTGAGTCTCTCGACAACATTGCCAGTCCAACCAAAAAGATCGCCAGCGCCATCGTGGACAGCAGCCAATTCAAGACTATCTTCCAGCTGCAAATCTGCAGAATCAATCTTTTGGGCAGTGGCAATCGCTTCTTTGTACCTTTCTAGAGCATCACCAGTCCTTCCTAAGTTAGGATAGTACAGATTTCCTTCGATATCGCCGACTGCTCGTAGAGCCTTGAGCAGCTGCCGACCTAAGGCAACAGGAACCGCAGTTGAATAGCTCTGCGCTTGCTTTTGTAGAGCCGTCAATTCTGCTAGACGGCTCTCGTACGTCTCTGTCAAAGTACTCATCTTTATTCCCCTCCAATGGTTTGCTTGAGCTGGCCTAATCCCTGTGCGCGCGGGGCGGGTTTTCAGAGGGTATAGCGTTTGCGCTGCCCTTGTTCGACTTGATCGTTTGATCGACTGTACTTTTCATCGTTGTCTCCATTGAGAATGTGGGTTTCCTGCTCAACGCCAGTTCAATTTGCTACGATTTTGTTGGCAGTGGGGTAAACTTGGTACCTGAATCACTCAAGCGTTTGTACAGCTCCTGTAGCTTCTTTCGATTGTATTGATTGTTTGGATCTGCTTGTACTGCTGTTTGTCTGATAGGCAAGGCTAAGAGATAAAAAGCTCCGGCGCTCTTTCTATTCTTAGTTGTCAATTCTACATCCCCCAGACCTTGATAGGTATAGGCTAAATCGGTGCGCGCCTGCTCGTTTTTTGGATCAGAGGCAGCGAGGAACCTGGCGATTTTTAAAGCCTGGAGATAATGATTTTGCGAGGCACTGCTGTCTTTTTTGAGAAGAAAATCACCGAGCTTAATGTGGCTGAACCACAGATCGCGGCGAGCAGTTGCATCTAGTGAATTTGTACTGGATAACTTCTCAGCGATTTTCAGTGCTTTCCGATAGTTGACTTCTGCTCTGGATTGATCGCTTTCTGCGTCCGCAGTGTCAGAATAGCAAATCATAAGATCGCGCTGTGATTGTCGATCCTGAGGATTTTTTTTGGCCAACGCTTCGGCGATCATCAGGCTTTTTGAGTAATTAATTTGAGCACCTTTTCGATCGCCGTTGCCGTTATCAAATAGTGTATCACCGAGCCGGCTGTAGGATTGCTTTTTTCCTTTCAGCGCCTCAATATCCGCTGGATTTATTTGCAATAACTCCTCCTGCAGTTGTTGCGCCTTGATATAACTTTTGGCGGCGGCACTTCGATCACCTGTCCATTTTTGCAGGTCGCCGACAGCGAGGTAACTGGCCGCTAAATTGGCTTTTACCTGGGTATCTCCTGGCCGAGCCGCGACAATTTTTTGCCAGATGGCTTGGGCTCGTTTGTGGCTGCGTAGAGCACCAGCTGTATCGCCGAGATTCTGGTTGTAGATATTACCCTGAATATCTCCGACCCGCTGATAAGCCGTTGCCAAAGAAGCTTGCAATGACAGATCGTTTTCGGCTTCTTGCGACAAGTTATCGAGGTAGGTGAGGGCTTTTGTAACCAGTAATTTTTTGGTCGGTGTCGCGCCGGGTAATTTGTCGATCCCAGCGTAGATTTCAAACATCAGCGAGTTTGCCAGTTGCCTGACATCGTTGAAGCGGCGTTCGGCGCGGGCCTGGGCCGCCTGGGCAATGGCGGCCTCGCGGCTGGTGGCAACGATGCCGCCCACCAGCGACAGGCCGATAAGACACCCGGCGGCGACGACAATTTTGTTGCGGCGCACGAAGCGACGGGTGCGGTACCAGAGGGTGTTCTCGCGGGCCAGCACGGGTAAGCCGTCGAGGTGACGCTCGATGTCTTGAGCGAGTTGCTGGGCGGAGGCGTAGCGGCGCTCGGGCGGGCGGCTCATCGCCTTGAGCACGATGTTGTCGAGGTCGCCTGAGAGGGAACGCTGCAATTTCTCGGGTTGCCCGCCCCGCGTCAGGCTCACCAGGCGCGGGGTGAGGGTAATCGTCTCGCTGCCGCTGCGCTTTTGGACGACGCGGCCAATCGTCGCACTGGGCAGGGGCGGATCGTCCTCGCAGACGGCGCGCAAAACCTCGTGGGGCAGGCGAGCGGTACCAAAGGGCAGGTGGCCGGTCAAAAGTTCGTAAAGCAGCACGCCCAGCGAGTAGATGTCGCTGGCGGTGGTGATGAGCCCGCCTTTGATCTGCTCGGGACTGGCGTAGTTGGGCGTCATGGGCCGCAGGAGGGTCACCGTCGGGTTAAAAGGCTGGGCGTAGAGGTCGGGGGCGAGCAATTTGGCGATGCCAAAGTCGAGCAATTTGGGGACGCCTTCGCCGGTGACCAGGATGTTGGCGGGCTTGAGGTCGCGGTGGACGATCAGGTTCTGGTGGGCGTAGTGGACGGCTGAGCAGACAGCGGCAAAAAGCTGCAGCCGCTCTTTGATCGTCAGGTTGTGGGTGTCGCAGTAGACATCGATGGGCACCCCCTCGACGTACTCCATGACCAGGTAGAGCGTGCCGTCCTCAGAAGCGCCCCCATCGACGAGACTTGCGATATTGGGGTGTTTGAGGCTCGCGAGAATCTGGCGCTCGGCGCGAAAGCGCTTTAATAAAACGTCGCCGCCGCTGGTGTGTTTGAGCAGCTTGAGGGCTACCCGCTGCTCAAAGTGGCCGTCGGCGCGTTCGGCCAGGTAGACCGTGCTCATCCCGCCCCAGCCAATTTCTTCTTTGAGTTCGTAAGCGCCGATGCGCCTTCCGACGAGGGAACCGGGCTGGTGCCCGCCCAGCCAACTGCCCACACCCTCCAGCTGATAGGCCGGGGTCTCCAAAAAGTCCTCGTCCTCCTCGTAGGCAGCCATCAGCGCCTCCACTTGATCGCGCAGGCCGTCTCGATCGGCGCAGAGGCGCTCGACAAAGGCAGGGCGATCGGCGGGCGACAGTTCGAGCGCCTGGTCGAGTACCCGTCGGATCTCAAGCCACTCATCGGAGGTGATCATTGCTCGTCCCCCTTGCTCATCTCCTGTTTGAGGAAGGCTTTTGCCGATTTCCAGTCGCGGTTGACCGTCGAGAGCGAGATCGCCAGCACCTCGGCGATCTCGCTGCAGGTAAGGCCGCCAAAAAACCGCATCTCGACGATGCGCGCCTGCTGGGCATCGATCAAGGCGAGGGCGTCGAGGGCTTCGTCGAGGGCGACAAAATCGAGATCGCGGACTTTAGCGGCGACATCTCCCACCGCCTCGATGGACACCCTCTGTAGCGCGCCGCCCCGCTTGGCGGTGCTGCGGGCGCGGGCATAATCGACCAAAATATGGCGCATCAGGTGGGCGGCGAAACCCAGAAAGTGGGCGCGGCTTTTCCAGTCGATGTGGTCTTGCTCGACGAGCTTCAAAAAAGCTTCGTTGACGAGCGCTGTCGCCTGCAGGGTGTGATCGAGCCGTTCGTTGCGGATGTAGCTGCGGGCCAGCCGGTGGAGCTGATCGTAGACGAGGGGCATCAGCTGGGCAAACGCCTGCTCGTCACCTTCGCGCCAGTTGGCCAGGAGCTGGGTAATGTTCGACGCGGTCATCGGCTGACCTCGATGGTGAGGGGAGTGAGCAGTCGTCTGGCATCGAGGGAAACGGCGAGGCCACGGGTGGAGCGCATCGGTGTCTGGGGAGGGAAAAGATGGGGTCATACGCAGCCGCAACTGCGCTCTCAGCCTATCCTCCCCAGAGCGCCCCTTCGCGTCAAACCAGCGCATCGCTGCTCTGTCGCGGGCGGTGGGTGGCTCAATAGTAGTCATTAAGGAGCCACTTTCAAATTTATGCATCGCCGCTATCAAAAGTACGCCTCCGCAACGAATCGAGAGCAATCGTCAATCGCACCTCTAAGCGATCAAGCGAGAATGCCACCGATAATGTGTCGCGGCAGTCAAATTTTTCTCGATCCATTTTTTTCCGCATAAAGATGACACGTTCCTGGCCGACTTCTCGCTTGATCCAGCAGAAGGGCGAAGAAGGATCATTTTCTTCGCGCCCGTGGGTAACAGATTTTGTGAGGGACACCGGCTCATGCAAGCTTGTCGAGAACCACTCCACCTTTTTTCAACGTTTTTGACGTTCGAGGGCGACCGCTGCCGGGGTTGGGTCAGCGATCCGAGGTTGCGCCGGAGCATGGACCGCTGCTTAAAGGCCGAGAGCACCCCCAGCGATTGGGTGGGCCACTGGCACCGGCTCTGGCGAGAGCAGGGCGACAGCACTGCCCGCGCTCACCTGTGCGCCTTTTTGCAGGCAGCCGCCTACTGGTCGGTGCTGCGCTTTGTGTCGAGCACCTGGGGGCGGCACAGCCTGGCTGAGTGTTTTCAGATCGTCATGGCCGAGGTGGACAAGGTACTCGAAGGCTTCGAGCCTGAGCACGGCGATCTTGACCGCTACGCGCGGGTCGTCTTCAGCAACGCCCTCAACCGCCACCTGCGCCAGCAGCGGGTGATGGAGATCTGCACCGACTGGGCGCTTCTAAGGCGCTTGAGCCAGAAACTCGTCGCCCAGGCGCTGCGCGGCCACGGCGAATCCGCCGGGACGATCGAGCGCTACCTGGCGGCGCTGCGCTGCTACACCCTCCTCTACGTCCCCAAACAGGCGAGCGGCTCGCGCCATCTCGAAAAACCCAGCCCCAAAATCCTCGAGGCGATTGTCCGGCTCTACAACGAGCAGGTCAGCCCCGATCTGGCCTTGAACACCCCTGACAGCGCCAGCCGCATCGAATCCTGGCTCATCCGCTGCGCCAGGATCGTCCGCAGCTACCTCTATCCGGCGCACACGTCCCTCAACGTGCCGCTGGTGGGCAGCGAGACGGGCGAATGGCTCGATCTGTTCGTCGCCGACGAGGGTGAGTCGCTTCTAGACCAGCTCGACGCTGCCGAAAGCCAGCAGGTGCGCCAGAGCCTGCAGTCGCAACTGCAGCAAGCCCTCGTCGCTGCCCTCGACCAGCTCAAGCCCGAGGCGCGACAGATGCTCGCCATCTACTACTGCGGCAACAGCACCCAGCAGCAGATGGCCTCCCAGTTCAATATCGGTCAGTACACCGTCTCCCGCCGTCTGCAGCACGCCCGCAGGGCGCTGCTTTTAAGCCTCTGCCAGTGGAGCGCCCGCCACTGCAACGAGCCGCTGGGCCCCGAAGCCCTCGACCAGATGGGCGAGGCGATCGAGGAGTGGCTGGTAGCCTACTACCGACAACTCTAGTAACGCCCTCAATACCTGGCAGCGCGGGTGGCCTGGCCATAGTCGCACCAGGGACGAATCGGACAGCGGCTGCAAAGCGGCGGCGCACCGCTCAGGCAGATAGCGCGGCCATGCTGCAAAAAAAGACGGTTGCTGCCGGCCCACAGATCGCGCGGCATCACCTTCTGCAGGGCAATTTCGGTCTGGGTTGGATTGCTGGTACGCACCCAGCCCAGGCGGTTTGTGATCTTGTGCATGTGGGTATCGACGCAGATCGCCTCGCGGTTGAAGGCGTAGATGAGCACGCAGTTGGCCGTCTTGCGCCCGATGCCCGGCAGTTCTAAGAGCGCGTCGATGTCGTCGGGTACCCGGCCTGCGTATTTTTGCTGCAAAATTTTTGCCATCGCGATGAGCCGGGGCGCTTTGACCTCGCGGTACTCGCTGCCGGCAAGCAACCGGTAGAGGTGCTGCTCGTCCGCCGCCGCGAGGGCGTCTATATCCGGGTACTGGGCAAAGACACGCTCAGAGACTGCAGTCGTCTGCTCTTCGCGGGTGCGCTGGGAGATCACCGTCGAGACGAGCACCCGGTACGGTTCGCCCAGCTCGACCGAACCCCGGCCCCTGTAGGTGATGGCCAGAATTTCCATGACCTGGCGGACTTGCTCCGCTGCGACGACAGTCCCTGTATCCATCGGTCCATCCTCAGCGCTGTTTCTATTAAAGAAGTCCCGGCCCTCCAGCCCCTCCGCCGCCAGAAGGAGGCTTAATATTGAATTGTTCAATCTCGAAGGAATATGGGCACAAGATACCGGGGCAGCACCGAGCAGGTCCTCGCCCTCGACGTCTACATCAAGTTGATGCGCGCCTCCGACGCGGTGGCCAATCGCGTTCACAGCCATCTCAAGGCAGTCAACCTGACAGTAAGCCAGTTCGGTGTCCTCGAAGCGCTCCTGCACCTCGGCCCCCTCAGCCAGAGCCAGCTTGCCCAGAAGCTCCTCAAAAGCGGCGGCAACATGACGCTCGTCATCGACAACCTCCAAAAGCGCGGTCTCATCGAGCGGGTGCGCTCGAACACCGACCGGCGAACGATCAGCGTGCATCTTACCGAAGCGGGCCGCAAGCTGATCGAGCGGGTGTTTGCCCCCCATGTCGAGCAGATCGTCTCTGCCCTCGCCGTCCTGAGCGAAGCGGAGCGGCATACCCTGGGACAACTGTGCCGCAAGCTCGGCCTGGCCCAGAAGGACAACGGCAATAACCAGATATTTTAATATTGAACTATTTAATGTAATATGGTCTTAGAAAGCATTTGCGCCGGCAGCGGTTGCCGGTCTTCTGGGAGGAAGGATGATTACTTTGCGGGCGGCAGACGAGCGCGGCCACGCCAACCACGGCTGGCTGGACACGCAGCACACGTTCTCCTTTGCCGACTACTACGATCCGAAGCAGATGGGTTTTCGAGCGCTGCGGGTGATCAACGAAGATCGGGTGATGCCGGGGGCCGGCTTTGGCACCCACCCCCACCGCGACATGGAGATCATCACCTACATTCTCGAAGGGGCGCTCGAGCACAAGGACAGCATGGGCAACGGCTCGATCATCCGTCCGGGCGACGTGCAGCGCATGAGCGCCGGGACAGGAGTGACCCACAGCGAGTTCAACCCGAGCCGCAGCGAACCGGTGCATCTTCTGCAGATCTGGATTTTGCCGTCTGTGCGCGGGATCGCCCCGAGTTACGAGCAGCAACACTTCGATGCGGCCAGTCGGCAGGGGCGGTTTCTGCCGGTGGTGGCGGGCGATGGCCGGGAGGGCACCCTCAAGGTACATCAAGACATGGTGCTCTACGCCGGATTGTTCGCCGCCGGTGAGAGTGCCCGGCTGCCCCTTGGAGCAGGCCGTCACGGCTGGTTGCAGGTGGCGCGGGGAGTGGTGGATCTGGGCGGACAGGTGCTCAAATCTGGCGACGGTGCGGCGCTGAGCGACGAAGGAGCCCTGACTCTGACGGCGAAGGAGCCGGCGGAGGTGCTGCTTTTTGATCTCCCTTGAGCAGGCCCAGTCCTCGGGCAAGATCCCCTGGATAAAAAAAGCGAGGGGCAGGATTGTACCTGCCCCTCGCTTTTTTAGATAGCGCTAACCCAGCCCGCCGGTCTGGGCAGCCACCTCTTCGGCAAAGCTCTTTTGATCTTTTTCAAGACCCTCGCCCAGGACGAAGCGGGCAAAGCGGCGCACTTTGATGTTCTCGCCTATCTTCGCTATCTTCTGGTCCACCAACTCCCCCACGCTGATGCTCTGGTCCTTGATAAACGGCTGCTCCAACAGCGCCCGCTCCTTGATGAGCTTGTCTACCCGGCCCTGCGCTATCTGAGAGCGGATCTTCTCAGGCTTGCTCGCCAGGTCTTCTCGCTGCAGCTCCAGGGCCAACTCCTGCGCTTTGACCTCGTCGCTGACGTCAGAAGCGGCGACGTACTCGACGTTGGGGCTGGCGGCAATCTGCATGGCGATGTCTTTGACCAGTTGCTGGAACTCTTCGCCCTTGGCAACAAAGTCGGTCTGACAGTTGACCTCCACCAGCACGCCGATGCGGCCACCGGTGTGGATGTAGGAGCCGACCAGCCCCTCGGTGGCCACCTTGTCTTTGACCTTGCCGGCCTTCATGATCCCCTTTTTGCGCAGGAACTCGATCGCCTTGTCGGTGTCGCCGTCGCTCTCGACGAGCGCTTTTTTGCAGTCGTTGATGCCGACCCCGGTCTTGTCGCGCAGTTCCTTGACCTGCTGGGCTGTAACTTCTGCCATGATGGTTGCCTCGCTTATTCGTCTTCGTCAAGCAGGGTAGAGTAGAGCACCTCGCCCTTGTCTACTGGCCCGGCTGCCTCGGCGGCGGGGACAGCCGGAGTCGCGGCGGGGACGGGTTCTTCTTCGGTGTAGTCTTCAAGCTGGCCGTGGCGGCCCTCGTAGATCGCATCGGCGAGCTTGCCGACGATAAGCCGGATCGAGCGAATTGCATCGTCGTTGGCCGGAATGCCGACATCGGTCAGGTCCGGATCGCAGTTGGTGTCGAGGAGCGAGACGATCGGGATATTCAGGCGGCGCGCCTCCATCACGGCGTTTTG
This sequence comes from Gloeobacter kilaueensis JS1, assembly GCF_000484535.1. Lineage (NCBI taxonomy): Bacteria > Bacillati > Cyanobacteriota > Cyanophyceae > Gloeobacterales > Gloeobacteraceae > Gloeobacter > Gloeobacter kilaueensis. The sequence continues at coordinate 3,061,731 of NC_022600.1, read as the reverse complement.
CTCGCGGCGCTGATCGACGACCAGCAGGATGTCGGGTTTGCGGCGCATATTTTTGAGGCCACCCAGGTACTTGGTGAGGCGCTCAAGCTTCTTGCGCTGCACCGAGGCTTCTTTTTTAGGCAGCAGGTCGAACTGGCCGTTCGCCTCCATCGCCTCGAGTTCTTTGAGTTGATCGACCGAAGTGCGGATCGTCTCCCAGTTGGTGAGCATTCCGCCCAGCCAGCGCTGGTTGACCCAGAACATGCCGCAGCGCTTTGCTTCCTGGGCGATCACCGGAGCGGCCTGGCGCTTGGTGCCGACAAAAAGAATCTTTTTGCCCTGATCGGCGGCCTCGCGCAGGTAGCTGTAAGCCTCGTCGAGCAGGTGGGCAGTCTGGGTGAGGTCGATGATGTGGATGCCGTTGCGGTCGGTGAAGATGTAGCGCCGCATCTTGGGATTCCAGCGGCGGGTCTGGTGGCCGAAGTGGACTCCGGCTTCCAGCATTTGCGGTAGCGTTACTACGCTCATAGGTTTTCTCCTATCGGGTTCAGCTTCCATCCCGAAAAGACGCCAAAAAGCGCACCCGAATTTCAGGATGTGCAGAGTTAGTCAACTTCGCCATTCTAGCAAAAAAGCCCCCGCCTCGGCCAGCAGCACACCGGGGCGATACTGGAGTACCTGCTTTAGAGGAAGCCTGTGCGCGTCGTCTTTTTTGGCACCGCCGAATTTGCTGTTCCAAGTCTTGAGCGCCTGCTCGCCCAGCCAGATATCGAGGTGGCTGCCGTCGTCACCCAGCCGGATCGCCCCCAGGGCCGGGGCAATCGCCTGAGCGCGCCGCCTGTCAAGCAACTGGCCCAAAAACGCGGACTTACTGTCTTTCAGCCCGAGCGCCTGCGCAAGTCCGAGGAGGTGCTCGCTGCCTTAGAGTCGCAGCAGGCCGACTTTTTTGTCGTCGCCGCCTACGGCCAGATTTTGCCCCAGCGCGTCCTCGATCTGCCAGGCCGCGCCCCGATCAACGTCCACGGTTCGCTGTTGCCCAAATATCGCGGTGCCGCCCCGGTGCAGTGGGCGATCTACCGGGGCGAAAGTGAGAGCGGCGTGACGATCATGCGCATGGAAGCTGGACTCGACACCGGGCCGATGCTCAAAAAGGCCGTAGTGGCGATCGAGCCGGAGGAAACCGCCGAAGCACTCCTGGCCCGGCTCGCTCAGATAGGGGCGGATCTGCTCATCCAGACTCTTAGAGAATTTGACCGGCTCATCCCCGAGGTCCAGGACGACAGCCAGAGTTCCTACGCGCCCCTTATCGACAAGCAGCTCTACCGGATCGACTGGCAGCAGGCCGCCCCCCAGATCCGCAACCAGATCCGCGCCTTCTACCCCTACGCCCATACATTCCATTGGAAAGAACGTCTACGCATTCTCGAAAGCAGATTGACACATAACGGCTCAAAAGAATTGTTGCCTGGAACAATAATTAATATAATAAAAGGACAGGGGCTGGAGGTGCAGACCGGCGACGGTGCGCTTTTGATTACGAAGGTGCAGCCGGCAGGTAAAAAAGCACAATCCGCCTGGGACTACGCCAACGGCAGCCGGACGCAGGCTGGCGATTGCCTGGGGCTTCCAGATTCACCCCCTGATTAGCAAAAAGGAGCCTGGCGATGTTTCTTGCTCCCGGTTGGTGGCTTTTGATTCCGGGAATCGTGCTGATGCTCTGGGCCCAGTCGCGGGTGCAGGGTACCTACCGCAAGTGGTCGCAATTTCGCTCGCAGCTGGGGATGAACGGTGCCCAGGTTGCCCGAGCCATCCTCGATCGCAAGGGGCTGGGCCACGTCGCAGTCGAGGCGGTCCCAGGCGAGCTGAGCGATCACTACGACCCCCAGGCCAAGGTGGTCCGCCTCAGCGAGTCGAACTACTACTCCGGCTCGATTGCGGCGGCGGCGGTGGCGGCGCACGAAGTCGGCCACGCCCTGCAGGATGCAGGCGGTTACGCGCCGATGTTTGTGCGCGCCAGTCTGGTGCCGGTGGCCAATATTGGGGCAAGTCTCGGTCCCTGGCTAGTGCTGGGCGGTCTGGTCTTCAATCTGGGCGGTTGGCTTGTCAACCTGGGTATCGTCCTGTTCGCCGCTGCCCTGCTGTTTCATCTCGTGACGCTGCCGGTCGAGTTCGACGCCTCGAAGCGCGCCCTCGCCATCGTCGATCACCTGGGCATCCTGCAGGGCGACGAGCGCCAGGGAGCGCGCGAAGTTCTCACTGCCGCTGCCTGGACCTACATTGCGACGACGCTCTACGCGCTGTTGCAGCTGGTACAGCTATTGATGCTGCGCGATCAGCGCTAATTCAGCGATCGCCGGAGAGTGCCTCTGCCGCTGGTGGTCTCACCGGCGGTTTTTTGTTGCGCTTGCAATAATTTGTTGCTGGGCTGAAAGGCAGACGCCCCTGCCCCTATACACTGCATGATCAAGCAGTTCGAGGCGTCCTATGTTATTACTCAAAAATATTCTTCTGGCTGTCGAGGATTCATCTGCCCCGGTGCAGATGCTCAAGGCGCTGCTCGATCTTTCTGGTAGCCGGGGAGCACGCATCACCGCCCTGCACGTCGTCAAAGCCACCCCCTCGGCTCAAAAGTACGACGAGAGCCTGCTGCGCGGGCGGGAGATTCTTGAGAAGACGATTGCCCAACTGGCTCTGCCGCCCGAGTATGAGCTGCGCACGGTGCTGCGCACCGGCGATCCCAAAGACGTCGTCTGCCTGGTCGCCGAGGAGACCAATGCCTCGTTGCTGCTCATGGGGTCGCGGGGTTTGAATGCGATCGTCGCCATCCTCAAAAATTCGGTCAGCCAGTACGTCTTCCAGCGTGCCTCCTGCCCGATGCTGCTGTTGCGCGACGGCTTTTACGTCAACCGCCTGCGCCGGATCGCCGTGGCCGTCAGCGACACGATGGCCTCCAAGTTTGCCCTCAAGACCGCCGTCGATCTGGCCCGCCAGATCGAGGGGGGCCAGCTCCTGCTCATCCGGGTGCGCACCCGCCAGCTCGATCCGGGCGAGACGCTCAAAGTCGATAAGCCCGAAGAAGAAAGTCTGCTGCTCGCCACCGCCGCCGAGGTGGCCCGGCAGCAGGGCGTCAACTACCGCACCCTCTACGGCGTCGGCAGCCCCGGTCCTGAGATCTGCCGTCTGGCGGAGGAGAACGGCGCTGACCTGCTCGTGCTGGGCTGCCAGGACCGGCGACCGACCATCGCCCGCAACCTGCCGGATCTCGATCGGCTGTTGGGCAACTCCGTCTCGGACTACGTGCGCACCAACGCCAGTTGTCCAGTACTGTTGCAAAAGACCGCCGAATAGGAGCAGGCGGCGGGCGATATCATCAAGACAAGCCCGTTTCTCAGTGTTCGATGGACTCGCTGGCCTTCGAGCTTGGCCTCATCTTTTTGCTGATTGTGCTCAACGCCTTCTTCGCTGCAGCGGAGATTGCCCTGGTCTCGATTAACCGGGCTCGGCTGCAGATTCTCGTCGATAGCGGTGACCGGCGCGCCCGGCTGGTCGAAAAACTCAGCAACGACAGCACCCGCTTTCTGGCGACCATTCAAGTCGGGGTCACCTTCGCCGGTTTTTTTACCTCGGCGGCGGCGGCGGTGCAGCTGTCGGCTCCCCTCGCCCGCACTCTGGTGGCCCGCGTCGGTCCCTGGGGTGAAAATCTGGCTTTTTTTGTCGTCACCATTGCCGTCTCGCTCATCAGCCTGGTCCTGGGGGAACTGGTGCCAAAGCGCGCTGCCCTGGTGGCGGCGGAGCCAGTCGCCCTCGCCGTCGCCTATCCGATCGACCTGCTCGCTCGCCTGAGCGCGCCGCTCATCCAGTTTTTAAGCTGGCTTACCGACCTCATCGTTCGCCTTTTGGGCTTCCGCAAACTCCCATCCGAAGCGGGGATCACCCTGGCGGAGATCAAAAGCACGATCGACCTGGCGGAGGAGTCGGGCACCGTAGGCGAGCAGGAGCGGCGGATGATCTACGGGGCAGTGCAGCTCAACGCCCGCCCGGTGCGCACGCTGATGGTGCCCCGCGTCCAGCTTGTGAGTATTGCAGCGGAGGCGTCCGTGCAGGAGGCGCGCGCCGCCGTTGCCCACTCGGGCCACACCCGACTGCCGGTCTTTAACGAGACGATCGATTCGATTATCGGGGTTTTGCACGCCAAGGATCTGCTCGCGCTCAACCCACAACAGGAAGCGAGCCTGCAGGTGCGCGAGATCGCCCGGCCAGTGCAGTTTGTGCCGGATACCAAGCCGGCGGGCAGTCTGCTTCGAGAGATGCAGCAGCAGCGCACCCATCTGGTGGTCGTCGTCGATGAGTACGGCGGTACGGCGGGGGTCGTCACCCTCGAAGATCTCCTCGAAGAGATCGTCGGCGAAATCCGCGACGAGTACGACGCCGAGGAGGAGTTGGAGTACGAAAAACTCGCGGACGGTTCCGGCATCTTTCTGGCCCTCAGCAGCATCGCCACGGTCAACAACGTCCTCGACGTCGAGCTGCCGCGCGACACTGCCCTGACCCTGCGCGGGCTGATGGAGATGGCAATCGAGCGCGCCCCCAAGGAAGGCGAGCGCGTCGAGGTCGAGGGTTTCGAGCTGGAACTGTTGCCGGATGGCCAGCGGATCGCCGTGCGCACCCTGCCCGAGGTCGAGGATGAAGATGCCTGACCCCTGGCAATGGGATCCCGCCAGAAAGTACAGCAGCCATGCTGAGCCGGGGAGGCCGCAGCCCCTTCGAGAAAATAAAAAACCGCCCCGGAAGGGGCGGTGCGCTGTGACTCGGCAGGAGAACTCAGCTGTGGAGCTGCAGGGTGACGCGGGCAGTGAGGGAAGGGGAGCTGGGGACAAGCCAGGTGGTCAGTTGCTCACGGATGCTGTCGAGGACTGAGGGGTCTATCAGAACCGGGTTCTGCTCGATGAGTAAAAGGCGCTTGATGCGGCCCTTCTGGACGACCAGCTCGAAGACAAGCTTGCTACCCAGACCTGCCGGCAGTTTCAAGCTCTTCAAGTGATCCTCGAGATCCCGACGCGCCGCTTCGTCCAGACCGATCGCCCCCGTCACCTGGATCGCCGCTGCCGGTTGCTGCGGCTGGGGAGCAGCCTCTTTGGTAACCGCCTCGGTGCGGGGACGGGCAAGGGGAGGGGGAGCGGCAAAGGAGCCTATCGGCGTGAAGCGCGCCCTGGCGTATCCGCCCGCTGCGTCGGCTGCGCCGGAGCGCTCGTAATCGACGCCCTCGGGGGTGGGAACCGGTACCTGGACGGTGCGGCGCTCGCCGGTAGGATCGACGCGCACCTCTTCGCTGACGGCGACGAAGGCGGTGTACTCCGAGAGCAGGTGGTAGGCGAGGGCGGTGCGGGTGACAGCTTCGACGCCGCTTTTGGTGTCACCGGCGACCATCTGATTGGTGAGGTCTTTGAGCCGGGCCCGGCCCCAGAGTTGGGCGATGGCCGGGTTGTTTGGCTCGGAGTGGAAGGGGACAGCGACGCTCTGGCTGAAGGGAACCCCTCCGGCAGCGGTGCCGGTGATCCGCAGGGTACCGGGACGGCTGTCGGCTTTGCGGCCAAAGAGCACCAGCGGCTGGTTGGCAAACAGATCCGGCAGGGCGTGGGGATAGATTTCAGGCGGTGCGCCCTCGCCCTGCCAACTCACCTGGACGTCGGTGAGGACGGGGCTGTTGATCTGCTCAAAGAAGTGCTGGGCGACGGCAGCCGTCGGTTCGTCCTGGCGCACGACGCGGGCAGTGCCCCGGCCCACCTCCGCCAGCCTGTCGATCAAGTAGCGGTTGACGGAGCTGCCGACACCGAAGGTGTAGAGCCGGTTGCCGGGGGCAAGATGGCGCTGCACCTCGGCAATCACCCGCTTGTCGTCGCCGATGTAGCCGTCGGTGAGCAGCACGATGCTGCGCAGCCCGCCGTCCTTTGCCGCCGCAAAGGAGAGCACCTTGCGGATGCCGTTTAACAGTTCGGTGCCGCCGTTGGCGTTCAGGCGGGCGATGTAGGCGAGGGCCAGCTTGCGGTTGGCGGCGGTGTTGGCGAGGGGAGCGGCAGCCAGCTCGTCAGTCGTGTCGGAGAAGTTGACGATCGAAAAAGTGTCCTGCGGGTGCAGACCGGCGATAAAGCGGCGCATCAACTCCTGTGACTTGACGATCGGATCGCCGCTCTGGGAACCGCTGGTGTCCATCAAAAAGACGACATCTTTGGGCACGATCTCGTTTGGCTGATAGCGGATGGCTGGGATCAAGTAGGCGGCAAAGTGCCCGCCCCTATCGCCAGATTGGGTAAGGACGGTCGGTCGGGTCCGTTCCCCGCTCACCCGGTAGCGCAAGATCAAGTCCTTGTTGGGGATCGTGTCCGCCGCCGCCAGTTTTACCGCGAGCAGGCGGCCCTGGCGCTGCACGCGGATGGTATGGGAGGTGGATTGCACCGTCTCCACCGGCACCCCGGCGTCGATGGTGACGGCCACCGCAATGTCATGGCCGGAACGCTCCTCGGATCTCAGGTACGGAGGCCGGATCGTCGAGGCGTCCGGTACGCGATCGGTGTCACCGCTGCCGTCGATCGCTTTGCCGGGGATGTAGCGCGGGCCGACCACCATCGGGAAGACGAATTCGTAGTCGCCCTTCTCAAATTTGACGCTCTCGCTGTAGCGGATCCGGACCTCGATTTGCTCGCCGGGGCGAATGTTGGCGAGGGACTGGGTAAAGATGTTGTCGCGCTGCTGCTCCAACAGTCCGGCGGTGCGGCCCTGGTTCTTTGCCTGCTGATAGATCTTCTGGGCCTCCTCGCGCTTTTTGATGTCGCCTTTGATCACCCGTTCACCGATGCGAATTTCCATCTCATCGACCGCCGATTCATCCGGCAGCGGAAAGACGTAGATCGCTTCGAGGGGATCGCTGAAGGGATTTTCAAAGGTCTGTCGCACTTCGACGCGGGCAATGTTGCCGCTTATCTGGGCCTTGACATCGGTGTGGCGAAGCACGAACGCCCTGTCACCTTTGAGGCCAAGGGTAAACAGGCAGCCGCTGCCGGGGGTGAGGGGCTGCGGGCCATTGCAGGCGGCACCGGCGGCTGGTTTATGGGCAAAAAGCGGGCTGAGACCCGCCAGCAGCACAAAAAACGCCGTCAAAGAAAATCCGAGAAGCAGGCGGGGTCTGGGAAGCATCGGAGTTGCCGGGGGTGTAAGTCCCGCCTCTGTAGGCGCGCTCCCTGGCGAGTTAAGCCAGCTTCACACTGGGCCGGTCTATCTCTACCTTTTGCCTGTCCTTCGGTCGAGGAGACGCGACAAAATCTATAACTTTTGTTCGGCTGACGGCGGGCCCAAAGCGGTCTACTCTGGTTCACAGCATACGCAGGACGCGCTCCGCAGGAAGGTAGAATGTCTCCCCTTAAAGCCCCGTTGCCACCGGATCCAGTCGCCTTAAAATTGCAAAATCTCTTAAGCGACCAGCAGTACCAGACGGTCACGACCCTGGCCGTTCACCGGCACGATGCCAATCAACTGCACATCATCGCCTGGAGCCTCGGTTTTATCGACAGGGAGCAGTTATCGGCGCTGTTTGGCAGCGAAGCGCTGGTAGAGTATTGATCTTGATCAGTCGGGATGACAGGATTCGAACCTGCGACCTCAGAGTCCCAAACTCCGCGCTCTACCAAGCTGAGCCACATCCCGCGCTTTCACAGCTTAACAGGCTGGCGGGGGTCTCTCGGGGGAAGGGGACATCTCTTCTGGGGACGACCAGCCCAGGGCGGAGCAAATCTGAGCGGCCAGTTGCATCGGGCGAAAAGGCTTGGTAAAGACGGCGGCAACTTCGAGGGCGGCAAAATTTTGCTGATCGGTCGATTGGACTTTGGCGGTCATCAAGATCACCGGAATCGTCCGGGTGGCCGGGTCGGCCTTCAGCCGTGCGAGGGTCGCCTGCCCATCGAGGTCGGGCATCATCACATCGAGCAAGATCACATCCGGTTGCTGCCGGCTAGCAACCGCTATCGCCTCGCTGCCGGAGGCGGCGGTGAGAACCTGCCAGCCGGCAGCCAGATCCAGGCCAAGCTGGGCGACGGCCCGGATGTCCTCCTCGTCATCGACGATCAACACGCACCTGCTCATCGATTCCTCCTCGTCTGTAAGCTCAGCCGTAGTGCAAAAGCGGCAGGGTGAGGTAGAAGGTGCTGCCCGCGCCGGGGACACTCTCGACCCAGATCCGGCCACCGTGGCGCTCGACGATATCGCGGCAGATGGCAAGCCCCAGGCCACTGCCGCCTTTTTGGCGCGAGTCGGAGGCATCGACCTGCTGAAAGCGCTCGAAGATGAGCCGGAGCTTCTCAGCCGGGATGCCCCGGCCTTGATCCTGGACCTGGATCTGCAGATGGTCCGACTGGACGTGGGCCGCAAGCCGGATCGTGCCTTTGGGCGGTGAAAATTTGATCGCGTTGTTGAGCAGGTTGATCAGCGCCTGCAAGATCCGATCCGGGTCGGCGAGCACCTCCGCCTCGCAAGACTCGACCACCAGGGCAATTTCGTTTTGCTCAGCTTGCGCCTGCAGTGCTTCGGCGGCCTGGACGAGCAGGCGGGCGGCGCTGCAGCGCACCTTCTGGATCGTGAACTGGTTGGCCTGCAGCCGCTCAAGATCGAGGATGTCGTTGACCAGGCGGGCGAGGCGTTCGGTGTTGGTGACGGCGATGGCGAGCACCTGTCGGCCTCGGGGAGTGAGGCTTCCCAATTGCCCGGTCCCGAGCAGGTCCAGCGCCCCGAGAAGCGAGGTGAGCGGCGTGCGCAATTCGTGACTCACCAGCGAGATCAGTTCGTTTTCAAGCCGCCGCCGCTCTGCCTCCAACCGCCTTGCCGGCGTCATGTCCCGAATCACCAGGACAGCGGAGCGCTCACCGTTCGCCATCTCGACACAACTGCCGGAAATCTCCAGGGCCAGGGCGCAGCCGCCGCGCTGCAGTTCGTACTCGCCCCCTTCGTAGCGGCCTGCGAGGATGCGCGCATCCGGATAGGCCGAACAGGCAACCGCCTGACCAGCCTGCCATAGCGGCAGCAGGTGATTGAGCTTTTCGCCTAAGACCAGGATGTGCTCGCAGTTGACCAGCCGGTCGAAGGCGGCGTTGCACCACTGGATGTGGCAGTCTTTGTCGGTCCAGACGATAGCGTCGGCAATCGCTCCGAGGGCGACCTCCATCTTGCCCAGGGTCGAGCGCAACTGGTCGATCAGGCCCATCAGATCCGTACCCACCGCCTGCTCCTATCCATCGAGGGGCAGCAGGGGCCGCAGCGTCGCCATAAAGACCCACTCGCCCTGGTGCTCTTCGGCGGCAATCAGGTGCTCCGCTTCGATCTGCCTGCCGTCTCGGGTAACGCCTTTGAGGCGCATCGGGTGGTTGAGAATGGTCGATTTTTGGGTCGTGAGAAAGCGTGAAAAGCCCAGGTGGTGGGAGGCATGGAAGCTGTCGGGGATGATTGCGGTGATGAGCTGGCCTCTAATCTCCGCTGCGCTCCAGCCAAAAACGGCGCAGAAGCGTTCGTTGACGTAGGTCACAAAGCCCTGCTGGTCGGTAACCACCACCGGCACGTCGGTTCGCTGTTTGATCTGCTCGAGGATCGTCATCGCAGGAGGATGGCTCACGATCGCTGCACACTGGTAGCGGCGGAGCGATATAGAGATTGTACGCTCAGGCCGTCGCCGGGGTACTCGGCAATACTGCAGCTAAAGTGTACCTGGAAAGTGCCGCCATCCGCGCCGGTGTACACCTGCAACTGCAGCGCTTTGATGGCAAGGGCCAGGTGTGCTTCGGCCTGGGCTCGCTGCATCGCCAGACCGACGACAAACTCCCCTTCGCCCCAGTAGCCCAAAATGTCATCGCCGCTCAGGGTAGAAGGCAGCAGCCTGCCCCAGCGCTGGAGGATCTGACGACCGGCGGCGTGGCCATGGGCCAGATGCACCCGGCGCAGGCCAGCGATAGCAAGGATTGCCAGGCAGAAAGGCTGCCCTGCCCTGGCCTTGTGGATCTGCGCTTCGAGGATGCGGCTGGAGTGGAGCTGGTTGGCAAGCCCGCTGAGCGGATCTTTTGCGCTCAAGGCGGCGAGCAGCCGCAACCGTTCCAGGCGGCTTGTGATTCGGCTCAGCAGTTCTGCCCCGACCACAGGTTTACTCACATAATCGTCCGCCCCAACCGCGAACAGGCGCTGAATCGTCTGCCAGTCGCGGTGAGCGGTCAAAAACAGCACCGGCAGGCTCTGCCAGTCGGGGTTTTCTCGGATCGCCCGGCAGAGGCTGATGCCATCTTGATGCGGCATCTCGACATCGAGAATCACCAGATCTGGCGCAACGGTGCCCAGCACTTCCCAAAACTGACGCGCATCGGCAAGGGTACTCGTGCAAATGCCCCAGGGGGCGAGCATCGGCGGCAGGGCGGCCAGAAAAATCGGGTCGTCGTCTACGACGAGCACGCCAATTTCGGCAGCTCCCCTGGGCCGGGCAGCCGGACGGGGCAGGGCAAGCGCCGCTGCATCGCCTGTAATACAAGTTCCTAACTGCTCGACGAGCTGAGCGAGTTGGGGTTCCAATTTTTTGGCTTCGAGCATCTGCTCGACCTGCCGCGCCAGGTCGCTCCCCGCGTCCCGCTCGAACATTCCGAGGGTGCCCGCCAGTTTGTGGGCGGCCTGAGCGGCCTGTTGGCGGAGAGCCTCGGGAATCTGCCCCTGCTCGACAAGGACAGTGGCTGCTTCCTGGAGCACCGCCTGGCGCTCAGCCATCAAATCCCGATAACGTTCCCACAGCCCGGCCATCTCCTGGCGATAGCGCTCCTGGGCTGTGGCGGCGGTGGCGGCTGCCGCCTGGATGTGGGGATGCAACCGGTAGCCCAGAGCGTAGATGTTCTCGATCCAGTCCACCGCCCCCGCTGCCTTTAATTTTTGGCGCAGTCCCTTGACGTGGGCTTTGACGCTTTCTTCTAGAGGTGGGTCGTCGAAGCTCCACAGGTGCTCGACGATCTCCCCCCGGCTGAAGACGCGCTCCGGGTGGCGCATCAACAGTTCCAGCAGGCTGTATTCCTTGGGGGTAAGACAGAGCCCCTTCTCGCCGTAATGGACTTCACAGCTGCGCGGGTCCAGCCGCAGTTTTTCTACCTGCAGGATGGGCGAGCGCTGTGCCTCGCTGCGCCGCAACAGGGCTCGGATCCGGGCGCGCAGCTCCTCGATGTCGAGGGGCTTGCTCACATAATCGTCCGCCCCGGCGTCCAGCCCCCGGATGCGCTCGCTCGGGGCATCCCGCGCTGTCATCAGTAAAATCGGCGTTCCGCAGCCTGCCTCGCGCAGCTTGCGGCAGAGGCGAATCCCGTCGAGCCCAGGCAGCCCCACATCCATCAAGATCAAGTCGTAGGGAGCACCCAGGGCGTAATCGCCGCCAGAATGGCCGTCCGTCGCCAGATCGACGACCCAGTGCTGGGCAGCGAGAGCCTGGGAGAGCACCTTCGCCAGTACGTCGTCGTCCTCGATAAGTAGGATGCGCATGACGATTTAAACGAAAAACGACAGCAACTTTTTCCTTCCCCAGTTTCTCCCGATTGCTCCGTAGGCTCGAAGGTGTAGGGGAAGGCACAGGCCGCAATCGTTGCATGGCCGATTCCCCAGCCAGTTTACCCCCAACTCAGCAAGGAGAGGCACCATGAAGACCACTACGATCGAGCGGCTCACAACCAGCAATAGCGTCTTACAAGTTCCCACACCCAAATCGACGCTGCGGGCGCGCTGGTTCGAGGAGAACGGCAAATTGTTCTGCCGCTGGTTTGCCGTTGTCAGTTAGCGGCGGGGGGTTGGAGTCTTTTGCGCTTGTTCAATTTTTTGGTCTGCAGGTGGAGTGCATAGTCGCCATGAATTTGTCTTTGACGGATCAACAGACGTACCTCTGGAGCTTTTTATTTGCCTGGTCGGTCTATCTTGCCCTGCTTGTGCGCAAAGGACCGCGCTACTTGATGCCAGGCAGCTCCCCCTGGCTCAGGCGGGAGCTGCGCCGCAATCTGGGCGGACGCTAGGGCAGGGGACTACAAATGGTCGGCTGTGTCTAATCTGGTTTTGCCCAGCGGGCGACTTCGCCAATCACGATCACGGCGGGCGGCTCGAAGTGGGTGCCCCGCACCCGCTCGACGACGGTGGCCAGGGTGGCGGTGAGCACCTGCTGGCGGGGAGTGGTGCCCCAGCGGATGAGGGCGACCGGGGTAGATGGAGAGCGCCCCGAGGCGAGGACTTTCTGGGCAATCGCTTCGATCTGAAGCACACCCATATAGATAACCAGCGTCTCGGCGGCCCCGGCCAGTTCCCCCCAGCGGATCTCAGGCCGGTAGGTCTCGATCGCTTCGTGGCCTGTGACAAAGGCCACCGAAGCGCTGTAGTCGCGGTGGGTAAGCGGAATACCAGCGAAGGCGGGAGCGGCGATCCCGGCGGTGATGCCGGGGACGACTTCGACGGCGATCCCCGCTTTTTGGAGGGCCGCCATCTCCTCGCCGCCCCGGCCAAAGATGAACGGGTCGCCGCCTTTGAGGCGGACCACCGCTGCGTGGCGGTGGCTGAGATCGATGAGGGCGTCGATGATCTGCTCTTGCGAGAGCGAGTGGCGACCGGTGCGCTTGCCCGCGTAGAGCTGCTCGGCGCGCTCAGGCAAAAGTGCCAGCACTTCCGGGCTCACCAGCGCGTCGTAGACCACCGCGTCGCAGTGCTCGATGAGCGCTTTGGCCCGCACCGTGAGCAGGCCCGGATCGCCCGGACCGGCACCGACGAGATAGACTTTGGCGCTAGACGGGGGCGAGGACGGAAGCAAGGGACGATTCCACCAGATCCTGCATCAGGGGCAGCAGCCGATTGTCTGGTCCCAATACTGTATCCAGTTGCAGGTCGAGTTTGGTGAATTCGCCTGCGAGCCGCTCGACTTCCCAGGCAACCCGGTCGGTGAGACTGCCTTCAAATAAGAAGTACGGCAGAAGCAACACGCGGCGGATCGAGGAGTGGCTGAGTTCGCGCAGGGTCGAGCGCAGGTCGGGCTGGACTTTCCAGAAGGCGGCGGTGACGAGGGGGCCACCCAGATTTTCCCAGACGCCGTCGGCCATATCCTGCACCAGGCGGTTCGCCTCCTCGCGCCGGCTACCGTGGGCGAGGATCACCACCGCCGTGTGCTCGTCGATCTTGCCCGGCCACTGGCGGGCGCGCTCGCTTAAAAGCGTCTCCATCCACTCGTGCTCGCCCAGCGACGGCGTGCGCAAAAAACGCACCTGGGGATGACTGCGGCGGGCACGCTCCAGCGCCTCGCCGAGGTCTTCCTCGACGTGCATTCCTGGTGCGAGAAACAGCGGCAGCAGCACAAAGCGCTCTCCCGGCACCGCCTCGATGGCGATCTGCTCGTCGAGCAGCCGCTCGGCGTACTCCAGCGTCCCTGAGACGATGCGAAAATGAGAGTAGCGTCGAAAGCGCTCGACTAACGAAGCGAAGGCGCGCTGGGATCGCTGGTCGGAACTGCCGTGTCCGCACAAAAAAACTGTCACCGAAGCAGAGGTTGAAACATTCATGTCCTTGATCCCAATGCCGACGCACCCACTGCGCGCCACCATTTCCAAGCGTAGCGCAAGCCGGGGATCGCTTCAGCTATCAAGGGACACAACCCCCTCAAAATGGTTCATTCGGCCCATTTTCTGCGCCTTGAACAATGCTGAACAACGAGTTAAGTTAGATTAAGAAACTCATCCTACCCACTCTAAGGGAAGCAGCAGATGAAATTTTCCTGGAAGACCCTTTTGCTGGGGGCGATCCCGCTCATTTTGATCGGGGTGCTGTTGTGGCAGAGCCTGCCGAGCGGTTCGCCGCGCGGCGAGACAGCGAACACGGCGACCGCCGCCATGGCCTACACCGATTTTCTCAGCGCCATCGAGCAGGGCAAGGTCGAAAAAGTCGATATTCTCGACGGTGGCCGGGTGGCGATTGCGACGCTGCCCGATCCGAGCATTCCGGATACGGCTCCGCAGCGCTTCCGGGTGAATCTGCCCCTTTCGGACCTCAACGATCTCTACGCCACCCTGCGCAGCAAGAACGTAGACTTTGCTGCCCAGCCGCCGAGCAACAACGGCGCTTTTTTGGGCATCCTGGGCAACCTGTTCTTCCCGATCTTGCTGTTGGGCGGACTGTTTTTGCTGCTGCGCCGCTCCAGTAACAGCAGCGGCCCCGGTCAGGCGATGAACTTCGGTAAGTCCAAGGCCCGCTTCCAGATGGAGGCCAAGACCGGCGTCAAATTCGACGATGTAGCCGGTATCGACGAAGCCAAAGAAGAACTGCAGGAAGTGGTCCAGTTCCTCAAGCGTCCCGAGCGCTTCACGGCGGTCGGGGCCAAGATTCCCAAGGGCGTGCTTCTCGTCGGTCCTCCCGGCACCGGCAAGACGCTGCTCGCCAAGGCGATCGCCGGTGAGGCGGGGGTGCCCTTCTTCTCGATCTCTGGTTCTGAATTTGTCGAGATGTTCGTGGGCGTCGGTGCCAGCCGCGTGCGCGACCTGTTCAAAAAAGCCAAAGAAAACGCTCCCTGCATCGTATTTATCGACGAAATCGACGCCGTAGGCCGCCAGCGCGGTGCCGGTATTGGCGGCGGCAACGACGAGCGCGAGCAGACCCTCAACCAGTTACTGGTCGAGATGGACGGCTTCGAGGGCAACACCGGCATCATCATCATCGCCGCCACCAACCGCCCCGACGTGCTCGATGCGGCGATCCTGCGTCCTGGCCGCTTTGATCGGCAGATCACCGTCGATCGGCCCGACATGGCAGGTCGGCTGGAGGTACTCAAAGTCCACGCCCGCAACAAAAAATTAGCAGCCGACATCGACCTTGATGTCATTGCCCGCCGCACCCCCGGCTTTGCCGGTGCGGACCTGGCGAACCTGCTCAACGAGGCCGCCATCCTCGCCGCCCGCCGTCGCCAGAACGAAATCACGATGCGCGACATCGACGACGCCACCGACCGGGTGATCGCCGGCCTCGAAAAGCAACCCCTCGTCGATAGCAAGAAGAAGCGGCTCATCGCCTACCACGAAGTCGGCCACGCCCTGGTGGGCACGCTGCTGCCCGACCACGATCCCGTGCAGAAGGTGACGATCATCCCCCGAGGACGGGCCGGTGGCCTCACCTGGTTCACGCCCTCCGAGGAGCAGATGCTCATCACCCGCAACCAGCTTCTCGCCCGGATCAAGGGCGCTCTCGGCGGTCGGGCCGCCGAGGAGGTGGTCTTTGGCGACGACGAGGTGACCACGGGCGCTTCCTCGGACTTGATGCAGATCTCCAATCTGGCCCGCCAGATGGTGACGCGCTTTGGCATGTCCGATCTGGGCCTGCTCTCCCTCACCGGCGGCGGCGAGGTCTTTTTGGGCCGCGACCTGATGCAGCGCTCGGATATGTCCGAAGATGTTTCAGCCCTCGTAGACGAGCAGGTGCGCAACATCGTCAAGCGCTGCCACACCGAGACGGTCGAGTTGCTCACCCGCTACCGCTCACTGATGGACCGGATCGTCGATCTGCTGCTCGAAAAGGAGACGATCGACGGCGACGAGTTGCGCCGGTTGGTGAGCGAAGTGGTCGAAATTCCGATGAAGGAGCAGACCGTACCGGCTCTCAGTTCCTGAATCTGACTGCTACCAAAATCCAGGGCGGGGGAGCGATACCCCCGCTTTTTTGTGCCGCCCGGCGATCTGGCACACCCTCGTCCCTACGGGCTCAGGCTGCGATCGATGATGCCCGTAGACGAGTGGAGAAGTTTGAATGCACGCGCTGGGAGAGTGGCTGCGCTGGTGTATCGCCGGGTTCGCCCTGGCCGCCCAATCTTACTACTTTGGCTGTGAAGAAACACGCATTTTGCCCGCCGATGTCAGCCGGAACAGTATGGCCGAAAGTGGGCAATTGACAGTCGGCGAACGGCGATGATACCTTGAGTCAAGTCTCTTGACTTATCCAGAGCAGGCGTAGGGAACAGGCCCGGTGACGCCACGGCAACCGTCCTCAAGGGAGGGAAGAGGTGCCAATTCCTGCGGTTCCGACCAGAACCGGAAGATAAGTCAATCACCCTGATACTGCGAAGATTGCAAGCCAAGAGACGCATCTACCTATCCACTGGAGGGAGTTGTTTGTCTCGCTATCTTTTTTCTTCTGAATCCGTGACCGAGGGGCATCCCGACAAGATCTGCGATCAGATCTCCGATGCGATCCTCGACGCCCTGCTCACCCAGGATGCCAGTTCGCGCGTTGCCGCCGAGGTCGTGGTCAACACCGGCATGGTTATCGTCACCGGCGAAATCACCACCAAGGCGCAGGTCAACTTTACCCGCCTCGTGCGCGAGAAGATCCGCGAAATCGGCTATACCGACGCCGACAACGGCTTTAGCGCCGACTCCTGCTCGGTGTTTCTCGCCCTCGACGAGCAGTCCCCCGACATCTCCCAGGGCGTGAGCCTGGCCCAGGAGGCCCGCCAGAACGAAGACGATCTTTTTGATCGGGTCGGTGCGGGCGATCAGGGGTTGATGTTTGGCTTTGCCTGCACGGAGACGCCGGAGTTGATGCCGCTGCCGATCAGCCTCGCCCACCGGTTGACGCGCCAGCTCGCCCTGGTGCGCAAAAATGGCACTCTGTCCTACCTCAAACCGGACGGCAAAGCCCAGGTGACGGTCGAATACGAGCGGACGGGCGGCATCGACCGGCCCGTGCGCATTCACACGATTCTCATCTCGACCCAGCACACCGCCACGATCGGCGAGATCGCCGACAACGAGGCGGTGCAGGCGCGCATCCGCGAAGATCTCTGGACCCACGTCGTCGGTCCGGCTTTTGGCGACATCGCCATCCAGCCCGACGCCCAGACGCGGCTACTGGTCAATCCCACCGGCAAGTTCGTGATCGGCGGTCCCCAGGGCGACGCCGGTCTTACGGGCCGCAAGATCATCGTCGATACCTACGGCGGCTACGCCCGCCACGGCGGCGGTGCTTTTTCGGGCAAGGACCCCACCAAGGTAGACCGCTCCGCCGCTTACGCCGCCCGCTACGTCGCCAAGAACATCGTGGCGGCGGAGTTGGCCGACCGGTGCGAGGTGCAGGTCGCCTACGCCATCGGTGTCGCCCGGCCCCTGAGCGTGCTGGTCGAGACTTTTGGGACTGGCCGGGTCTCCGACGAAGCGCTGATGCTGCTGGTGCGCGAGCACTTCGACCTGCGGCCCGCAGCGATCATCCGCGACTTTGAGCTGTGCCAGCTCCCCGCCCGGCGCGGCGGTCGCTTTTATCAGGAAGTCGCAGCCTACGGCCACCTGGGCCGCCCGGACCTCGATCTGCCCTGGGAGCGGACCGACAAGGCGGCGATTCTCCAGCAGGCGATTCAGACGGCAGCGGTCTGATAGGCAGCCGGGCTAAACACCCGGCTGCCCTACGGCTGCTCTCCGGCCAGCAGAGCGTAGCGGGCTGCGCCCAGAAGGGCCGTCCGGTCGTTGAGGATGATCGAAAGCGGCATCGCTTCCAGCAGCGGTTGCAGGCGGCCTTTGGCGACGAACGCCTGCAGGAAGGCGGGGGTGCGGAGTTTTGCGACGATCTTGGGGGCGATGCCGCCCCCCACGTACAGGCCGCCCCTTGCCATGATCTTGAGGGCGAGGTTGCCCGCCTCCGCCCCGTAGAGGGCGACGAACAGATCCAGCGCCTGCTCGGAGAGCGGGTCGTTGCCGCTCAGCGCCGAGCGGCCAATCACCGAGGGCAGGTCTTCGGCCTGCCGCAGTTGCTGCTGGGTAGCAGCGGATTCTTTGCCCCGGCCCGTGTCGCGCAAGAAGCGATAGAGGTTGTAAAGCCCCGGCCCGGAGAGCACCCGCTCCCAGCTCACCCGGCCATACTCGGCGGTGAGGTACTGCAACAGTTCGACCTGCAGCTCGCCCGCTGGAGCAAAGTCGGTGTGGCCGCCCTCGGTGGCGAAGGGCCGGTGCCTATGGCCGTCCCAGTAGAGCCCTGCCTCGCCGAGTCCGGTGCCCGCTGAGATAATCGCCGCGTTGCCGGTGGCACCGGGCACACCGGCGTTGACGACCACCAGATCCGATGGCCGCAGGAGGGCGATGCCGTAGGCGTTCGCCTCCAGATCGTTGATCAGGCCCACGTCCATCAAGTCCAGAGCGCTCTGGAGTGTGCTCGCCTCGATGAGCCAGGGCAGGTTTGTCGCGTGTACCTGACCGTCGATCACCGGTCCTGCCACCCCAAAGCTGGCCTGGTCCACTTTTTTGTGGCCCTGCCTGTCTAAAAATAGAGCGACGATCTCTTCGAGGCCAGCGTAAGCATGGGTGAGAAAGCTCTGCTCCGCCAGGGTCTCAAGGTGATCCCCCCTGTCCTCAAAAAGGGCAAGCCGCACATTCGTGCCGCCAATGTCACCCGCTAAGATCATCGATTTTTGTTCTCCAGCTACAGCCTGCCGAACCGGCGGTCTCGATGGTAGCTCAAGCGCGGCGGGAGGCAAGACTTGCCATCGCCGTTGCCAGCTTTTCGGGTGTGGCGGGAGCGGTGCGAATCTCAAAGCCTGCCTGCACCAGCTGTTCGCCGTCGCCAGCCTGCAGGTCGCAGCGGGGAGGCCGCTGCTCACCAACTTTGTGGATCACCGTACAAAGGTCATTCCTGGCATAGCCGACGGGACTAATCAGCACGTCAGGATCGAACTGTTCGAGCAGCGAGAGCGCCTCAGCCGCCGTCACCGCCGTCGCCACCTCAGCTCCCAACTGACGGACCATCGACCCCAGTGAGAGGGCCGCCTCGCCGTCGCCACTCTCGATCGAGGGCATCACCAGCACCCGCAGCCTTGAAAGCGGCTGGTGGCCGGGGTTGTCGGGAGTGGAGCGGCTGGGCTGCACCACCAGTGCCGGTTCGGCCATCACCGGCAGATGGACGGTAAAAGTTGCTCCCCGGCCCTGACCGGCACTCTCTGCCTCGATCTGGCCGCCGTGCTGCTCGACGAGGTAGCGGGCGATGGCGAGGCCGAGGCCGAGCCCGCCGTGCTCGCGCCGCCGCGAACTGTCCGCCTGCCGGAAAACCTCGAAGACGTAGGGCAGGAATCGCCCATCGATGCCGATGCCACTGTCGCGCACCACCAGTTGCCAGCTCCCGTTCTCGCGCCCCAGTCGGACCTGGATGCGGCCCCCCTCCGACGTGAATTTAATCGCATTCGAGAGCAAGTTGAGGACTACCTGGCGCAGACGCACCGCTTCACCTAAAATCAGGCCGGTTTCGTCCTCCAGCTGCACATCGAGCTGGATGTGCTTGAGCTGGGCTGCGGAGCGGAGCGACTCGACCGCCTCCTGGACGATGGGCAGCAGATGCACCGGACGCAGATTGAGTTCGAGGCTGCCCTGCAAGATCTGCGAAGCATCGAGCAGATCGTCGATGAGCTGGGTCTGCAACCAGCCGTTGCGCTCGATCGCCTCCAGAGCCCGTCTGGCTGCCGCCGAATCGAGCTGGCCGCGCCTGAGCAACTGGGTGTAGCCGATGATCGAGTTGAGGGGGGTGCGCAACTCGTGGCTGAGGGTGGCCAGAAAATCGTCCTTGGTGCGATTGGCCACCTCCGCCTGGGAGCGTGCCTCCGCCTCCGCTGCGAACAACCGGGCGTTGTCGATCGCTACTGCCGCCCGCCGGGCCAATTCCTCCGCCAGATTAAAATCCGACTCGTCGTAGTGGCGATCACCGTTTTTTTGCGCCAGGCCGAACGTCAGAGCGCCGAGGGGGCGCTCCCTGGCTACCAGCGGCACGCAGATGTAAGAATGCAGCCCGGCCATCGCGAGCAGGTCCGGCGCGTCGGGGCCGACCTCACTTACCAGCTCACCTTTGCCGGTGCGCACGGCGTAGCTCGGACCGTAGGACGCCTGCAAATCGAAGGGATAATACCGCTCTACCTGCCAGGCTCCCTCCCCCCGCTCCGGATTGGCGCGGGCAATCACCAGCCGATGCACGCTCTGTCCCTCCAGCAAGTCGATGAGGCAGTAATCTGCCAGACCGCTTAGAGCCAGACGGCCAACCGATGCCAGGGTGGTGCGGTAATCGAGGGAGGAGGCGAGCACCCGGCTTGCCTCGGTGAGAAATGTTCCGTGCAACTGGAGCTTCTGTAGCTCGCTGAGCAACTGTTCCTTTGTCTTACTTGTATTATCCATGGGATTGTTCTAAAGCTCTCAAACGATCGGGCGATCGAGATCAAGTGCAACCACAGCAAATAAAAGCGAATCAGTGTGCCAGGGCAATAAGGATAATTACTTACTCGATTTATAGCAGGTTTGGCCAGAGCGGCGCATCGACTTTAGGCTGACTTATACGGTGTCTGGCCTGCGCCTGGGGATAGATATACAGTCTTTAGCAGGACAACGTGCTACGTCTACAGGCGCACCGCCCGCCGTTGCGCCATGAACTGTCCCAGTCGCTCGATGCCTTTCAGGATAGTCGTGCGGTCGGCAGCGTAGGAGAGTCGGATATGGGCGTCCGAACCGAAGGCGATGCCCGGCACGGCGGCGACGTGCCCTTCCTCGAGCAATTTTTCGCAGAAGCGGGTCGAATCGAGGCCACTCTCGGCGATGTCGGCAAACAGATAAAACGCACCCTGGGCGGCGGCGCAGGTGATATCTGGGACGCGGCTCAGCGCCCGGTACATGGCGGTGCGCCGCTCGGCGAAGGTGGCCACCATCCGTTGGACCTCACCGGCTACCCGCTCATCCTGCAGCGCCGCGATCGCCCCGGCCTGGGAGTAGAGGGCGACGTTCGAGGTGCTGTGGCTCTGGATCGCAGCGGCGGCTTTGACAATCTCGGGGGGTGCGGCGAGATAACCCAGCCGCCAGCCGGTCATCGCAAAAGCCTTACTGAAGCCGCCGACGGTGATCGTTCTGGCTGCAATCTCAGGGCCGAAGCTGCCGATGCTGTGGTGGGTGGTGCCGTCGTAGACGAGCTTTTCGTAGATCTCGTCGGAGAGCACCAGCAGGTCGTGGCGGAGGATCACCGCTGCGAGCGCCTCCAGTTCGGCGCGGCTGTAGACCATGCCGGTCGGGTTGGAGGGCGAATTGAGGACAAGCAGCCGGGTGCGCGGTGTAATCGCCGCTTCGAGCTGGTCGGCTGTGATCTTGAAGTCTGCCCCTTCGGTGGTGGGCAAGAACAGGGAGGTACCGCCCGCCAGGGCGACGATTTCTGGATAGCTCAGCCAGTAGGGGCTGGGGATGAGTACGGCGTCCCCCGGCTCGACGAGGGCCATGACCGCGTTGAAGATCGCCTGCTTGCCGCCGTTGGTCACCAGGATCTGCTCGGGGGAGTAGACCAGCCCGTTGTCGCGCTCAAGCTTCTGGGCGATCAGCTCCCGCAGCAGCGGCTGGCCTGCCACCGGGCCGTAGCGGGTCTCGCCCCGGTCGAGGGCTGCCTTTGCCGCCTCGCGGATGGGCGCGGGCGTGTCGAAGTCGGGTTCACCCGCACTCAGATTGCAGATATCGACGCCACCTGCCTTGAGGGCTTTTGTCCGGGCGGCAATCGCCAGGGTGAGCGAGGGGGTCAAGGAGCGGACGCGACTACTGAGGCGGGACATCACCAACTTCTCCGACGAACCTGTGGGGCAGTTTTTCTAGAATGCCACAACGGGCGCATCCACCTGCGCTCGAACCGCAGAAGAACGGCAAAAAGAAATGTTTTGGCCCGTGTTACTGGCCCGGTTGTTTGTCGTCCCCGGCATGAACGTCGAGAGTGAAGTCCATGTACACCTCGGGTTCCTTATAGCTGCCTGGCAAGGCGACGAAAGGCCCAGCCTTGTGGACGGCAGCGATGGCGGCTTCATCGATCGACTTGAGACCGGCGCTTTCTTTGACGGCAACTTCACCGACGTGGCCAGCGCGATCAACCACAACTGTCAGCACCGTCCGCGCATCCTTCTCGACCTCCGGCGGATCCCAAACCGCTTTGATCTTGCGCTGAAATTCGGCTATCCAATCTTGAATAGTGGCGATTGGCCGGGGCGATTCTACTTTTGTTTTGATCGCAACCGCAGTCGTGGTTGTCTCCTGCTGCTTCGTCGCTGCTTGGGACTCGCTCGTTTGGGTGCCCTGCGGTTTTGCTGCCACCGGTTCAGAATTAATCGGTCTTTCGCTCGTCAGTGCTTTTTCGATCTGGCGAATTTGAGAATCGAGGATACCGATACACAGCTCGCTGTTGCCCCGACAGGCGGGCAGGGCAATCGAGCAGGTATATTTGGTCGGTGACATCAGGTTGCAGGAACTTTCGTTGCCGTCGTCGGCGACATGATCCAATCCGAGGGCGTGACCAATTTCGTGCAGCAGTACCACCCGCAACTCCGAGGAGAGGTGTTGGTGGATGGCCATAGCGATCTTGCCGAGCCGGTAGCTTCTGACCGCAGAGAAGTAGCCAAGAGCCTCCTTGCCGTCTTTGAGATCGAACGTCTTGAGGTCGCTAGCTTCGACGAACAGGTCCGCCTCGCCGGGTTGGTCAGTGAGGACCAAAAAACCAAATTTAGCGAAGCGAGTAGCATCGGAGACATCGAGCTTTTGTTTGAGAACGATCGTATAGGTCCGATCCAGCGGCTTGTCGGGCGAATTGATCATCAGGAGATCCCAATCGAGCACCGCCTGGCGCAAAGCGTTGTAGGCCGCCTCAGGTACGCGCGGGCGCTTCGTCTCGTCGGTCTCCGTCGAACCGGCAAGATAAGGACTGATGTAGACTTTGACCGGAAAATCGTCGCTGTAGAACTGCCGCATCTGGGTGGCAGCCATGAGGGAACAGTTGGCTACCAGCAAAAAAAGACAGCCGCCAAGGAGCGGAACGAGAATGCGCCGAGCTATCGACATTGGTAGATGGCCTTGGTAGGGGGCAAAGTAAACGTAGCACAAATTCTGCCCGGCGCACCCTGGATTTTTTTGCGGCCTCAACCGGTGGCGTTGCGGATAACGAAGTGTTGGGCCGGGGTGGGATAGCCCGCCTGGCCAAAGCTTTCGCGGATCAGGCGATTGGTGTCGAAGTACACCTGCCAGTAGTGGATGTTGTTGGTGTAGGGCCGCACGGCCAGTACCGGTCCTGAGAGGTTGAATTCAAGAATCTCGACATCGGGGGCCGGTGAATTCAAGACATTCGGGATATTGGCCAGTCCCTGCTTGAGCCGAGCGATGGCGTCGTTGTGATCGACGCTGTGGTTGAGCTGGGCGGCCAGTTCGACGCGGCGGTAGGGGTTGACGGAGAAGTTCTGGATGTTGTCTGAGAAAATTTTGTTGTTGCCGACAAAGACCAGAACGTTGTCCGGCGTGTCGATCGCGGTGACGAAGAGGCCGAGTTCTTTGACGGTACCGGTCACCCCGCCGGCGGTGATAAAATCGCCGACCTTGTAGGGCCGCAGGACAATGATGAAGGCTCCGGCAGCAAAGTTGGCGAGCAGCCCTGCCCAGGCCGCCCCGATCGCGATACCGGCAGCGGCGAACAGGGCGGCAAAGCTGGTGGTCTCGACGCCAAAGAAGCCCAAGATGGCGATGATGAGCGCAATATTGGCGAGCACCGAGATCACCGAAGCCAGGTAGCGGACAAGCGTAGGCTCGATGCGCTGCTTGTCGAGGGCGCGCCGCGTCAGGCTGACGGCAAATTCGATGAGCACCCGGCCAATCGCAAAGATGAGCAGGGCCGCAATAATCTTGAGGCCAGCATTGATAAGCAGGTCTGTAACAGTCTGTATCGTCTGAGGATTCATCGTTATTTTTGCTCCTTTGATGTAGCAGATAGGCGCGCACGAATTCGGCTCTCCCGCTTCGACGGATAGAACAGACGAGCGCGGAGTCGGCGAAGGACACTACCGCTTGCTCCGGTGTTATGCAGGTGCTTTTAAGAGGGAATCAAATTTGCCGATTCGGTACAGAAAGAACTGTCCTGGAAGATGTATGCAAATTTTATAACCGACTGCCGACCAATATTCAACGCGCCGCACCTCAGCCGGGGAGCTGGCCACGGGTGACGCCCAACTGGTTGAGCAGTTGCAACTCGCGCCACAGGGCAGTGCCGCTCAAGGTGCCATTGAGCAGCTGTCGGTAGCAGGCGATGGTCCGGACCACCTGTTCGGGCGATTCGTCGAGAAATTCAAGGCGCAAGTAGCGCGCTCCGGCGGCGCGGAGGTGGTGAACGGCCTCCGCCCCGCTCTGGGCTCGGGCATTGAAGACGGTGTTGCGGCAACCGGCGTCGGCTTTGAGGGGATGTTCGTCGCCCACCCGGTCGCGCAGCCGGACGGCCAACCGCTCACAGGGCCGACCGCAGTTGGTGTAGTCGGAGCCTTCGGACAAAAACCCACAGAAGACGCAGTGCTCCATGTGAAACAGGGGCATGTGCTGGTGGATGGTGATCTCGAACCACTCGGGCGGTGCCGTCTTGAGCAGGGCTGTCAGCTGCTGGATATTGAGATCGTAGGAGGCGGTGAGCCGCCGCAGCCCATAGCTCTCCATCCAGTGGGCGGCGGCGAGGGGATTGGCAATATTGAGCGAAAAATCGCCCACACAGGGATCACTTGCAAAGTAGCGCAGGTGATCGTAGTTGCGCACCAGATAACCGTCAGCGCCGCTGGAGCGTACCTGGTCCAAGAGCCAGTCTTCGCCCGGCTTGTAGATGCGCGGCGGAGCGACCCAGAGGGCAGCGCCGCCTGCGTGGGCGCGCTGGACAGCCCGGCGGTACTGCCGTCCATCTTCCAGCTCGCAGTAGATAGTCCGAATGTCGCCTGTGAGAACGGCATCCAACTGCTCCTGTGAGCGCACCAGGACGATCAGTTCTGGAGCACCGGCAGGCACAGCAGCGGGCGGTGGGGCACAGGCGGGAGTCGCTGGAAGCATCTGCCAGCGCCGGGGCCGGCTGCGCAGGGCAAGAAGTTGCTCGACCAGTTCGCGGCGCAATCGGTTGAGTTCGCTCACAGGCAGGTAGAGCGCCCCTTCGAGCTGGTTGACGAGCGCACCCAGATAAAAGGGCGTCCCGCCCAGCCGCCCGAGCTGCTCAGCCAGCCGCTCGTCCGTGAGAGCCTGCTTTTGAGCGGCGACCAGCGGCAGGGTCGAAAGGACGCGCGTGGTCTGGCCCGCCTCGTCGCGCCCCTCGATCGCCAGAAGCTCTCCCGCCCGGCCCCAGACCCTCAGACCCAGAGGCCGCTGAAACCGGGGCGCATCGCCAGCAAAGCTCTGGCGCAACTGGCGATCGAGTTGGGGGTCGCTGGTCTTCCAGAGGATGTCCCCCACCCGCACCCGCCGCCAGTCGATCTCGCCTCGGGCAAACCCCAGCCAGAGCCGGTCCTGTCTGTGCTCCACCGTCCAGATCCGTCCCCCCTCCTCCGCTTGCTCCGGACGGCCACTGTCAAAGACGACCCCATCGCCGGGTTTGACGGGCGCATCCGGCAGCAGGCCAACCTGGCTGCCCTCGATCTGCAGTACCTCCCCGAGCCGGACGCCGCGCTTTTTGCCAAAGCGGGCGTGAACAAGTTTCTGGTTGTCGGTGCCCTCCAGCCAGCCGGTCGAAAGTCCCCGCGAAAAGGCCATCTCCAGTTCGTAGCGCACCTCGGCGCTCGGGGAAGCAAGATCGTCGGCAACCTCTATTCGATCGAGCGCCTGGCGGTAGGCGCGGGTGATGTTGGCCACGTACTCCGGCGACTTGAGGCGGCCCTCGATCTTGAGCGAGGCGACCCCAGAGCGCACCAGCTCCGGCAAAAGCGCAATTCCACAGAGATCCTGGGGGCTTAAAAGATAGGCTCTGCCCCCCAGATCTACGACTTCACCGTCGGCAATCAGCTCGTAGGGCATCCGGCACGCCTGGGCGCACTCGCCCCGGTTGGCCGAGCGGCCACCGAGCGCCTCCGAGGTCAGACACTGCCCGGAGTAGGCGACGCAGAGCGCGCCGTGGACGAACACTTCGAGGGGCAGGCCAGCCGAAGCGGCAGTTTGCTGAATTTTTGCTATCTCAGCGAGGGAGCACTCGCGGGCGAGCACGACCTGATCGCAGCCTAGATCGCGGGCAAAGGCCACCCCCGCCGCGCTCGTGATCGTCATCTGGGTCGAAGCGTGGATCGGAAAATCCGGTGAGATCCCCCGGATCAGCCGGCAGATGCCGATGTCCTGGACGATCGCCCCATCCACCCCCGCCGCGATCACCGTGCGCAGGTACTGCTCGGCCTCGGCGAGTTCGTCGGCAAAGACCAGGGTATTGAAGGTGACGTAGCCTTTGACGCCCCGGCGGTGCAAAAAGGCAACCAGTTCCGGCAGATCGGCGGCGGTAAAGTTCTGGGCACGCATCCGGGCGTTGAAGCGCTCCAGCCCAAAGTACACAGCGTCGGCACCGTTCTCGACCGCTGCCCGCAGGCACTCCCAATCCCCCGCCGGGGCGAGCAACTCCGCTCGCCGCCCAGCCCCTCGCTCGCCTCTGCTCATCACCTTCTCCCTTGCCAGCCCTATCCTAACGAGGCGGCCTGGGACAGGCAGGAATTTTCTGGGCCAGCAGGCTTGACCAGCGCACCGGCAAGCCCGTAGTATTAGCGTAGTACAGATTGGATTTTACTCCGCCCATGCGCCTCGCCCACCGCCATTTTGTAACCACGACCACCCTCTGCCCGCTTCAAGGACAGATGGCCGGTCCTGGCGTACAGGTTGGTCGCTCGTGGCAGCCAGTCGATTTCAGCACCTATCTTCTGAATTTGCTGATCGCTGATCGACCCGAGCACAGGCGAAGTGGGCGACGCAGGGACGATCTACCTGCAGAAAGTTAAAAGGCAACGGCTCTTTACCTTGACTTTCACCCCCGCTTCCAAAAAAGACGAAGCGGGGGTTTTTGCTTATCAGCCCAGGCGAGCGGCCCAGGAAGACCTATCGACGGACCCAGGAGACCCTGACAATCATGTTAAAGATTATCTATACCGAAACTGGCCTGCACGTCGAGATCGTCGATCAGCCGATCGCCGCCTTCGTGCGCGATCGGCTCGCGATCGAAAATTCCGTTGGGGCACAGCTTGCCGTCGAATCGGGCTGGGCTTCGCTTTTAGTGGGTCACCTTCCCGGTGTGGCGGCTCTCGCGGCTCAGCCGGGGATCGCTGTAAGCCGGGCCGACGACCAGTCGATCGAAGTGAGCTTCAGCGGGATCTGGCTTGCCGGGGCCGCCGAAGCGGAGGAAGGCGTCTTCGTCGCCGAGTTGCCGGGGGATCTGGAGGAGCGCCTCGCGGCTCTCTGGCGCACGCTATGCTCTTGCAGGATAGTCCCATAAATACAAGGACGAGAGATAGAGAGGGTCCGAACCCGGACTTTGCGCTCGCTTCAAGCTGATACTCCGGCCATCTGCTTTGAGCGGCGCACCTCCTCCAGTTGGGCGCGCAGTTGGGCGCGCACCTGATGGCGGTAGCTAAAAAAGTGCTCGCCTGCCCCGAGGGCGATCAAGTAGTCAAAGAGCAGGCGCGGTTTGCGAGCGGCGATAACCAGCAACTGCCACCAGAAGCGCCAGCGCGTCGAGCGCATCACCCCCTGCCGCCAGAGGAGGGCAAAAAATAGCCGCCATTCTGCCCGGCCTGTGGGTCTGCGGCTTTTGCCGCGCCAGCCGTTCATCAAAAGAAAATGCTGAAAGGTCCGCCGCAGGTAGGCGGGCGGGTCGTAGATCTGCCAGAAGGCGGCGATATATTCTTCGACGATCTGCTCGACGGGCCGGGTGGGCACAAAGTTCATCAATGCCCCCTGGTGAAAGGTGCCCAGGCCATCGACCAGGCGATGTTCACCCTCCAGCCGCTGCCAGAGGGCCGTGTTCTGCAGCGCCTGCAGCAGGCTGAACTGGCACTGGGGGATATTTGTCTGTTCGATGAAGGCCCGGATGCGCTCTCCAGCTCCGGCTTTTTCGCCGTCGAAGCCCATGATGAATCCGGCCATGATCTGCAGGCCCGCCGCTGTGATCCTGTGGCACGATTCGACGAGGGGATGGCGGGTGTTCTGCAGTTTGTGGATGCCGAACAGGCTGTCGGTGTCCGGCGTCTCGATGCCCATGAACACCGTGGTGAAGCCCGCTTTGACCATCAGCTCCACCAGTTCCATATCCTCCGCCAGGTTGAGGGAAGCTTCGGTGAGCAGGATGAACGGATAGTGGCGCTCCTCCATCCAGGGAATCAGGGCGCGCAAGAAGATCTTGGCGTTGCGGGTGTTGCCGATAAAGTTGTCGTCTACCAGAAAGACGTAGCGGTTCCAGCCCATCCGGTAGAGCATTTCCAGTTCGGCGAGCATCTGCTCGGGGCTCTTGGTGCGCGGTTTGCGACCGAAGAGGTTGATGATGTCACAAAATTCGCACTGAAACGGGCAACCGCGCGAGAACTGGACGGTGATCGCCATGTAGGCGTCTAGATCCAGCAGGTCGAAGCGGGGCGGCGGCGTCTGGGTGACATCCGGCTTGCTGGTGGCTCGAAAGATGCCCCGCTCCTCGCCCCGCGCCAGCGCCTCCAGAAATAGCGGCACCGTACACTCGCCCTCGTCGAGAATCAGGTAGTGGGCACCGGCTTTCAGGGCAAATTCGGGCACCGAGGTCGCAAAAGGACCGCCCACGGCCACTTTCTTGCCGAGGGCAACGCCTTTTTCAATCAAGCAGGCAAAGTCCTCCTGCTGGACGATCATCGCCGAAATCAAGACCAGATCGCACCACTGCCAGTCTGCCTCGCTCTCAGCTCGGATATTGCGATCCGCGAAGCGGATCTGCCAGTCGGCAGGCAGCAAAGCGGCGACGGTGATGAGCCCCAGCGGCGGGTTGGTAGAGCGCAGCCCAGCCAGGGCAAGGGTTTCACGGTAAGACCAGAAAGAATTGGGCATCGAAGGCCAGAGCAGCAGAGCTTTCATCGGCATTGCCCCAAGCGCTATAGCGTTCAGCCTACAGCGCCAGGACAAACAGGAACTAAAATTTATGCCTTTCGGTGTTTCGCCCCAGATCGAGCGGTCAAACGGGCCTGTCTACCGCTCGTCGCCTACGATCGCCCCGTCCTGCACCCGGATGATCCGGCGGGTGCGCTCGGCGACCTCGTGTTCGTGGGTGACGATTACGATCGTGATTCCCTGGTCGTTGAGGCCCGTGAGCAGCGCCATCACCTCGTCGCTGGTGCGGGTGTCGAGGGCACCGGTGGGTTCGTCCGCCAGCAACAAAGCTGGCTGGTTGACGAGGGCACGGGCGATCGCTACCCGCTGTTGCTGACCGCCCGAGAGCTGACTGGGCCGGTTGGCAAGCCGCTCGGCGAGCCCCACCTGCACGAGAGCCAGTTCCGCCTGCTCGCGCCGCTCTGCCTTGGAGTAACCGGCGTAGATCATAGGAAGCATGACATTTTCGAGAGCGCTCAGGCGCGGCAGCAAGTTGAACTGCTGAAAGACGAAGCCGATGCGCCGGTTGCGCACCTCGGCCAGCTCGTCGTCGTCCAGTTCGGTGACATCCTGACCGGCGAGCCGGTAGCGCCCCGAGCCGGGCCGGTCCAGGCAGCCAATGATATTCATCAAGGTGGACTTGCCGGAGCCGGAGACGCCCATGATCGCCGTGTACTCGCCCGTCGCAATTGTAAGGTCGATGCCGCGCAGAACCGGGACGCTCACTTCGCCGAGCTGGTAGTTCTTGACGATGTTTTCCAGTTGAATCATTGAATTGTTGAATCCGCACGCTTATCCTGACGCCAAAACCAACCTTCAGGTTCTACCCGCCCCCGGCTTTGGCTGCAGCCGGTAGATCTGCTCGCCGCTTTGCTCGTCGGCGCTGAAGCGGCCATCCATGACGAGGGTCTTTTCATCGAGGTAGCGGCGGGCCTCCTCGATCGAGATACCGGCTCCCTCCGCCAGGCGCGAGGCGGTAATCTGCCAGTTGTTTTCTTTGAGGAGCCGGGCAAAGGTAAGATCCAACTCGCTGTAGGATAGTCCTGTCCGCCGCTCTGCCAGGGCTTTTGTAAGCAGATAAAACCCGATTGTCCCCGCCGGGAAAGCGACGATCCAGAAGACGAAGGCCGATTGAAAATCGCGCCTTGCTACGAGCGCAAAGAGGACGAACGGCAGCAACACCGCTGCCAGCAACAGCAGCACCGCCCCAGCTACGATCCGAAGCCGGACATTCTGGCCCATCTGCTTAAGTATCCAGAGTTCTACCCCGCATGATAGCTTCGTCCCCGCTGTCGCAAATCAGCTTAAGAAGCGGTGTGCAAGTTCACAGAGCCGAGCGCTGCAGCCCAATGTACTGCATCGCTGCCGCATCGCCCTCGCGCTGTCCTCGCCGCAGTACCTTTCGGTCGAAGAACTACAGGGCAAACACTCTTTTATGATTTTTATAAGCGCAACAAGAAGGTAGCGAGAATGGCAGGCCGACCAAAACCAGTGATCACAGCCTGTCCGGATACCAATTCAGCCAGAGCGATCCGTGAGATTGCGCGTACCGATTCCCCACCCCTCCACACCCCCCCTGCCCCCCCTCTCCTCCTCTGCCCGGCGGGGGCAGCCCCCCATTCGGGGGGCAGGAGGAGGAGAGGGGGGGCAGGGGGGGTGTGGAGGGGTGGGGACCGTTTTAGCAAGCACCCAAAAACAAAAGAACGCTCCCCTCCAAAGAATCTACTTCCCCTACTCCAGCCCAAAACCCAATGCTTTTTTCGCTTCGTCTCCTTAGTCGTTAAAAAGCAAGGCAAATCTCAACGAGCGATCGGATTTGCTGTCGTCGCGGCTGGAGCTGTCTGCCCGGTGGTGGGAGCAGGAGCTTGCAGTTGGGCGATGCGGGCGTCGAGTTTGTCGAAGAATTTGCCCAGGAGTGTCTGCTGACTGCGGGAGACGACATCGACTGTGGCAGGCAGGTTTTTGCCGTCGAGAATTTCTTGAAAGCGGTTAAAGACTTTATCGACTAGGATGCGCCCGCCCTCGGCGGTGTTCGGCACCAGGATGCCCATGTCCTTGAGTAAATTTTGCAGGCGGACCAGCCGCTGGCCAGAATCGGGATCGCTGACAGAAAGAGCCCTGTCCAGCTGGTCGATCTGGTCTTTGAGGCGGGCGTTGCCCAGCGGATCCCAGTCGCCACGGGCAGCCAGGCGGTCCTGGAGGCTTACAAGGTAGAAGCGCGCCGCCAGCTCAGGCTCGATCAGGGCAAACAGTCCCAGCGAATTGGGTTCGGCCAGTACACCCGCCGTCGTGTTGACCAGAAGGGCACTGTTGCGGCGCAAGACCTTGAGCACCTGCGGATCTTGAAAGTTGAGGTCGGGATAACCGGCAGCAAGGGCGGCCAGGAGCTTATCGAGGTCCGGATCGACACCATTTACCTTGTCGAGGCCGCGATGGACGACCTGACTGATCATCGGCAGGCGCTGCTGCTGACCGACGATAAGCGCCACTATCCCGGCGAACTGGTTCTTGGCCCGCTCGACATCCGCATCGTCGGCGATGTTGACCAAATATTTGCCCAGGGGCGTCTGCACATCCAGGTTCAGGCGCAGCTTTTTGAGCAGTTCCCGGCCCGACAGGCGGCGGCTTACCTCGCTGGTAGTGGCTTCGGCTCCAACACTCAGCACCGCCGGCTGGGAGGCAGGTTGAGTACCTGGAGATGGGGAGGAGGACGAGACCGGAGGCAACTGAGTGGCCGCAGCCGGGGCCACCGGAGCCGGTTGAGCAGCAGGAGCCGAGGCGGACGATGGGGGGACAGGTTGGGCAGAAGGTGACGGTGGCGGCGTTTGAGCGGCGACCGGCAGCGCGATAAGCAGGCTCAGGGCGATAGCGGCAACACGTCCGGGCATGGCGGGTGTTCCAGACAACATTCAGTAATGTATCACAGGCTTTTTGGGCTGTTGAGCAAGCTCCCTTCCGGAAGCTTACGATTCTCCCAGCTGAAAGTCTGGGACAATACCGGCGCGGGCGGGTCCGGAAGCCTAAAATACGGGAGTTGCGAGCACCGCAGGCGGCGATGGCAAAATCCAAACATTCCGCAAAGTCAGCCGGGCATCCGGCGATGCCGACGAACGCTCTTCGTGCCGCCCTGGCCCAGGCAGCTTCGCTGTAGCAGGCTGGTCGTCTATTAGAGGGAGGCGACATCTACGACAAGATTTTGCGAACCCAGCCTGAACAGCCAGAAGCCCTGCACGGAATGGGTTTAATCTTGCAACAAAGTGGTCACCCCGACGGTGCGCTGCAGTGTCTGACGCGGGCAACAACCTTGCGCCCCAACTGGACTGAGGCCCACTACAACCTCGGGATGCTGCTGCAGGCTCTCGGTCGGCTGGAGGAAGCGGCCCGCTGCTACCGCCGGGTACTCTCCCTCGAACCGGGACAGATCGGAGCGCTCAACAACCTGGGCAACATCCTGTTTGCCACAGGCCAGACGAGCGCGGCAATTCGCCAGTTCCGTCAGGTGTTGCGCCGGCAGCCCAACCTGGCGGCAGTGCATTACGGCATATTGCGCGTGTTGGGCATCGAGGCGCTGGTTGCAGCGGACGAGGCCGAATACGTTGCCCTCGCCGTAAAACTTGGCTGGATAAAGATTGGCGGGCTTACCTGCGGCAGGCCATCCTCGAGCGCCTGGATCGACTCTTCGACGACCGCGAGTGCGTAGTCGCTCCGGAGAACTTTTATGAGCGGGCTGTTAGCGGTCCTCGCCAACCCCGATGAAGACGCTGGATAAGCAGTACCAAACGGGTTAAAAAGATACGTTTTCGTACAGTTCTTCGAGCGTTTTAGAAAAGTGGAGGCTACCAATCTGGTATACCTTGTCTTCCTGGGTATAAGATTGCAACACCCACAAACCCGGTTCACTGCGCCTGAAGCATTGAACGAGTTGCTCTTTTGTGCTGATCAAAACGTACTCTTGAAGGCTTTCAAGCGTCTGGTAATCTAGAAACTTTGCCCCACGGTCGTAGGCTTCTGAGGAATCAGACAGGACTTCTACCACAAGCTTAGGATAGCGCAGGTACAAGGGCGTCTCGCGCTCGCGTTGGTCACAGGTGACGACCACATCTGGATAAAAGAAGCGATTGCGCTGCTCGATGCGGACTTTTATGTCGGACATAAAGACGCGACACCCAGAACCCCGCAGATGTTGCATCAAAGCAGAGAGGAGGTTGGCCGCCAGTGTGTTATGGTTCTGGCTGGCTCCAACCAGAGCGTAGAGTTGACCATCGACGTACTCGTGTTTTATCGGGCTCTGCTCTTCGATCTGCAGATACTCATCGGCTGAAAAGTAGGGTTCTTTAGATTTGGTAAGCATAGGCTTGCTCAGGGTGAGGGCTTGACATGGTTTTGGCCAGAGCCTACTTCTTTTCGGAACCTGGCTGCTCGTCCTTGAGTATTTTCTCCAAAGCCGAAAAGTCATCAGCGGGATAGACCTCACCGGGCCGGGCATCTAGGCGCTGGATAAGGGCGTGCAGGGCTTGCTCGTCCGAACGATGAGCCAGCACATAGGCGCGCAATTCACTGTCGTCCATCTGCTGAAAGGTACGTCGGTTCATCGGATTATCCTCCAATCGCCATTGGGATAGATAAGTACTTGCAGATCTTGGCCCGCAAGGATGTAAAGCCGGTCGATGCGCTGGTCATAAGAGACTAGAACGATGGGCTGATAGTAGCCGGTAATCATCCGGCAGAGGTGATAACAGACTCGGTACTGATCCAGTGTGGGCCGGGGGCCTTCCATTCTCGCTCCATCAGCGGCAGGGAGGTGGCTGTTCGAGGATCCCACCCTTGCCAAGGTGTCGAAGGCTGTTGCAGTCCATCTGCCATTAGCGTAGCGGAGCAGGCACAGAACTTAGCGGGCTGTCCAGTTTTCCGGGTCCAGCTCAGCTTTGTGAAGATTTTCTGGAACCAGGATACAAGAGCTTTAGCCCTGACTGCCATTGCTGCGCTCTTGATCGCGCCGGATCAAATAATCGTTGATTACTTCCTGGCGACGATTTGAGGCCCGTAACTCCTCAACGACCTGATCGAGCCGGAGGTTTGAGGCCCGCGACTCCTCGACGGCTTGCTCTAGCCGGACAAG
Source organism: Gloeobacter kilaueensis JS1 (assembly GCF_000484535.1). Taxonomy (NCBI): domain Bacteria; kingdom Bacillati; phylum Cyanobacteriota; class Cyanophyceae; order Gloeobacterales; family Gloeobacteraceae; genus Gloeobacter; species Gloeobacter kilaueensis. The sequence continues at coordinate 3,027,729 of NC_022600.1, read as the reverse complement.
GGCATCAGCGGTCACGCCAATGAACCTCTCGCTGATACTCGTCAGGCGGTCCACGTTCTGATTGGTCGCCAACTGGGAAGCTCTCAACTCGGCTAGCAACTCGCCGTGCTGATCGAGGCGTTGCTCGGCGCGATCCATCCGTTCTTCCACTGGGCTTTCTCCTGGCGGGCTTTTGTTTGCTACTTTCTCTGTTTCCAGGCTACCTACAGGGGCTGGAAGTGGCGAGTAAACCCCCTCGCGCTCACAGCTGGAGTGCAGAGTCTGGAAGCGCAACATCGTAGTCTACTGACAGTCTACTCCAGAAGTAAACCAAAAGTGGTTCACCGCAGCTTCCTTGCCCTGCGCTTTTATTTGCCCTCGCTGCTACCTTCTTTTCCGAAGCTGCTGGCAACATCAAACGTCGCCTCTACGCCGATGCGAAAGCTCGTCGGCGGCGAGAGCAGCGTGCCCAGTTTGAAGGAAGAATCAGCAAGCGGACTCTGGTCGTTGAAGATGTTGAACACACCGCCAGTGAGGGCGACATTGCGGCTGATCGGAGCCTTGAAAGTGAGATCCCACTTGGCGTAGTCCGGATAGTAGTTGTTGCCATAGAGGCGGGGTCGTCTGCCAATCAACTGACCGGTGAGGGCAACGTTAAAGCCGCTGGGTGTGCCGTAGCGCAGGCTGACGGTAGTGCTGTTGAAGGGCACGTCCAGGGCGTTGTAGCCGTAGTAGTAGCCGCTTTGAACTCCGGCATCCGGCACCGGTCTTACCTTGCCAGTGGTCGGGTCGGTGTAGGTATCGCTGAGCTGGTCGCCCACCGGTTGCGCGTCGGTGATCGCGCTGGCGAGTTTGAAACCGAGTTCAGGAATGATCTGCCAATCGAAGGCAAACTCCCAGCCCGAGCTGCGGTACGCCTGGGTGTTGATAGTGATAAAGGGGGCTACAACATCATTAGGAGCGCCAGGAATATTGTCGAGGTTGACAAACACGTTGTCGAGCAGATAGTTCTTGATATCTACCCGGTAGTAAGTTGCACGCAACAAGGAAGTAGGGCTGAGTTTAATATCCAGGCCAATGTCGTACACTGTCCCAAGTTCTGGCTTAAGATATGGATTGGGAGCGTAGTAGTCTTGGGGAAGTGAGGTATTGGAAGCTCCATAGCCAAATAGTTGAGCCAGACCGGGAGTTTTGACGCTCGCTGTCCAATTGGCGCGCAAAGACACGGGCTCCGGCTCGGAAGAACCGCTAAAGTTGTACCGCATGGCAACGCCGGGCGTGGTGTAGGTGCCGAAGTAGTTGTCGTTGGTCATGCGGGCACCGAAATCGAGGGTGAAAGCTTTATCGGGGCTCTTTAGCTCACCTGTAAAAAAGACAGACCAGCGGTTGATTTCACGGTCGTAGGGAAAGTAAAGAATGAAACCAACTGAGTTCCCAGGCACGTTCCGTGGAACTCCATCAGGACCTGCGCCAAGCTCGGGTACCGCGTTGTAGCGCAAAGTCGTAAACTCTGCACCCATATTCAAAGAGAAGTCGTCGAGGGGTTGGGCTGTGTAGCGCAACTGCCCATCCATTGAGCGACTGGAGACAAACTGCGTACCCAGAGCCGAGGGATAGTCGAAGAACGAGCCATAGTAAGAGAATTGAGCGCTGAGAGTGTCGGTCTTGTTGATCTTCCAGTCCCAAGCAAAGCGGGCACTCGTGTCATCTTCCCGCTGATCACCGAGGCCACCGAAAGTTGAGTACTGTGAGGCGGGAGTGACAAAACCACCAAAAGAAGCATTGTATACAGGAGCTGTATACTGAGGCAAGTAGGTGCATAGCGCATAACCTTTGACTATCTGCTGTGCGTTTTGGTCACCCTGAGCTGCCAGCTGCTGAAGATTATACAGAGCTTGATCTCCGCTTCCAGAATCGTTCAATTTTTGAACGAGATTTCTGAAGGGATTGGTAGCGATTGGAAGGATCCGGTAGAGATTGCCGCCCAATACTTGAGGTGGCGGAACAATGTAGCACTTATTGGCAGCATTGGGCAGAGCAAACTGATCGCCCAGGTGAGAATTTAGCTGAGTAAAGTTGAAGGTGATCGTGTGATCTACCGCAGGCTTGTAGACAAACTTGCTGTAGTAAAAGTCGTTGAAGGTATAGGCTCCTGAAGTGACACTCGGAATTTTTACAGGGTTCTGAAAGAGCTGAAGACTACCAATTTGAGCACCCTTCTTCGGGTCGAATTCAGGAAATATTTTAGCGAAGCCATCAGGATCTAAGAAAGAAATAGAATTAGCTACCTGTATGCCTGCACCGACAGGATCCTGATAATAGTTGCCACTGAAGTTGTTAAGGGCACTGCGACGCTCGTAACCGAGGTTGTAGCCGAAGAAGCCTTCCTGATCTTTGCCAATGCCGTTGCTGCCTGAAAGATCGATGCGGTACTGACTGTAACCAAAGCTGCCGTTGGTGGTGTTCACCCTGACTTTGGGCGGCCCACTCGGTACCTGAGTGATCACGTTGATCACCCCGGCAATTGCATCGGAGCTGTACTTGAGCGTCGCACCACCGGTGATGACTTCGATGCGCTCGACATTGACCACCGGTGTTCTACCGATGTCAGCCGCACGGTTGTCGGCGGCACGAATAATCGGCGCGCCGTCGATCAAAAACAGGATGCGGCGCGTGTCCAGGCCACGGATATAGGTGCTCGTCTCGGAGTTGACACCGCCGAGTGAGTCGAGGGCGGTGACGTTGGGAATGAGCTTGAGCACATCGTTTACGGTCGAAGCCCCGGTCGCCTCAATGTCCTTTCTATCGACCGTGTAAACCGTAGTAGGCGTCTCCAACTCCGGCCTGCGGGTGCGGGTGCCGGTCACCGTCACATCTTCGAGCAGATCCGTCTCATCCGTTCCATCGGTGCTGCCGGCGGCAGGAGCCTGGGACGGCTTTGCCTGTTGGGCAAGCTCTAAGGGAGTCGAAGCCGGGTCGAGCAGTTGGGCCTGCACAGGCTCAGGAGCAAGGGCGAACAGCGCCTGCTCTTCCTGCTGCTGCACAAGGTCTTTGGCATTGACAGAAGCGGTGTGGGCGAGGTCTTTGACTTTGCTGACGGTCGTATCGTTAACAGTGGCGCGAGCGACGACAGGCGGCTGTTCGGCCTGGACCGGCAGTGCTGCCAAACTGGTCAGCCACGCCAGGCAGACCAGCGGCGTGTAGCGCCGGAGCTTTCTCAAATCAACAGCACTATTTTTTTGGCTCAACTGATACATGACTTTCACGCACTCCCCAACAGATAATGAACGCAAAACATAGTCATAACTAAAAGTCAGCTCTGTCCTTTGTTTGCTGACGAGCAGGCTGAGCTACCTAATTGTCATGGCTAAATCGAGCGTTCGTGAAGTACTGTACCAGGAGTTGGTTAAGGGTTGGTTATCTTGTGAGCTTTCGTGGGAAATATTTTTGGGTGGAGCCGGTCGTGGTGAACGGGTGAAGATTTGAACAGGGCAGTGTGGATGCACCGTACTGTAAGAATGCACCGGCAAGGTTAATAGAAGGTTGTCGAGCCGTTAAAGATAGAAAAAATGGGGAAAGACCCAGCTCTCCCCATTTCGGTGTCAGGTTCGACGTGGATCAAGGCTGGAACTTGAAGATCGTGCCCTGGCCGTAGAGGCCACCGCTCGTCGTCGTGCTGTAGAAGGCACCGTCGCTCGCCAGCAGCAGCGTGTTGGGCGCGGCACCGTCGGTGCTGTTGAATGAATAGAGGACAGTGAAGGTGCCATCGGGCGTGAGCTGGAAGATCGTGCCGAAGCCAAAGTCACCGCCGCTGCTGGTGGTGCCATAGAAGTTGCCGTCACTCCCCAGCACCAGAGCGCTGGTAGGGCTCGCTCCGTCGGGGCCGCTGAAGGTGTAGAGCGTCGTCAGGGTGCCGATCGGCGATACCTGGAAGATCGTGCCGAGGCCCAGATCCCCGCCCTCTTCGGTGGTGCCGTAGTAGTTGCCGTCAGCGCCGAGGATGAGACCGGCGTTGGGCAACTCACCGTCGCTGCCACCGGTAAACGAGTAGAGGCTCGTGACTTTGCCCTTGGCATTGACCTGGTAGATATTGCCGAGGCCAAATTGTCCACCGATCGTGGAGGTGCCAACAAAGTTGTTCTTCCCGGTGCTGAGCAATTCGGCAGATGAACCACTGCCGTTGTTGAAGTTAAACGAGCCCAGAGCGCTCACGCTGCTGTTCGGCAGGAACTTGTAGATCGTACCGGCTCCGAACTGGCCTCCAGCTGAGGTCGTGCCGTACAGAGCGTAGCCGCTGCCGAGGGTCGGTGCAGCGAGGGGGTTGCCGCCATCGCTAGCGCCTGTGAAGGTGTAAAGAGTACTCAGATTGCCAGCGGTATCGATCTTAAAGACGGTGCCGCTGGAGGCATCCGGGTTGCCGCCAACCTGGGTGGTGCCGTAGAAGAACTTGCTGCCCTTGCCCTTCGCAAGGGCGTTGGGCGTAGAACCGTCGATGTCGCCGGTGAAGGTATAGAGGGTGCTCAGGCTGCCGTCCGGCGTTACTTTGAAGACGGTACCGGCGGAAAAATTACCGCCTCCCGCTGTCGTGCCGTAGAAGTTGCCGTCGCTGCCCTGCAGCAGGTCGTTGGGGAACGACCCATCGACGCAGATGGTGAGATCGGCGCAGAACGAATAAAGGGAAGTAAAAGTACCTGCCTCAGCGCGGCTGGAAAGTGCCGTCAGACCGAGAGCTGGTGCCAGAAGGAGGGACAAACACAGTGTCCGAGTCGCTCGGAGGACCGGGGGAGTGATCATAGTTGCTTCTCTACCGAGTAGTGGAACGAGAGCATTGTAAGGGCAGAAGCCCATAGGGGCATGTACGGAGGGCAACATAGATTGTGCATCTGCTACGCTGCTAACAAGCCTCAAACGCCTGTGAAATAAGAGTTTTAAGGTTGGTACATTCCACTGCTGAACCAAATATAGGTGTTATAGAATACAGGAAATGTGTGCAAAAATTGAATATCGCTGATCGTCCGCTGTTGATGTCATTCAGGACGAATCTTGCTTGCGGTTCGGTGCGCAGCAGGAGTGTAGAAACGCGGATTTTGAGTGACAGAAAGCCAGACCAGCTCCCTAACCAGTCGTTTGTCCGGACAGCTTCTTGATGGAAACAAAGGACAATTTGCAACTGCTCATCGAAACAGCGGCAAGAAAACACCACCTGGGAGACATACCCGGTGCCCTCGATGAATACAACAGAGCGATCGAGCGCGAACCGGACGATCCGTTTTTGTATGGTTCGCGAGGATTTTTCTATCTTGCAGCCAGGCAAAGGGCGGCGGCGAAGGTCGATTTTGCCAGGGCGCTTGAGCTATTGCAGCCGCTCCTGCAGACCGAGGAGGCACAGGTTCCCCCCAGGCACCCCTTCAGCCGGGTACGGGTTTCTCATCGAATGCTCAAAAATGCACTTGCAAATCTCCGCTGACTTGAGCCAGTACTGAAGTCCAATCGCCGGGGGCGGGCTGACGAAACAGGCGGGCCGTGGGATACCAGGGGCTGTCGGGGCGCTCCAGCAACCAGCGCCAGTCCGGCACATGGGGCAGCAAGATCCAGACCGGTTTGCCCATTGCCCCGGCCAGATGGGCGACTGCCGTATCGACTGTGATCACCAGATCGAGTTTGTCAATCGCCCAGGCGGTGTCGGCAAAGTCGGCGCAATGAGAACCAACGTCGGTGATCCGCTCGCCGTAAGCAGCCAGCTCTGCGGCTCGTTCTCCCTTGTAGAGGGAGAAAAAAGCGATGTTCTCAAAAGCGACTAGCGGCGCGAAGTGTTCGAGGGGGCAGTAGCGCTTGTGATCGCTGTAGAACAACTGCTTGGCGGACCAGACGATGCCCACCCGTGGAGCCGACTTGCTCCCGTTCAGCGATTGCTGTAGATGCTCAGGCAATCGGCAGGTTTCGGGAGCCCGCAGGTAAGGAACATCGCGAGGGATCGTCTCTATCCGCGCCTCAGTGATTCCCGGCAGACTGAGCAGCAGGGCGTGGGCGTCAAAGGGCGGCAGCGCTTCGCCGGGCGTGGCGAGCTGGTCGATACCGGCACAGGTAGCAAGAAGCGGCTGGAGGGCAGGCAGGCACTCGACGATCACCCGCGCCCCCGCCGCCTGCAACTGCGCCGCGTAGCGCACGAACTGAATCGCGTCGCCAAAGCCCCCTTCTGCCTGGATAAAAAGCGTCTTGCCTTTTAATGCCTGGTAGTCTCCGTCCCAGCGCGGCTGGCTGAAGTGTCGAGCAAAGGCGCTGTAGAGCGGCAATTCTCGCCGCCACTCGAACTCTGCCCAGCCTTCTTTGAACTCTGCGAGCAAAAGCAGAACCGTCGCCCGGTTGAAGTGGGCCTGGGCGGCCTCGGGGTCCAGTTGGAGCGCCTGGGCATAACAATCCAGCGCCTCGCCAAATTTGCCCTGTTCCTGCAGCGCAAAGCCAAGGCTGGTGTAACCATCTGCCAGATTGGGGGCAAGCCGAACGCCCTCCCGGTAGCTCGCTTCTGCCGCCTCGAAGTTGGCCTGACATTCGAGCAGTTCACCGAGGTTAAAGTGCAACTCGGGCCAGCCGGGCTGGAGAGCGACGGCCTGGCGGCAACTGGCTACTGCCTCGTTGAGCCTGCCCAGTTCTTTGAGCACCTGGCTGAGATTGCTGTGGGCTGGGGCAAAATTCGGTTGCAGGGCAATCGCCCGCCTGCAGGCGGCCTCCGCTTGCTGGTATTTTCCCTGGTCCATCAAGGCGATGCCCAGGTCGTTATGAATTTCTGCTCTTTGAGGTTGCAGGGCGAGGGCGCGCTGACAGAGGGCGGCAGCCTGCTCGGGCCGCCCTGCCTCCAGGTGCCCGGCAACTTCTTCGAGCATGGCCTGCACCTGTCGATCCAGCAGAGCGAGCTGGCTGGACTGGCTGGCCCGCTCCTGCAAGGCGGCGGCAACATTTTCCAGCACTGCCGTCCATTCTTCCGGTGTGGGCTGACGAAAAAGGCGAGCCGTGGGATACCAGGGGCTGTCGGGGCGCTCCAGCAACCAGCGCCAGTCCGGCACACGGGGCAGCAAGATCCAGACCGGTTTGCCCATTGCCCCGGCTAGATGGGCGACCGCCGTGTCCACAGTGATCACCAGATCGAGTTTGTCGATTGCCCAGGCGGTGTCGGCAAAGTCGGTGCAATGAGAACCAACGTCGGTGATCCGCTCGCCATAAGCAGCCAGCTCTGCGGCTCGTTCTCCCTTGTAGAGGGAGAAAAAAGCGATGTTCTCAAAAGCAAATAGCGGCGCGAAGTGTTCGAGGGGGCAGTAGCGCTTGTAATCGAGGAAGAAGCGCAGACCTGGAGCCCAGACGATGCCCACTTTCAGCCGCTGCTCGCCGGTAAGGGCAATCTGCAATTCAGCGGGTAACTTGCTGCGCACGGGAGCGCGCAGGTACGGCACCGGAGCTGGAATCGTCTCGACGGTCGTACCCAGCAAAAGCGGTAGGCTCATCATCGCTGCGTGCAAGTCGTAGGGCGGCAGGGCTGTACCAAACAGCACAAGTTCATCAATGTCAGGACAGCTAGAAAGCAGCGGCAGCAGCGGCGCGTAGCCCTCGAAGATGACTGTTGCTCCGAGCGCTTTGAGGGCACTAGCAAAGCGCACGAACTGAATCATGTCACCAAAGCCCTGCTCGGCGCGGATCAAAATTCGCTGGCCCACTGGGTCTGTGCCATCCCAGGCAGGCTGGATAAAGTCGCGCTGGTTTTTAAGAAACAAAGGCGTCTGCCAGCGCCACTCCGACTCGGCCAGTCCAGCCTGCAGCTCGCCGTGGAGCATCCGCAGACAGGCGTGGTTGCAGTGGGTCTGGGCACAATCTGGGTCGAGCACCAGCGACTGCTGGTACTCTTCTTGAGCAGCGTCAAGCTGGCCCAACTCTGTCAGGGCCGTGCCCAGATCGCCGTGAGCGGCGGCCAAATTTGGATCGAGGGCAAGAGCCTGACGCAGAACGGCTGCTGCTTCTGTGAACTGGCGCTGATTGAGTAGAACATTCCCCAGGTTGTAAAGCGCCGCGACCAACTGCGGATTGCACTCGAGCGCCCTGCGGTAACTGACAGTGGCCTCCGCCAGTTGTTGCTGCTCCTTGAGTACATTGCCCAGGTTGTTATGGACTTCTGCCCAGTCGGGTTGCAGCCTGAGCGCCTCACGATAGCAGGAGGCCGCCGCTTCCCACTCGCCCTGTGATTCCAGCGCGTCGCCTAACTCATTGTGCAACTCGGCCATTTCTGGGTTGAGGGCGATGGCATCGCGATAGACAGCGATAGCTTCCGGTATCCTGTCTAGATCTTGCAGGACATTGGCCAGCCGCAGGTGCGGCTCTAGAAAACCCGGCTGCAGAATAATCGTGCGCCGGTACTCTGCCGTCGCCTCTGCAAATCGCTCTTGTCTTACCAGCAAATTCGCAAGGTTGAAGTGGGCAAGAACAAACTCCGCATCGAGGGCAATTGCCTTCTGATAGCAGACGAGCGCTTCCTCCAGTTGCTCAAGGGCCGACAGTGCATTGCCCAAATTGGTCTGCACCTTGGCTGAAGCTGGCTCGACAGCCAGTGCTCTTGTAAACCACTCCGCTGCTGTGGCAAACTCCTGGCGCTGGAAAGCGACCACTCCCAGTCCGTTGAGTGCGCCCGGCTGCTCGGGCTGCGTTTGTAGCACCTGTGCAAAAAGCAGGGCGGCTCTATCGAGGTCTCCTGCTTGAAAGCACTGGCGCGCTAACTCCAGAGCATCGAGCGGCTGTGCAGCGAAGACCATGACAAAGAGGCAGCGTTCTAGCTTGTCTGCTTCGCTCTGGCTTTGCGCCTGCGGCCAGCCACAAGCCCGAGAGCACCGACTGCTATGAACCCACCGCCTACTGTCGGTTCCGGTGTTGGTGTCGCCCCTTGCAAATCAATATTGTATGCAAATGTATCGGGGGCAATACTTCCTAGTTCAAAATAACTGTCCCACAGGGGTGTTGGCTGAGGAGGCTGGTACGTACCTGTAGCAGGAGTTAAGCTTGGATCAAAAACACCTGAACCTGACGCAAAGTTGATTGGGTCGTATCCAGCCAGGGAAATCCCCAAGTAGTAGGTGCCGGACACAGTAGGAGTAAACGTCAGCTGGGAGTTGAGATTGTTGTTGAAAGGATCGTTGGGATCGACAAATATATTGGCGTTAAAAGCCAGTCCGCTTCCCTGGCTGTTAAGCAAAACCAGATCAGTATCGGCGGTTGGAACTCCATTAGGCTGTGTAGTACTCGTAGCCGTCACTGTTGCTGTAAATGCCTGGCCTGCTGTCAAAGCAACTGCGTACACGTCCGCATCGGCAAATCCAGTGGATACCTGATCGATCTCGCTTATATTGCCTTGAATATCAAAACTGCCTGCTCCACCAGTCAAACCGGGTGCGCCAATTGCAATATTTTGAAATGTCGTTGGCGTCTCGCCCGCATCTCCTCCCTGCTCGACATAGGTATAAGCTCCAGCGCTACTGCCCAGGAGCGGCAGCAGTAGGCCAGCACTGACAAGGGCGGCAAGCGTCGTTTTGCTGATCATCTGACACAGACTCCTCAATCGATGTTTTCTGGACAGGTCTCATGGAGCACCAGGATTACCGCTTTGAACCTCGCACCGCTCGAAAGTGCCTCTCGAAGCACCCAGCACTTCCCCTTGCACTCGACAGGCACTCAGAAAGCCACAGCCCTTGGCTGTTTCAAGCTAGAGACGAGATGGAATGAAGGTAGCATGGACAACTGAAGCAACTATGTTCGCTACAACACATTGACAGTGTTTCAAAAATAGCGGCAACCGGATAAGCAGCATCTGACTGCTAGTCAGACTAGAGTACTAGAAAATGCAAGGACCACTAGTGGTATTAATGTTATTCACCGTGTTCCTCACACTGGTCTTCAGGCTACTACCGAGGGGACCAAAGCCTAGCGAAGTGGCTAGACCCTCATACTGACTCGGGGTGGTTGGGAAGGTCGAGGCGGCCAGTGCCGTTTGTACAAAACTCTTGATAGCGTTGCCAATGCTGGCGCTTCTAGGTACTGTGCAGTAGAGGTCCAGGAACGTCGTCGAGACGATCGGGTAAGCGGTGCTGCCGGAAGGATCGACCAGATAGGTCTTCAGATATCCATAGTCGTCTGGGTCATCTACAACGAGATTGCCATTGATGTCCGTCAATACAAAGTTCTTGACAGCGTTGAAGGCATATAGGGATGTCGGCACAGCATAGCCGCCCGACTTGTTTTGCAGTCTAGCGCTAGGTAAGTTACGACCGGGTGTGCCAGACCCGGCATAGGGACTGACGAATGAGGCCGGAATGTAACCGATTGAGTAGGGGATGGCACTGATTGCGCTGGCAGTGCCATTGGCGCTACTAGCAGTAGCAGTAAACCCGCCGAAGTTGGGAATCATAGGCCAGGAACCGCTACCATTGGTTATGTCTGGTACGAACAGGTCAGGGGAGAGCCTGGAGTCCGCACTCGGGCAAATAGTATCGAGGTGGAAGAAAAAGTCCTGCGTCGTGCCATTAGTGTCAGAGCGGACCACCAGCGTGATCGTCTGGTTGACGTTGCTGACGATCTGGTTCCAGTTGGTGATGAGGCCCGCCCAGATGTCGCAGTACTGCTTGCGAGACAAGCTCAAGATCGAGGGCAACTGTGCCTGTCCAGCTGGACCTCGGTTGTAAGCTAGATTGATCGTGCTGACACTTGTGGGCACCTGAATGGGATCACCGGCTCCCTTTTTTTTAGCGTTGGCACTGTAGTTGCTCTTGTCGGTTGAGGAAAGAACTACAGAGCTGGAGTTGAAGTCATTGAAGGGATACGGATAGCTTGTCGTCTGATTATCGGTAAAAGGTGGTGGGCTCGTGGGTGTGCCATAGGTGGAGGTCAAAAAGGCGAAGTTGTTGCGGCCAGAGCCATTACTAGTGCAGATGGGCTGAAAAGAGCTGGTAGTTCATACCTGTAAAGGCTTGCCCTGGTGGGTCCACTTGAACGGCTTCGCCCATTCCAGGTTGTAATACTCAATAAAGGCCCACACCCGCTCGCGCAACTCCTCAACTGAGCGGAACGAGCTACGCCTGAGCACTTTGCGTGCCAAGATCGATAGCCACATCTCGACTTGATTGAGCCAGGAGGCATGTTTGGGTGTGTAGTGCAAAACAACTCGGTGCTTCGGATCGCTCAGGTATGCCTGTCGGCTGGCCATCGACTTGAGGATGCCGCTTTTGCCTTTGCGCCCCAACTTCTCAGAGCTACCCTCCACAGCAGCGACTAACCGCACCAGCAACTCAGACTGATGAATGTTGAGATTGTCCACCACAAAGTGCCAGCGCACAGCCTCAGGACGGGTGCCCATCGCCAGCACCAAAGAAAGAGCGAAGTCTTCTTCTGCACGGGTGGGAGCGGCAAACGGCGCGACAAGTTGGCCACTGGCCACCTCCCGATGAATAATCAGAGACAGCGTGCCGTGACGAATGTACTCAAACTCCTGCTTCTCAGGCGCTCCTGGCCGCATTGGCTTGTCTGGATGCAGACGCTCCAGTGCTTGCACTGCGGTCATTTCATCACTGCTGAAAACTACTTCTCCCGCCGCTTGCAGGGCGGGTGCCTGTTGGTAAAGTGCGCAGATGTGCTGCACTTTAGGTTCAAAGTTCTCGTCTTTTAGCGCGGTGAGCCAGCCCCGGACGCGGTGGGGTTGGAGATCCCCTTTTTGAGTAGGCGCAAGGCATGACGCGGCGAAATTGAAGGCAGGATGCCACGGGCCACGATTTCTTTGGCGATTTCGCTGCCAGACCACTGAGTAATCGGGCGGCCTGATTTTTCTGGCGCTTCACACGCTAGAGCGACAATCTGACAAAACTGCTCCGGGCTAATAGCAGACTTCTTGCCTGCTCTGGGGGCATCGGCCAGTCGCTCCTCAATGCTGAGATCTGGCAGTGGGATGGCCGCAACAGCCAGCCAGCGGCTGCGCCAAAAGCGCACGGCATCGGGGTCCGTGTCGTGAGCGTGTGCCACCTGGGAGTTATTGAGGCCGTCGGCGCAACCAAGAATGAGTTTGGCTCTCCAGGCTAGCTGTTGGGGGGTGCTGTGTTTGGTTGAGAATTTCTGCAGAGCTGAGCGGACATCTTCAGCAAGCACCAGAGCGGGTGGTTTGGGTCCAGGCATGAGTGGTTACCGAAATCCTGCCTACAAACTACCAGACTGACTCAGCCCACCTGCACTAGTAGCAGCATAGTAGTACTTGAAGGACTGAGAGGTAGTGCAGCCAGCAGGCTTGGAGGTAGTGCTCAGCGGTGTGCCATAGCAGTCAAACCATGTACGGTAAAGTGCTGCAGGGAAGCTATCACCACTACCGTAGATGAGGGTTTGAGCAGCGATAGGCAGTGGCTGCGAGACAGCTTCGATGAGCATCAGGCTACCAGCAAGGGCCAGACCGGATACCAGACTTGACTTGGAAGAGTGAATGAACATTGAAGTAACTCCTTTAGTTGGAGGCGAAAACGCACGAAAAAACCACCCGCTTCTGTTCTGTTATTTTTCAGCGGCAAGCAACAAGAGTCGAACCATCACGTTCTCGATGGTTCAGTTATTAAGAAAGTTTGAAAGCACTTCTGGGAAACTGCAAGTAATTATAACGGCCACAGGTGAAATCAGCATGTTTGGAGCAATACATAGATTGCTTTGCTTTGCTGTATCGGAGCGGAGGTGGCCTGTGAGGGTCTCGATATCCACAGCGTCGATCAGGCATAAGTACAAGTGGTTCAGCTCTTCCGTATCCGTAATCGCCTCCAGCATTGCCTGCAGATCTTTGGGCAAAGGACCGAACTTGTGCTCGAATACCCACTACAAAAGAAAAACGCCGTTGCCGCCCCCGCATTCTTGAGCAGATTCAGCCGTCTCGGCTCAGCAGGTAATCGATCGCTCGCTTCTGCTGGTCGATTGCTTCTGTAAGCCGAGCAATAGCTTCTGCGTTGCGGGCGATAGCTTCTGCGTTGCGGGCGGTGCTGCGGGTGTTCTCCAACGTCTCACGAGCGAGAACCTCGATGATGGCCTCGATGCGGTCCAGACGGTCAGGAGGGGGAGATATAGCCATTGCTCTGCTACGCGATGGGTTGAACCTGGCTTTTGAAGGTCTCGACATCCGGGGCATCGATCAAGATCAGAGCCAGCCGGTCCAGTTCTGCCACGTCAGCAATTGCTTCCAGACTCTCTTGCAACTCTTCGGGCAGGGGACCGAACTTGTGCTCAAACAGTCGCTGCAAAAGCTGCAACCTGCCCACAATCCGGCCACGCTGCTCCCCACGCTGCTCCCCGCGTTGCTCCGCCTGCTCAACGATGTCCCGTGTCAGCTCCTGAAACAGTGGTGTCTCCTGCAACAAATTCAGCATCGCCCTTCTCCTGAAAAACGCTGTCGCTACCCTCACGTCTTTGAGCGACGCGAGCAAAGCGGTCACAGCCAGCACTTCGTTGCGCTCCTGGCTCGATTGTACTCCCGCCTCAATCACCCCGGAAGACGCTTCTAGCAATGTTTCTAGCTGCTGGCCATTCGTAAGGTGGCAGCAGCGCTTGCCAGCACAGCCGCCCAGTCTCCCGGTGCCGGTTGACGAAACAGGCACGCTGTAGGATACCAGGGGCTGTCCGTGCGCTCCAACAACCAGCGCCAGTCCGGCACAAAGGACAGCAACAGCCACACCGGCTTGCCCAACGCTCCGGCCAGATGCGCCGCTGCCGTATCGACCGTGATCACCAGATCCAGCCTGTCAATCGCCCAGGCCGTGTCGGCGAAGTCGGTGCAGTGCGTACCGACATCGACAATCCGCTCGCCGTAAGGTGCCAGTTCTGTCGTCCGCTCGCCCTTATAGAGCGAGAAGAAGGCGACACCGGGCGTTTTCAAAAGTGACTCGAAGTGCTCAAGCGGACAGTAGCGCTGATAGTCGATAGAAAAGCGCAGAGCCGGAGCCCAGACGATGCCCACTTTCAGAGGTGCCGGTGCGCTCAGTGCTGCCTGCAGTTCGAGAGGCAATTTGCAGCGGGCGGGAGAATACAGGTAAGGCACTTGCGCTGGAATGGTTTCAAGCGTTGTGCCCACATCCAGCAACAGCGGCAGGCTCATCATCGCCGCGTGCAGGTCGTAGGGCGGCAGTGGTGCGCCGCACAACACAAGCTCGTCGATGCCCGAATAACTCGACAATAGCGACAGCAGCGGCGCGTAGCTCTCGAAGATAACCGTCGCCCCGCGTGCTTTAAGAAGGGAAGCAAAGCGCACGAACTGAATCATGTCGCCAAAGCCCTGCTCGGCGCGGACCAGGATTCGCTTGCCCGCCAGATCGCTGCCATCCCAGGCGGGCTTGCCGAAGGTGCGCTCACTCTTGAGAAATAGCGGTGTTTGCCAGCGCCACTCTGACTCAGCCAGTCCAGCTCTCAGATCGCCCCGCAGCATCAGCAGGCTGGCATAGTTGCAGTGGGCCTCTGCCCAGTCAGGCCACAGCCGAATGGCCTCCCGATAACAGCAAGCTGCTGCCTCCCACTCGCCCTGTGACTCCAGCGCGTCGCCTAACTCGTTGTGCAACTCGGCCATTTCTGGATTGAGGGCGATGGCATCGCGATAGACAGCGACCTCCTCGTCCATCTTCCCCAGATTCCGCAAGATGCCTGCCAGGCGCAGATGCGCCTCTAAAAAGTCCGGCTTGAGGGCAACTGTGTGCCGGTACTCTGCCATCGCCTCTGCAAACTGCTCTTGTCTTACCAGTAGATTCGCAAGATTAAAGTGAGCAAGGGCAAAGTCCGCATCGAGGGCAATGGCCTTCTGATAGCAGACGAGCGCTTCTTCCAGTTGCTCAAGAGCCATCAGAGCGTTGCCCAGGTTGGTCTGCACTTTGGCTGAGTGCGGCTCGACAGCCAACGCTCGTGTAAACCACTCGGCTGCCGTGGCAAACTCCTGGCGCTGGAAAGCGACCACTCCCAGTCCGTTGAGTGCTCCCAATTGCTCGGGATGCGTCTGCAGCACCTGCGCAAAAAGCAGGGCGGCTCTATCGAGGTCTCCAGCCTGGAAATACTGGCGCGCTAATTCCAGAACATCGAGCGGCTGTGCAGCAAAGACCATTGTCAGGAGCGCACCGCCTCAGCCTGCCTGTTTTGCTCTGAGCTTGCGCTTGCGGCCAGCGAAAAACCCGAGAGCACCGATGGCCAGAAGCCCGCTGCCCACCGCTGGTTCTGGTGCCGCTTGCGCCCCTTGTAGGGAAATGGTGTAGTTGGAAAAAGCGATACTCGGCTGAGGGGGCGGGCTTGTGAATGCTTCATCAGCTCCCCAACTACCAAAGGGCGTGTCCGATACCGCTGGTGAATTACCTATGATTTGAAAACCAAAGTTAGGACCAGAATCTATAGCACTTAAGAAAATCGGATTACCTGCAGTGTCAAGCGGCACATAGTTGCCAAGAGTCGCAGGCGAGCCAATTGCCAAATAGTATATGCCTGATTCTTGAACGCTGAAATTGCTGATCGAGGCCAAAGTATCTGCATTCGTGGGGTCGGTGCCGGTATTGTCGTTCCATACCTGTCCCACACCACTCGAATTAAACAAGTACAGTTCAGTCTCTACAGAACTGTCGGGCGTGTTAACAGACGTGGTAGCCGAAAAAGAGGTACCAGCAGTGAGAAAGATGCCATACATATCGACATCATTGCCATAGGTTGGTGCGTTCTGTGAAACAGCGTTGGGATCGATGATGCCGCTGATCGAGGTGAGTTCTCCTGAACCTGTGGTCAACTGCGCTCCTGTTGTGCCAGTGACGTTGTAGATGTCGCCTGCATCTCCCTGCTCAGTGTAGGTGATAGCCTGAGCGGTACTCGCCATGCCCAGCACTAACAAAGCGACTCCCGCTATTACAACACTGCCTCTTGGACTCCTCATCGTTTTACCTCCTCATCGAGCCTGTAGTCTTACGAAGCCCCACTGGCTGTAACAGTAGCGAATTGGGATAAGGCTAGCATGGACAACTGAAGCGGCTGTGTTTGCTGCAACACATTGGCCAGCAACCGCAAAAAGGACCGGCAGCCAGATGTTGCTTATCCGACTGCTGGCAAGGAGAGTAGTTATTAGCCTGCCTGTTTTACCTTGGCCTTGCCTTTGCGGGCAGCGAGAAACCCGAGAGCGCCGATGGCAAGAAGACCGCCACCTACTGCCGGTTCCGGAACCGCTTGTGCTCCTTGAAGGGTAACGGTGTAATTGAAGACTACAGTACCTGGGTTAGGAACGCCTGTACCACTAAAATCAAAAGCCGGATCAACCCCCCAACGGGCAAAGGGATTGGTCGTCTGGGCGGGCGAGGTGCCTGTGACCGGGCCGCTGGTTGAGGGATCTGCACTGAGAAAAAGCGGATTGCCCGAAGCATCTAGAGGTACAAAATTGCCAGAAGAGCTAACCCCCTCAATTGCTAAATAATATGTACCTGATTGCTTAACACTGAAATTATTGATTGCAGATAGACTATTTTGGGGGGTATTGCTAATATTGTCGTTCCAGACTTGTCCAATACCACTTGAGTCAAACAAGTATAAGGCTGTATCGTCACCGTTATTATTCGTTGTGAAAGTCACGTCTGCTGTGAAAGAGGTACCAGCAGTGAGATAGATGGCATAGGTATCCACTTCATTGCCGTATGTTGGCGCATCAGGAGAGGTTGCTGGACCATCAATCAGGCCACTAATCGAGGTCAGCTCTCCTACACCTTGAGTCGCCTGCGCAGCCTGTGCTCCTGTCGTACTCGGGTCTTGACCTGCATCTCCCTGCTCAGCCCAGGTAATCGCCTGGGCACTGCTAGCCGTCGCAAGCATCAACAAGACGGCTCCCGCAGCTACAACACCGCTTCTTAGGCTACTCATCACTCTCCTCCTACGGAACATAAAGCGCTAATACAATCAGCCATTGTTGGACCGATACCAGCCAGAGGCTGAGACTAGCATGGGCAATTGAAATAACCATGTTTTCTACAACACATTGGCCAATATCTCCCAAAAAGTACCGGCAGCCGGATAAGCAGCATCCGACCGCCGGTGAGGTGAAGCTATTAGTGACGCCTACAGGCTGCAGGCACCGTTCGTGGTGTTGATCTGACCTACCGTGCTTCTCACGCTGGCCTTCAAGCTGGTGCCGAGGGGAGCAAAACCTAGCGATGTGGCCAGGCTATCGTACTTACTCGGTGCAGTCGGGAAGGTCGAGGTGGCCAGGGCGGCATTGATGAAGCCCTTGAAGGAGTTGCCAACACTGGTGCTTCTGGGCACTTTGCAGTAGAGATCCAGGAACGTCGTCGAGACAATCGGGTAAGCAGTGCTGCCGGAGGGATTGACCAGATAGGTCGTCAGAGCAGCGTAGTCCGCCGGGTCGCCGATCACACCGTTGCCGTTGGTGTCAGCAAGAACAAAGTTCTTGACAGCGTTGAAGGCAGCTGTGGGCGAAGGGGCCGTGAACGTACCCAGCGAGTTTGCCAGCCTAGCACTCGGCAGACTACGGCCAGGCGTACCTGCTGCGGCATAAGGACTGACGAACGAAGCCGAGATGTAACCGATTCCGTAGGGGTTGCTGCTGATGCCGGTGGCAACACCATTACTGCCATTGCCTTGAACCACGTTGAGGCTCGGGATCGTCGTGTTCTTGAGGTTGATGTAGGCAGGATAGGGCGAGGAGCCACTGCCGTTGGTCAAGTTCGGCACGAAGAAGTCAGTAGAGATCCTCGAATCCGCGCCGGGGCAAACGGTGTCGAGGTGGAAGAAGAAGTCCGCTGTCGTGCCGCTCGAATCAGAGCGGACCACCAGTGTAATCGGCTGGTTGACGTTGGTGACGATCTGGTTCCAGTTGGTGATAAGCCCCGCCCAGATGTCACAGTACTGCTTGCGCGACAAGTTCAGTGTCGAGGGCAGTTGGGCCTGGGTAGAAGGACCACGGTTGTAGGCGAGGTTGATTGTGCCCACCACAGTCGGCACCTGAAGCGGAGCGCCCGTGCCCTTGCTGCGAGCACCGTTGGTGCCGTTGTAGTTGCTCAGGTCGGTCGAGGAAAGCACCGCGTCGCTGCCGTTGAAGTCGTTGTTCGGATACGGATAGGCAGTGGTCTGGCTATCGGTGAAAGGCGGCGGGCTCGTGGGGGTGCCGTTGGTGGAGGTCAAGAAGGCGAAGTTGTTGCGGCCAGAGCCACTGCCGACAGCAGCGTAGTAGAACTTGAAGGCAGCGGAGGTGGTACAGCTGGCGGGCTTGGTGGAGGTGCTCAGCGCTGTGCCGTAGCAGTCGAACCAGGACCGGTAGACCAGCGAGGGAAAGCTCGCGCCACTGCCGTAGACGAGGGTCTGGGCAGAAGCGGCCTGGATGATCATCAGGGTACCGGCGAGGGCCAGACCGGATGTCAGACTCAGCTTTGAGAAGTTGGCGAACATCATTTGGCTCCGTAGTGTCGATGCAATTGCATGAACAGAGGATAGAAGTCACGTGGGCAGACCCAAACGCTGGAGAATTTGCAGCACCATCTGGTCAACTTTGCAGGAGCGCGGACGCACCGGCAAAAGATGACGCGCAGAAACATCCGCCGTAACCCAATAATGGGAGATGCGAAGTTTCGCTCAAGAACTTGGTGAATCGATTGCACAGCCAGGCCGCTCGGGCTTCCTGACTGAATCGATACCTTCAGGAAGTGACGCTTTGCTCGATAAAAAGCCTGCAGGGCAAGCCTTTTAGAGAATGGGGGAACTATCTAAATCCCTTGAAGGTCATCTCCTACGTCGGACTGCATTGTTACCACGAACCACAGTAACCCGGCATGATTAACGGACGTTTAACGGAGCGTTAGGACTCGATTATTGCGACCTAAAATGAAGATATTTTTCCGAAGCGATTGCCACCGAAGTTGCTTTGATAAGTAATGAATGTTACGATTCTGACCCGTATCCTCAAGCTTTCTTATCCACCCCCGACATTGAGACATCTCAGCTAAATCTTACAAAAGAATTTTACCGGAGACGAATTGTGGGCACATCCAAGGGCTTCGGCAAGCCGTCGCGCTCGAAAGCAGGGGGCCGCTCCGCCCAGCCATCTTCCCTGCGCCGCACCCTCGATCAGGCCCGGCAGTTTATGCAATCAGGCCAGTTGCAGCAGGCGGGCACGCTCTACCAGCAGGTGCTGCAGGCCCAGCCAGACGAGATAGAAGCACTCTTTCACTTCGCTGTCGTGCTGATCCGCTCAAACCAGCCGGGCCTGGCAGGCCAGTTGCTCGCCCGCGTGACGGCGCTGCAACCGGATTGGGCCGAGGGCCACTACATGCTCGCTAACGCCTTTGTCCAGCAACGTCAGCCAGTGCCGGCGGAGGCGAGTTTTCGGCAGGCGATTGCTCTCAAGCCCGACCTGGCCGAAGCCCACTCCAACCTGGGCCTTGTACTGATGGGACAGAATCGCTTCGCCGAGGCGGCGGCGAGTCTCAGGCAAACCATCGCTCTCAGGCCCGAGGCGGCGGAGGGGCACTACAATCTTGCCGGTGTATTGCTTAGCTGGGCAGAATTAGAACCCCTGCTGGCGGAGGACCTGCACGCCGAGGCCGGGGCGTGTATGCGCCGGGCCATTGCCCTCAGACCCAATCTGGCCAGAGCCCACACGGGGCTGGGCAGTGTGCTCGTCAGGCAGGGGCAGCTCGCCGAAGCCGAAGCGGCCTGCCGCCTCGCCCTTACCCTCGATCCGAAACTGGCCAAGGCCCACAACGATCTGGGCTACGCCCTGGCCGAGCAGGGCCGCTTCGCCGAAGCGCTCGAATGCTACGAGCACGCCCTCGCCCTCGATCCGAATGACGCCCAGGCCCACTGCAACCGCGCCTGCCTGCGCCTGCTTAAAGGCGATCTGGCGGCGGGCTTTGCCGAGCACGAGTGGCGCTGGCGGCTGCCCAACCGGACCCTCCGGCCCTCGCCGCCCCCAGCCTGGGACGGCAGCGACCTGGCGGGGCAGACGATCTTGCTCTACCCGGAGGCGGGACTGGGGGATACGCTGCAGTTCGTGCGCTACGCGGCGCTGTTGCACAGACAGGGGGCAAAGGTGATCGTCGAGTGCCAGCCGCCCCTCAAATCCCTTCTGGCACGGGTTCCGGGCATCGACGCAGTTTACGCCGAAGGCGAGGTGTTGCCGGCTTTTGCTGTCCATGCGCCGCTGATGAGCCTGCCCTACCGGTTGGGCACCACCAGCGAAACGGTGCCCGCCGCCATTCCTTATATAGGTCCGCCGACAGCTCCCCCCCCCAAGGCCGATCGCTTCGCACCGCTTCTGACCACCGACAACCGTTGCAAGATTGGCCTGGTCTGGTCCGCCGGTCCCCACGGACGGCGCAAGCGCTCCTTTGCGCTTGCACTCTTCGAGCCACTTCTCGATAGCGAGCAAGCGCGCTTCTTCTCGCTCTACAAGGGCGAACAGATAAGCGAACTGGCAGCGTACCAGGACCGGGTGACGGACTTAGGCTCGCATTTTACGGACTTTGCCGATACGGCCTGGGCCATCGACAAACTCGATCTGGTCATTGCCGTCGATACGTCCGTCGCCCACCTGGCCGGGGCGATGGGCAAACCGGTCTGGATCGTGCTTTCTTATGTGCCGGACTGGCGCTGGCTTTTAGACCGCACCGACAGTCCCTGGTACCCCACGGCGCGTCTTTTTCGCCAGCCCGTCCCCGGCAACTGGCAGGGAGCAATTGCCCAGGTAGTCGCAGCGCTTACGGCTTTCTGCAGACGGTAAGCTGAGGGAGACCCGCCTTCCGATGCGAGTATGGCTCTCTCCTCATCCTTTCCGAATCTGACCGCCCTCGAAGAGGACTACCTGCTCATCCTGCAGGGCCAGGATCTGTTTGGTCTGCAGATCAAGCGCGCCCTCGAAGAGGCGTCCAACGGTGAAATCGTCGTCCGGCCCGGCTCGCTCTACAACACTCTGCAGCGCCTCGAAAAAAAAGAATTGCTCGAATCCTGGTGGGCAGCCGATCCTGACACACCGGACAATCCCCAGTTGCGCCGCTACTATCGGTTGAGCGAGCGGGGCAAAGACTACCTGGCCTGGCGCGAGTTGCGGCGGCAGCAGTTTGCCGCCTGGATCAAAGCACAGGCAAACTAGGACCGGCGCTTGCACCAGAGCCGCCACATCTGGCGAAAAGCCGATTCGACGGCCTGGGCAAAATTGGCTTCGTCGCACAGCACAGAAGCCTGCATTCGTCCTCTAAGCGCGTTGCGCAGTTTACACAATTTCTCCAGGTCGGTTGCAAGCCCAAGGGCAGCTTGGACAAATTCTTCCGGCGTCGCCGCCGCCAGGGACTGCAGGCCGAGGGCACTCAACAAAGAAAGCCCGTAGCGCGAAGCGGTGCGCTCGCCTACCAGCGAGATCACCGGTACACCCATCCAGAGCGCTTCGAGGGTCGTCGTCGCACCGTTATACGGGTAGGTGTCGAGGGCGATGTCGATCTGTTGGTAGCAGG
Source organism: Gloeobacter kilaueensis JS1 (assembly GCF_000484535.1). Lineage (NCBI taxonomy): Bacteria > Bacillati > Cyanobacteriota > Cyanophyceae > Gloeobacterales > Gloeobacteraceae > Gloeobacter > Gloeobacter kilaueensis. The sequence continues at coordinate 3,006,241 of NC_022600.1, read as the reverse complement.
CGAGGTGATCGAGCGGGTCCGGCAGCGTCTCAAGCCAAAAAATCCGCCCAGGCTCGATGCCGTGGCGAATAAAGGCGGCTTCCAGGCGCTGGCGGGCAGCCGGTTCGCCCGCCTGCAGCGTCTTTAGCATCAGGCGGCTGGTGGGAAGTGCAGTGAGGACCGCTGCCCAAAGCTCGACGGTGGCCGGGGCGATCTTTGTGATCTTGTTGAACGAGCCGAAGGTAATCCTGCCCAGGGTGAGGGCCGGCAGGGCACCCGCCACCGGTGCCTGGGGATGGGGCCGGTAGCAGTGGACGGGCCGCTCCAGGTTCCAGAGCGCTTCTGCAAAAAATTCCGGCGTCTCGGGCGGTGAGAGCCAGCGATCTGAGAGGCGATAGTCGATCGCCGAAAGCCCCGTGCTGCCGGGAAAACCGAGCCAGCTCACCTGCAGGGGAGCGACTTTGCGGGCAAAGAGCGTCAGGCGGTTGCCGGAGGTGTGGCCCGCCAGGTCCACCAGAATATCGATCCGGTCGGAGCGGATCTGCCGGGCGACCGCTTCATCCGGCTCCCCGGCGGTGGGCCGCCAGTGGAGGACCAGCTTTTGCAGGCGGGCCGTAACGGCGTCGGGCACGAGCACGTCCGCGTAGCAGAAGATCTCGAAGGCTTGCCGGTCGTGGGCTGCGAGCAGCGGCTCGATAAACCAGGCGCAGGAGTGGGTGCGAAAGTCGGGGCCAAGATAGCCGATGCGCAGGCGTCTATCGGGATCGGGCACATTCGGAGGCGCTTCCTCCCGCTCGATCGTCCGGCAGAAGTGGGCAAAATCGGCGAGGGCAGCGCACCACTGCTCCGGGGCAAGATCGTCCCGGTACTGCAGCGAGAGGAGCAGGCAGGTGTGGGTGGCGGCGTCGGGAGCCAGTTCGAGGGCGCGGCGGTAGTGGACCAGGGCCGACTCTGCTTCTCCCTGGTTCTGGCGGACGATGCCCAGGCAGGTATGGGCACCGGCCAGATCCGGCCTGGCAGCGAGAACCGTTTCATAGCAGCGGCCCGCCGCTTCGAGCTGTCCCTGGTTGAGCAAGATCCAGCCCAGGTGGTAGGGCGGCTCGATCCAGTCGGGGTTGAGGGCCATGGCCTCTCGAAAATGCACCGCCGCCTGCTCGCTGTTGCCCAGAGCCTGCAGCGCCAGGGCGAGGCCGTTGTGGGCGGGAGCGGAAGTGGGAGAAAGAGCGATCGCCTGCTCAAAGTGCGTAGCCGCCTCCTGCGGTCGGGACAGTTTGATGAGCGCCGTGCCCAACTGGCGATGGGTCTCACCGTCGCCGGGTTGCAGCGCCACAGCCCGCTCCAGCAGGTGCGCCGCTGCCGCGTATTTTTCTAGTTGCAACAGCACGCCCCCCAGACCCGCCAGCGCCTCCGGACAATCCGGTTGCAGCGACTCCAGAATCCGGTGATAGTGATCGCCCGCTTCGAGCCATCGCCCGGCAGCCAGTTCGCGGGCCGCCGCTGCAAGCGCCTGGCGCACCGGGGCCGGGTACTTGCCGGTCTTCTCACCAGGCCGCTTACCAAATCCCCTGGCTCCACCCATCTTGTCCGCTTCAGCCCCAAAAAGCTCAGGCAGTCTAGCCTATGGGCTCCCAGCGCGCCAGACGGCTGCGATACATCAGCCGGTTTGACAGTTGCCGCCTGCGGAGGAGACAATTCGCTGGCGGCTACGGCGGAGCAAAAAGGGCAATGGCCAAAAAATCCAGGCACCCCTCCAACAAGCGACCGTCGTCCCAGCCCGTACCGGGCCTTGCCGCCCTGTTGCAACAGGCTGCCGCCCTGGCCCAGCAGAGTCAGTTTCAGCCTGCCGCTCACCTTTACCAGCAGATTCTCCAGCGCTGGCCCGATCAGCCGGAGGCGCTGCACGCCCTGGGCCTCATCCTGCACCAGTCGGGCAACAGCGAGGGGGCACTGCAACTTGTGGGCCGGGCAGCGCTCATCCAGCCGGACAATGCCGCTATCCACTCCAACCTGGGAGCCCTGCTTGCCGGAAGGGGCCAGACCCAGGCGGCGATGGCGAGCTACCGCCGGGCCTTGCAACTCGACCCCGCCCTGATCCAGGCCCATTGCAACCTCGCGAATCTGCTGGCGGGCGAACTGCAGCTGGAAGAGGCTGCTACCCATTACCGGCAGGCAATACAGCGGGCTCCCGCTTATGCCGAGGCCCACAGTTATCTGGGCAATCTGCTGATGGAAGAGGGCAAACTGGCGGAGGCGGAAGCCAGTTGCCTGCAGGCGGTGCTCCTCCGGCCCGATCTCCCTGCCGCCCATAACAACCTCGGTGCGGTCTACCGGCGGTGGGGAAAAGCGTGGGAGGCCGCCGCCCACTACCGGCAGGCGCTGGCGCTGCAGCCGAATTTTGCTGAGGCCCACTACAATCTGGCCCTGGTGCTCCTGCAGTTGGGGCAGTTCAAGCCCGGCTGGATAGAGTACGAATGGCGCTGGCGTCTGGCAAGTTTTGCCGGCGTCGATCCAGGATTCGCTCAGCCGCGCTGGGACGGCAGCGATCCGAGCGGCAGGACGATCTTGCTCTGGGCGGAGCAGGGGCTGGGCGATACGATCCAGTTCATCCGCTACGCCGCTCTGCTCAGGGCCAGGGGAGCGCGGGTACTGTTTCGGGGTCCGATTGCCCTCTATCCGCTGCTCGCGGGTCGCCCGGAGATCGCTTCTTTGATCGATCCGCAGGGTCCGCTGCCGCTTTTTGATCTGCACGCGCCGCTGATGAGCTTACCTTATTTATGTCGAACCGAGCTTAAGACCATACCAGCCCCAGGGCCGTACCTGGAGGTTCCGGCAACCTGTGGGCTGAGCGCCCAACTGCAGCAGCAACTTACTGCCAAACGCGGTGCCCTCAAGGTGGGCCTGGTCTGGTCGCCCAAGCTCTTTACTCCCCGGCACTTCAGCGAACTGGGTAACGCCCTCAACAATAGCGAGCGCTACTGCGCCCTCAAGCACTTCGAGCCGTTGCTGGCGCTGGCAAATATTCAGTTCTTCTCGCTCTACAAGGGTGAGCGCCTGGGCGAACTGGAACCTTATCGCGAACGCATCGTGGATCTGGGTTCGCACTTTCAGGATTTCGGCGACACCGCCTGGGCGATTGACAAACTCGATCTGGTGATCACTGTCGATACAGCGGTAGCCCACCTGGCCGGGGCGCTGAGTAAACCCGTCTGGATTTTGCTGCCCCACCTGGCGGACTGGCGCTGGCTTGCTGCCCGCAGCGACAGCCCCTGGTACCCTGCGGCGCGCCTGTTTCGCCAACCGACTCCCGGCGACTGGTCCGCTGTGGTTGCCCAGGTGATCGCCGCCATGCAGGACGGTTCCATCCCCCGCTGATGCGTCCAGTACAACAAGTCTTATCACCTCGATCGTCGCTCAGTGGCTGGTCAGGCAGTTAGTGAGCCGTGGGCAGGCGCGACTGGACCATCGTTGCTCTGTGGAATGCTCGTCCATGATGATAGCAAGGCAAGTTCGCGGGTGAACCTCTTTCTCCAGCGGGGCAAGCGCATCCGCTCTAAATTGAACAGGCAGGCTGGTCGCTACTCTGGTCTTCTTGCTAAAGTTGCCAGAGCTTCGCTCCGAATCGAAACGCAGGCGGATTTTGTTGCACCCTGTTTCAAGTACCGTAGTCTATTTCCCCTTCTATATTTTTCGTAAGAGCCATGACAAACATTGCCGGAATCGTTGTTCGCCTGCAGACGCTCCGGCAATCGCTGGCGGTGCTCTGGGACACTTCTGCTGCTGAGAGTACTTTTCTGGCGGCAGCGCTGCTGCTGCAGGGACTCTCGCCCGCTGTGGGGATCTGGCTTATCAAGCAGGTCGTGGACGCGCTCTCGGTCGCTCTGGTCCACGGACAGCCCCTCGACAGCGCTCTGCTGACCCGGCTCATTGCCCTCTGGATAGGGGCTCTGGCGATGGAGACGCTGCTGCAGCCCTGGGCAGAGGCGCTGCAGGGGAACCTCGGAGAAAAGCTCACCGCCCGGATGAATGTTCTTTTGATGCGCAAGGCCGAGCAGTTCCCGGATCTGAGCCGCTTCGAGGACACCCGTTACTACGACGAGTTGCAGATTTTGCAGCAGCAGGCAGCCTACAGACCGCTCAACCTGCTGCTGTTCGCTGCCAATGCCGCTCGCGGGCTGGTGACGCTGCTTGCGATGCTGTCTTTGCTGGCTCAGGCCAGTCTGTGGCTTGCCCTGCTCATCCTGGTGACAGCACTGCCGCAAATTTATCTGGGCTACCGGCTTCAGCAGCAGGTCTGGAACGGCACCCTCTGGAGCAGCCCGGAAGCGAGGCGGATGCAGTACTACAGCGCGTTGATGCTGACCGATACCTGGGCCAAGGAAGTGCGGCTTTTTAGCCTGGGCAGCTTTTTTATCGAGCGCTACCTCGTTGCTTTCCGGCAGTTGCACCGGACGATGGGCGGGCTTCGCAACAGACAGGCTGCCTGGTCGGCGGGAGCAGCTTTGCTCAGCATTGTCGGTAATGGCCTCGCTTTCTACACGGTCGTCTCCCTGGCCATCGCTGGGCGCTTCAGCCTGGGCAGCGTCCTGCTATTTGTGCAGGCGCTGGGTGGGCTCCAGTACAGTTTTTCGGAACTGGTTCACCACTCGACGATGCTCTACGACTGCCTGCTCTACCTGGAGCGCTTCTTTGCTTTTTTGCAGGTGCAGCCGACGCTGCCCATCCGCACACCGGGTAGAGCCATTCCCAGTCCGATCGCCCAGGGCATCGTCTTCGATTGCGTCGATTTTTGCTACCCGGACGGACGGCAGGCACTGATGGGAGTATCCTTCACCCTGCGGCCCGGCGAACTGGTGGCGCTGGTGGGTGAGAATGGCTCGGGAAAGACGACCCTCGTCAAGTTGCTCACCAGACTCTACGACCCAAGCCGGGGCAGCATCCACATCGACGGAGAAGATCTAAGAGATCTCGATTTAGAAAGCTGGCGCAGCCAGGTCGCGACGATCTTTCAAGACTTTGGCCGCTACGCCCTCACCGCCTGGGAGAATATTGCCCTGGCGGATCTCTCTGCTCTACAGCAGCGCGGGCGCATCGAGCAGGCGGTGCGCAGGGCCGGAGCAGACACGCTGATAGACCAGTTGCCCCAGACCCTCGACACGCCCCTGGGCAAACCCTTCGACGGCACCGAACTTTCCGGCGGCGAGTGGCAGAAGCTGGCCCTCGCCCGCGCCTTTTTGCGGGAACAGGCTCAGTTGCTTATCCTCGATGAGCCGACTGCCGCCCTCGATCCCAAAAGCGAATTTGAGATCTATCAGCATTTTGCAGAACTGGTCCGGGGCCGCACGGCATTGCTCGTCACCCACCGGCTCGCCTCCACTCGCCTCGCCGACCGCATCCTCGTACTCGATCGCGGCGCACTTGTAGAAGAAGGTAACCACGAGCAGTTGCTCCAGCGGGGCGGCAAGTACGCTGCTCTCTGGCAGATGCAGGTGGCCCAGTACGGCCTCGTGTAAGATAGACCCGATAATGGCAGCCCCTACCCGGAGCGGTCCATGTTCGAGAATTTCGATTCCGCTACGATTCAGGTTATTGTTCTGGCCGACAGCGAAGCACAGCGCCTGGGTCAAAACTCCCTCAGCGCCGAGCATCTACTGTTGAGCCTGGCAAATCAGGAACGCGGTGATGCAGCGCAGTGGCTGCACGCCGCCGGGATGGATGCGAAAGTTGCGCGTCGGGCCGCCCAGAGACGGGCCGGGCAGAGTGGGAAGTGGCCTGACTGGAAAGCAGCGCTCCCCGCCGGGCTCAAGACGTGGCTCGCGATGGTGCAGAGCCAGAATACAGAGCTGCCCTTCGACGAAGATGCCAGAATCGCCATCGAGCAGGCAGCGACGATTGCCGGGCGTTTCGGTTCTCAAAAAGTACAGCCCGAGCATCTATTGGCCGGGTTACTGGCGGCGGAACGCTCCTCAGCCCGTTCTTTGCTCACGGCACTTGGCATCGAGAGTCGCGATCTGCAAGAGCAGATCGACAGTCGGTTGGCAGGCTGATAATCTCATCCCAAAGGGGGCCAGCTAACCGGTGAGCACTTCGCCAACAACCAGTACAGGAAGTTGTTCGCCCTCAGCGGCGGCGGTAGCGCCCGCTTCGAGCCAGGCAAAGGCGTTGATGCCCGTAAGGCTCACCAGATCGCCGGAATTGTCGGTGCGGTAAGGACTGAAATGCCAGGTTTGTTGCTGGTAGCTGAGCTGGCCGCGCAGGTAAGCGCGCCGGTCGCCCCTTGAGCGCACGGGGCTGGTGAGCTTTGCCTGGACGGTGGGCAGCAGCCAGCGCTGTGGCGGGTAGCCCAGGCTCTTGCGGATAGCGGGATAGACGAACTGCCAGAAACAAAAAAGCGATGAGACCGGGTTGCCCGGTAACCCCCAGACCAGCCTGCCGCCGCACCTGGCAAAGAGCAGGGGTTTGCCGGGCTTCATGTTGATCTTGTAGAGGACGACCTGGGCACCCAGTTCTTCGAGCACTTTTGGGGTGTAGTCAAATTGCCCGACGCTCGCCCCGCCCGAAAGCAGGATGAAATCGGCGTCGAGGGCAGCGATCAGGCGTTCACGGATGATCGTCGGATCGTCGGGGGCAATCCCTAAAAGGCGGGGAACAGCCCCGGCCTGCTGAACCTGGGCGGCAAGACCGTACTGGTTGGAATCGACGATCCGCACACCGCTCAGATCGCCGTCGATGCCCACCAGTTCGTCGCCGGTGGAGAGGATCGCGACTACGGGCGGGCGATGGACGAGAACGAAGGAGCGCTGGGCCGCCGCCAGCAGGGCAATTTCACCGGGGGCAAGAACACTGCCGGGGGTGAGCAGGGGCGAGCCGCTCTGGTGGAAGCTGCCCCGACGGCGCACGTTCGCCCCGGCGGCAGGAAACCTGTCGAAGCGCAGGGTGTTTTCTGTCGGCTGGGCTTCTTCTTGAATTAAAACGGCGTCGGCCCCAGAGGGCAGCATCGCCCCGGTCATGATCCGGGCTGCCTGACCGCGCTCCAGAGTGCGGCTGGGCCGCTGTCCGGCGGCAATCACTTCGATTATTTCGAGGTGATCGAGGTCGCCATCTGTGCTGCGCACGGCGTAGCCGTCCATCGCCGAGTTGTCGAAGGCAGGAAAGTCGCTGCGGGCATAGACTGTCTCCGCCAGTACCCGGTTGCGGGCACTGAGAAGATCGCAGCGCTCGGCGGCAGTCGATTTTACCTCTTTAAGGATGAGTTCCTGCGCCTGTTCAACGGAGATCATGGATATTCTTATAGGGGTTGGCCTCCAGCCTAGCGCTCCGCTGCAATCCACACATGGAACTGGCTTCCCGTCCCTCCCGTCCCACATCCGGCTGGCGCTCCGCCCTGATGGTCGGGGCGGTGCTCATCGCTGTACTGGCCTGGCGCTCCCCGGCCCAACTGGCCATCTTTGGCAGCGCACTGATCGTCGCAGCCGGCAGCGGTTTTGCCGCTGTGCCGCTGCTCCGGCGCTGGAAGGCCCGGCAGTTCATCCGCGAGGACGGGCCGCAGTCCCATCTTAAAAAAGTGGGCACCCCGACGATGGGGGGCATCTTCTTTATGCCCTGGGCGCTGGCGGTGCCGCTGCTGTTTGCCGGGTTCGACGCAGACTTGCTCGCAGCCGTAAGCCTGGCCGGCAGCTATGGCCTGGTAGGCTGGCTCGACGACTACCAGATCATCCGGCAACGGTCCAACAAAGGCATCACCCCCCGCCAGAAGATGGCCCTGTTGATCGGCGCGGGTCTTTTGTTCTGCCTGTACGCGATTGTTACAGGCCACAGCACAGCGATTCGGGGCCTGGCGGAGTTGGGCTGGCTTTTCTGGCCACTGGCGCTAGTGGCACTCACCGGTACCGCCAACGCCGTCAACATCACCGATGGCCTCGACGGTCTGGCGGGAGGCACCGCTGCGGTTGCAGCGGTGGCTTTGGGACTCATCGTTCTACCTGCCCATCCGGCTTTAGCGGCCCTCTGCTTTGCCCTGGCCGGTGCCTGCCTGGGGTTTCTTGTCCATAACCGCCACAAGGCGAGGGTGTTTATGGGCGATACCGGTGCCCTGGCTATCGGCGGGGTGCTGGCGGCGGTGGCGGTGCTGAGCGGCCAACTGCTCGCCCTCGCGCTGGTGGGCGGCATCTTTGTAATCGAAGCGTTCTCGGTGATCGCCCAGGTCAGCTACTACAAGGCAACCAAGGGACCGGACGGCAAGGGCAAACGGCTTTTGCGCATGGCACCGCTGCACCACCACCTCGAACTGGGCGGCCTGCACGAGACGCAGGTGGTCAATCGCTTTTATCTGGCAGCCGGATTGCTGGCGCTGTTCGCCTGCTGGATGCATAGCGCCTGGCTTAGAAGCTGAAGCTCCCGCCCCTCTCTCAAAAGACGAACAGTCAGTAGCTTTTGATACGGTTTACTATGGCAATGCTGACCAGCCGGGTGCGGCGGCTTCGATCGGAGGGGGCAGGGCCATGACCGATTACTTTCTTCCAGAGCGCTTCCGCGACAAGGTGGCGCTGCACATTGCAAGGAACTTCGCCCAACTGCCCAGGGTCCAGGTTCCGCTCCTTCTGGGCGTTCATGGGCCGAAGGGCCAGGGCAAATCGTTCATGGTCGAGCGCAGCCTCGAAGATCTGGGGGCCAACACGATTCACATTGCCTCGGCGGAGCTGGAGAGTCCGGATGCCGGGGAGCCCAGCCGTCTGATCCGCCTGCGCTACCGGGAGGCGGCGGAACTTGTCCGGGTGCGGGGCCGGGTGGCGGTGCTCGTCATCCACGACATCGACGCCGGGGCGGGCTACTGGCGCGACTCAATCCAGTACACGGTCAATACCCAGATGGTGAACGCGGCGCTGATGGCGATCGCCGACAACCCTACGAACGTGCAGCTGCCCGGCAGCTACGACGCTAAGCCGCTGCCGCGCATCCCGATCGTCGTCACGGGCAACGATTTTTCAAAGCTCTACGCCCCCCTGACCCGCGAAGGGCGGATGGACAAGTTCTACTGGGAGCCCACTCCCGCCGAGCTGTCCGGTATCCTGCAGGGGATGTTCGCCGACGACCCGCAGATGTCGCGCTTCGATCTGGAGCGGTTGCAGGAGCGCTTTGCCCGGCAACCGGTGGATTTTTTTGCGGCGATTCGGGCGCGGGCCTACGACGAGCAGTTGCTCAGGCAGATCAAAGCCTGGGGCCTCGAAAATATCAGCCTCCACCTTGTCAACCACGGCGGCCAGCCGCCGGTCTTCGAGCGGTTGCGCCTCACCCTCGATCACTGCCTGCGCTGGGGCGATCAGCTCCTCGCGGAGCAGCAGGCGCTGCACACCGGCCTGGTAGAAGCCTACATGCACCAGTAGCGGCGACTAGGCCGGGATCAAATCGATGATCGTCACCTCCGGCGGGCAGCCGATGCTGAGGCGCTTGAAGCGGCCCATGCCCCGCGAGACGTAGAGGCAGTTTTTTCCCTGTCCGTAGAGGCCCGCCCAGCTGTTGGTGCGGATGATCGCGTGTTTTTGCAGCGAATCGCCCAGTTCGGGCAGATAGCGGCGCAGGCGGTCGCCCAGGCGGTTTTTGAGGGCGAGCACCGGCCCGACCCCCGGCAGGCGCACCTGGCCGCCGTGGGTGTGCCCCGACAACTGCAGGTCGAGGCGCTGCTCGCCCAGCCGCCAGAAGCCATCCGGGTTGTGGGACAGTAGCAGCAGCGGGCGTCTGCCGCGCAGGGGCATCAAGACGCGCTCGGGTTCAAAAGGCCCGTGCCAGAGGTCGCCCGTGCCACCTACGGCCAGTGAGGCGACCGCTGTCCAGCGGTTTTCGATAAGCACAATCTGTTCGCGGGCCAGGGCTTTTTTGATCGTTCGTGCTCCCCTCGGGTGGGCATTGTCGTGGTTGCCCAGAACCGCAAAAAGACCGTGACGGGCGCGCAGGCGGCCCAGAGCCGGGGCGAGTTCAAAGATCGGGGCCGGATCGTAGGTGACGAAATCACCAGTCAGCGCAACGAGATCGACCTCGGCAGCGTTGATGTAGTCGATTGCCTGCTCGATCGAATTCCACGGCACACTGCGGTGGTCCCAGTGGATATCGCTCAGTTGAGCCACCCGCAGGGGCGCTTCGAGGCCGACAATCGGAATGGGCACAGTCTCAAATTTGAGGGAGTCAGCCTCGACCCTTGCCCAGGCAGGCAGAGCGAGGGTGGCACCTCCGGTTGCGATCAGCCCGGAAACCAGTAGACGGCGACGGCTTAACATCCGGCGTTGGGAACTCCCTCGGTGCATCTCTATCTATAGTAGGACGCCCCTGGGTTACGCAGCCGTAACATCATTAGTTGAGACGAAAAAAGGAGCTTGTATGTCGGAACTCCTGCAGATGGTAATCGATAGTGACGAGCGCGCCGACCTGCGCCAGTTCATCGGCTTACTCTACCAGCAAGAAAAGCGTTACCTGCTACGAAGCGATATATTGCAAATTTTTTCAGAATATTGCGCAAGTGTCGGCAAGGAAGCGAACTTTTACAACCATTCGTTGCTTGCAAGACTGATTTATTTTACGCAGGAGTTCATCGTCGAGAACGAGAGTCTGTGCCTGGTCATCAGGCCGGTGGTCGCCCGGCAGGAGGTGGTCCGGATCAACCGCGAGGATCTTAGAGTCGAGCCGATGACGATTCAGGCGTACCTCGACCTGTGCGATCAGACCGCCGGGCGCTTCCGGCCCCAGGATGGCGACGTGCTGGAGCTGGACTTCCAGCCTTTTTACGACTTTTCGCCGAGCATCCGCGATCCTAAAAACATTGGCCGGGGGGTGCAGTTTCTCAACCGCTATCTTTCGAGCAAACTCTTTCAAGATCCGGGCCAGTGGCTACAGACGCTGTTTCAGTTCTTGCGTCTGCACCGCTACAACGGCACGCAGCTACTGATCAACGAGCGCATTCAGACCCAGCAGCAGTTGAGCACCCAGCTCAAGCGCGTCCTGGCGCTGGTGAGCAGCAGGCGTCCAGACGAACCCTACGCCAACTTCCGCTTCGACATGCAATCGCTCGGCTTCGAGCCTGGCTGGGGCAACACGGCGGCGCGGGTGCGCGAGTCGCTCGAACTGCTCGACGCGCTCATCGACTCGCCCGACCACGAGATTCTCGAATCTTTGATCTCGCGCATCCCGATGCTGTTTCGGGTGGTGCTCGTCTCCAGCCACGGCTGGTTCGGCCAGGAGGGCGTACTCGGTCGTCCCGATACCGGCGGCCAGGTCGTCTACGTGCTCGATCAGGCCCGCAGCCTTGAGAAGCAACTGCAGGAGGACCACGCCCTGGCAGGGCTGGAGACGACGCCAAAGGTGATTATTCTGACGCGGCTCATTGCCAACAACGACGGCACCCGCTCCAACCAGCGGCTCGAAAAAGTCTACGGCACCGACAATGCCTGGATCCTGCGGGTGCCCTTTCGGGAATTTAACCCGTCTGTTACCCAGAACTGGATCTCGCGCTTTGAGATCTGGCCGTACCTCGAATCGTTCGCCCTCGATTCGGAGCGGGAACTATTGGCCGAGTTGGGCGGGCGGCCAGACCTCATCGTCGGCAACTACTCCGACGGCAATCTCGTCGCCTTTTTGCTGGCCCGCCGCCTGAAGGTGACCCAGTGCAACATCGCCCACGCCCTCGAAAAGTCGAAGTACGCCCTCTCGAACCTGCACTGGCAGGAACTCGACGAGCAGTATCACTTTTCGCTGCAGTACACCGCCGATCTGATCGCGATGAACGCCGCCAACTTTATCATCAGCAGCACCTACCAGGAGATCGCGGGCACCCCCGACAGCATGGGCCAGTACGAGTCCTACCGGCACTTCACGATGCCCGAGCTGTACCACGTCGTCAGCGGCATCGACCTGTTTAACCCCAAGTTCAACGTCGTGCCCCCCGGCGTCAACGAGAATATCTACTTTCCTTATACCCGCACCGAGGAGCGCACCCCCGGTGACCGGGAGCGCCTCGAACAGTTGCTCTTCAGCCTCGAGGACAGTGAGCAGGTCTTTGGCCATCTGGCCGACCCCACGAAGCGGCCCCTGTTCTCGATGGCCCGCCTCGATCGGATCAAGAACCTGACGGGCCTTGCCGAGTGCTTCGCTAAGAGCCCCGAGTTGCAGGAGCGGGCCAACTTGATCCTGGTGGCGGGCAAGTTGCGGGCTGAAGATTCTACCGACCGCGAAGAAATTGCCGAGATCAACCGGCTCTACGAGATCGTCGATCGCTACCAGCTCGCGGGCAAGATCCGCTGGCTGGGGGTGCGCCTCGCCAAGGTCGATTCGGGCGAGATCTATCGGGTGGTGGCCGATCGCCAGGGCATCTTCGTGCAACCGGCGCTCTTCGAGGCGTTCGGTCTGACGATTCTCGAATCGATGATCTCGGGGTTGCCAACTTTTGCCACCCGCTTCGGCGGCCCGCTTGAGATCATTCAAGATGGCGTCAACGGCTTCTTGATCAACCCGAACGCCCAGGAGGAGATGGCCGCTTCGATCGTCGAATTTCTCTCCAAGTGCGACGCCAACCCCGACTACTGGCAGCAAATTTCAAGCCGGGGGATCCAGCGCGTCTACAGCACCTACACCTGGAAGATCCACACCACCCGATTGCTCTCCCTCGCCCGCATCTACGGCTTCTGGAACTACGGTTCCCAGGAGAACCGCGAAGATCTGCTGCGCTACATCGAGATGCTTTTTTATCTGCTCTACAAGCCAGGAGCGCAGAAGTTGCTGGAGCGGCACGCCCTGCAAGTTGCGATAGAGTGAGAAAGATCATTCTACTGCCGATGCCATGCTGCGCCGAATGTCTCTGCTACCGTGGCCGGAGATCGCCTGGAGCGTCGTCCTCAGCGATCTGGGCCTGCTGGTGGTCTGCCCCCTGCTGACGCTGTTGTTTATCTCCAACCCCCTCACCCGTAACCCGATCCTCCTCGGTGTCGTCCTGCCCCTGTTGTGCGGGGTGGTTGCGGGCGTGGCGGTGCGGCTGTGCTTCGATAAGCTCTTCAAAGAACAGATCCTGGACAATGGCGTCGGTTGGGCGCTGGTGCTGGGGGTGGCTCTCACCGTCTATCCGATGGGCCTGGCCCTGGGCACCGCCCTGGAGGCGGTGCCGAACCTGTTCAACCTGCCTGCGCCGGCAGCCGAGTTCAGCCGCAACCTTGGCAAACTTTTGCAAATTTCGCGGATTTTGTTCGACCTGGTCTTTGTCGTCGGTGGGGCGATGGGCATGTTCTGGCGGGCGATCCGCATCGGTCGCTAGCTACAGATCCTCGCGCAGCGACCCTTCGACTTCGAGGATGAGATCCGCCCCGTACACCTGGGCAGGGGTGCGAAAGCCGGGCTGAAACTGGCCTGAGAGCACTTTCTGCGCGATGAGCAAAGCCGTAAGGGCCGTGAGCGTGTAGCCTTCTACCGTCCGCAGGCGAGCCTGCACCGAGCGCCCCTCCTTGGTCACCTCCCCCCAGAAGCGGCAGACCCCGGCCCGCCGCTCCGCCTCGGTCGGTCCCGGTGGCCCGGAGGCGATGAACTGTTTTTGGAGGTTGCGCACCGGCTCCGAGCGCAGCACACCCCCCAGCCACTGGCCTGCAAAAAGTAAAAACCGCGCCGCCGGCGGCAGCACCAGGTACGCCTCGATATTCGGGATGCCCGTCTGCCAGAAGGCGGTATTGAGATCGCCCCAGGGGATCGTCGTCGCCTCCTCCGCCCCGGCCCCAAAGTCAAAGCTCCGGGTCTTATAACCCGCCGGAACCGGGGTGAGGATGCCGTCGCGGCGCACCAGCCCGCCCTCGTAGGGGCCCTCGACGATGGTGAGCGCCGTTCCCCGTGAGACAACATTCAAAATCTGCAGCGCCAGAACGAGGCTATCCGCCTCCGGCAGTTGCGCTGCCAGATAAGCCGCCAGACAGTCGGTGGGCACCACGTCGCAGCCCACCCCCGGCATGAGCATGACTCCCGCCCGCTGCGCCTGCTCGTGGCGGGCCATCGCCGCCTCGAAGACCGCCACCTCACCCGTGATGTCGAGGTAGTGGGTGCCGGTGCGCAGGCAGGCCGCCACCATCAGCCCACTGGTGCGCACAAAAGGACCGGCGCAGTGCAGCACAGCGACCACTTCTTCTAGAGCCCGATCGAGGGCAGCGCGGTCTTCGAGGTTAAAAATCCGGTACTCCAGCCCCAGTTCCGCCCCAAGCCTCGCCACCGCCTGGGAGCGGCCCGCGAGAACAGGCCGCAGCCCCCCCTCGGTCGCCTTCCGGGCAATCAGGCCACCGGTATAACCGTTCGCCCCGTAAAGCAAAAAGTTCTGTCGTGTTGTCATCGCCTCTGCTCCTACGTACCCATTAGAGCTTTTCTGCAGCTCGCAGGGATATCTCGATCGTTTCGAGCGGCAACATGAGGGTCAGAGGTGCATCTTCCAGGGCCACCGCACCAAAGCCGGCATACCAGCTTGCAGCGGGCGGACTCTTGGCATCGATCAAGAGTACGACACCGCCAACTTCTGCTGCAGTCCGCAGGCAACGGCGGCCAGCGGCAAGTAAAAGCTGACCGCCCAGGCCCTTTTTCTGCACATCGACATGCACGGCAAGCCGTGCGAGCCGAAAGCCCGGTACTGCGTGCTTTGCCAACCCACGACGGACAACTTCCGGTGTCCGGGCGTAGGCAAGCTCTGCCGGTGCAACGCTGTAGAAGCCAAGGATCGACCCATCGCTGTCGCCGATAGCCAGGAAGGTTTTTGCACCGCCCCTGTCGTGACTCTGGCGCGCTGAATGGCGCAGGAAGTTGTTGAGATCTTGGTCGCCGCAATCAAATGCCTTGCGGTCGTGGTGTCTGGCGATCGCTTCCTCGTGCCATGCAGGCGTCATCTTAAGGGCGGGAGTGCAGCCGCAGCTGCCCGCAGCTTCGCATTCGGTGCCGGTGGGTTTTCGAGAAGATCGAGAACTCGCAGACTGTCTCGTTCGGAAAGCTGCACGCGCTCGGCTGCTTCGATCACCCTCTCGGCGGCCTGTAGGGCATTCTGCAGCACAAAATCGGTCAGACCAGTCTTTTTGATCGCTGCCGCCCGCATGAGGATCGCCTTCTGCTCAGGCCGCACCCGGAAGCTCATCCGTCCATTGTCATTGATTGCAGCTCTGGACATGATCGTTCTCTAAACTTTGTACCTCTTCAAAGCGTACACAGTGGCTGACTCTGTGTCAAACGTGTACGCTTTCAATCCGTACATTCTCGGCGAGGCGGCTGTCGCATCCCTCTCTGCCCGGCGAAAGGTATGGCGACGGCGGACGAGGGCGGGTATGCTCTTCGACAGCGACAGATAGCTCCAGCATGGCTTTATTGCAGATCGAGAATGTGACGCGCCGCTTCGGTCCGGTGACAGTGCTCGATGGCGTCGATTTCGAGGTCGAGGCGGGCGAGATGCACGCGCTGGTGGGCGAGAACGGCGCTGGAAAATCGACGCTGATGAAGATTCTCTGCGGTGCGCTGGCCGCCGACAGCGGCACAATCCGCTGGCAGGGAGCGCCCGTGCGCCTCGATTCGCCCCGTGCGGCGCGGGCCCAGGGGATTGCGATGATTCATCAAGAACTGGCCCTGGTACCAGAACTGAGCGTGGCCGAAAATATCTGCCTGGGTGAGGCGCAAAGTTGGTGGCGGCCCGTCGATTTTGCTCAGATCGAGGTAACGGCCCGCAGGCTCCTGGAGAGGCTGGGGCAGGCCATCGATCCTTGTGCCCTCGTCCGTCAGCTCAGCCTTCCCCAACAGCAGATGGTCGAGACGGCCCGCGCCCTGCGGCAGCGCACCCGGCTGTTGATTCTCGATGAGCCGACCGCCAGCCTCAGCGCCCAGCAGACGGCCCAGTTATTCGCTGTGCTGCGCCGGATTCGAGACGACGGGACGGCGATTATCTATATCTCGCACCGGCTGGAGGAAATCTTCGAGCTGTGCGACCGGGTGACGGTGCTGCGCAACGGTAAACGGGTTCACAGTGCCAGTGTCGGTTCGCTCACACCGGGAGCGGTCGTACAACACATGGTCGGTCGCACGCTGGAGGCATCCACGCCCCACCAGCGCCCGGTGGCTCAGCGCCCGGTGCTGGCGGTGCGCCACCTGCGCACCGGCCCCCTCAAGGACGTCCACCTGGAATTGCGGGCCGGAGAAATTGTCGGGCTGATGGGGGTGGCAGGCTCGGGCCGCTCCCGCCTGGTGCGCACGCTCTTTGGTGCCCAGGCAGCGGAAGGGGGAACGATCCATCTGGGTGAGCGACCGGTAAAGTTGCGCTCGCCTGCCGAAGCGATTGCTCTGGGAATTGGTCTATTGGGCGAGGACCGCAAGCGCCACGGTCTTATTCCAGAGCGCGTCGTGCGCGAAAATATGGCCCTCGGTACCCTCAAAAACCATTCTCGAATGGGAATGATCGCCCAGGATCGAGAAAGACGAGCCTGCGGCGAACTCGCAGGACAGTTGCGCCTCGCCCCATGCTGCCAGGAGATGGCTATTCGGACATTAAGTGGCGGCAACCAACAAAAGGCTCTCCTCGGGCGCTGGTTGCTTGCCGGTTGCCGGGTTCTGTTGCTCGACGAGCCGACGCGCGGCGTCGATGTCGAAGCGAAAGCTGAAATCTATAGCCTCATCCGCACCCTCGCTGCCGGAGGCACCGCTATTTTGCTCGTCTCCTCGGATCTGCCGGAGCTTGTCCAGGTGGCTGAGCGGTTGCTGGTGCTCCAGGGGGGCCGAATCGTGAGCGAACAGAGCCCGCCCTACGACGTGAAGCACATCCTGAGCCTTGCCCTCGGCGTTCGCAGCTGAGGGACCATTCAGACTTCTTCGATCACAGCCAGAATGAGGGTCGGAATGGCGATGTTGAGCACGCCGATCACCTTGGCGGTCTTATACAGTGGCGGCAGAGTCCGATGCAGGCCGATCGTGCGCACTGCGCCGTCGATCACTGGTGTGGCGGCAAGCCAGAAGTTGCGGTACCCTTCGATATTCTTGTAGGTTTGCTGACTCACCTTCTTGCTCCTCGAAACTCGGTAGGATGTACATCTCATTGTGGCAACTTCCTGCCTGCGGTGGCCTGTGCCTCGGGTAGGGTTGATCCTCCCACCGGACGGCAGAAAACCGGGTCGCGGCTCGACCACTTCGACGCTGCGGTCACGATGGAAGGGTTGCTAGTAGACGAAGGTCATTCAACATCAGCTCCAAGCAGCCCTGCCTCCCTTGCAGCAGAAGAAAAATAAGACGAGCCTGCGACTGACCTCACCCATCGCGCCTGCAGCCCAGTTACAGTGAACCCCCCCTCGTATATTGCTATTGGTTCCAAGGTAGCGGTGAGGACTGTGCCCCCCCTTGCGGCTTTGACCGCGTGGAAGAGATTGTCCCCCGCTATCAAGGACCGGCAAAGCTGAACCGTATCGAGTGGCACTGACCACGTATCACGAGGCTAGACTTTTGCCGTCCTGCGGAACTTGCCTACCTCCTCTGAAGCTTCAACTGGAGACACTCATGCAGCGAGACGGTTCACAAAACGACTATCAGCTATTTGTCGGTATTGATGTGGCGGCACTCACTGTCACTGCCGCCTGGCTGCTCACCCACGCAAAGCCTACCGCTGCCATCACACTGCCCCAAACCCCCGAAGGACACTGCCAATTGGCCGAACGCTTACTCGCCGTCTGTCCCACCGCCGCTGAGGTGTTAGTGGTCATCGAAGCCACAGGCTCCTACTGGATGCGACTGGCCACATTTCTGGCGCTCAAAGGTTTTGCCGTCAGTGTGGTCAACCCCGCTCAGTCTCATTACTTTGCCAGGGCACTGCTCAAGCGTTCCAAAAGCGATGCGCTTGATGCCCAGACGCTTGCCCAACTCGCTGCCGCCCTGCAACCTGGTCTTTGGCAGCCGCCGCCTGAGATTTATTACCAACTCCAACAGCGCCTGCAGCATCGCGATGCCTTGCTGCAGCAACGCCAACAACTGCACAACCAGTTGCACGCTCTGCGGCAATTTCCGTTGGTGGTGGCGGCGGTACAAGCGAGTCTGGAGCAGTTGAGCCACACCTTCGATGAGCAGATTGCGCAGATGGAAGCTCAGCTAGAAGCGCTGCTCGCCCAAGACTCGCTTTGGCATCAAGCTGCAACCAAGCTGCGCACTATCAAAGGCATTGGGTCTGTCACCGCTGGGTGGGTGTTGGTGAGTACCCTCAACTTCGGCTGCTGTGCAACGGTGGAAGCGGCGGTGGCCTACGCGGGTCTCGCTCCCCGCTCCCACCGTAGCGGCACCAGCCTTCATAGACCAGAGCGCATCGGCCATGCAGGCAATGCCCGCTTACGCACGGCGCTGTATATGGCGAGCTTGAGTGCGATCCGCTGCAATCAGCAGATTAAAAGCTTTTACCAGCGGCTACGAGCAGCCGGTAAACCGGCAAAGGTAGCGCTTTGCGCTGCGGCTCGCAAACTCTTACACATTGCCTGGGCGGTTGTGAAAACAGACACGCCTTTCGATGCAGAGCACGGCAGGTTGGTTTGCTTGCAGTAGGGCGGAGGAAGAGAAGAAAGGAGGAGGCTGCTTGACTCTCAATACCGTATCTCTTCTCCTCTGCCCGGCGGGGCAGCCCCCCATGCCCCTTTTGGGGCCAGGTCGGGGGGCAGGAGGAGGAGAGCGGGGGGCAGGCCCCTTTTGGGGCCAGGTGGGGGTGTGGAGGGGTGGGGGACGGTTTTAGCAAGCACCCAAAAAAGCAAAAGAACAACCAGCTCCCAAAAATCCGCTTCCCTCACTCCAACCCAAAACCTGATGCTTTTCGCTTCGTCTACTTAGTCCTTTTTGGCCAATCTGCGGCCCTCCAGCGCCTCAAAACGGATCGCGCTACGTTGGCGACTCTATACTGAGCAAACAAGCTTCTTCTTTCCCTCGCACAGGCAGGTAAAAACTATGAAGTCTTCCCAGAAACGCGCCTATATTGCTCCTCAGGTCAAGCCCCTCGGCAACCTCACTGCGATGACGGCGGCCTATCCGCCGCTGCACCCGGAGTGCTATCCCGGTGGCTTCGGTTCCCATAGCGTTTGCTGATCGGCGCACGGTGGAGAGGGCACCAGATGGCCATGCTGAAGGCGAACCGGGCCTCCTCCGTTCTCGATACGCTGGCGGAGATCGCTTATCGGGAGTTGCAGCCCGCTCTCAAGGCTGAGCAGGTTTGCCTGCGCAGCGTGGATGCGTTGCCGGTCGCCCTGGATGGCCGGGGGCTGAGCGAGGAAATTTTTGCTGGTGAGCGCGGCGGAAGGCGATGGCTCGCTTGGTCTGAGACGGTCGGTGTCTGGATCGACGAGGATGGCCAGCGCGTTGAGATTCTCCTGGTCAACCCCGAGGCAGGCCAGTGTGAAAGCTCGCTTCTCAATTTTATGACCGCGAGTGTGCTCGGCACCTGTCTGTTGCTGCAGGGCCGTGTGGCCGTTCACGCCAACGCCGTTGCCTTCAAAGAAGGGGCAATGGCCTTCGTGGGCCACGCCGGACGCGGCAAATCGACCCTGAGCGCCTACTGCCTGAGCCAGGGCGCAGCGCTCGTAAGCGACGACGTGCTCAGCGTCGATCGCCAGATGCAGGCCATCCCCGGCTACGCCCGCCTCAAGTTGTTTGCCCACACCGCCGAGAGCCTGGGCCTGGTGGCGGGCACGACCGACTACAAGCTTCACCTCCACCCAACCCGGTTGGGCGGGCAGGTCCAGAATCAGCCGGTGCCCCTCAAGGCGATCTACCTGCTGGAGCAGAGCGACGGCGATCGGATCGAAAGCCGGACGGTGCCGCCGGCCCAGGCGGTCTTCGAGTTGATTGCCCACAGCTACTACGCCCGTTACTTTGCTGTCACCCATCCCGGCTTGCTCGCCGCCTACGCCGAACTGGTGGCGCGGGTGCCGGTGGAGCAGTTGTTCTACCCGCGCCAGTTCGCCCGCCTGCCGGATGTGTTCGCTTTTTTGCGCACTCGCACCTGGCAGCGCTCAGCGCCGGGAGTGCATAGCTAGCGATGGCACAACAAAACAGGTTGCAAATCCGGCAGGTACTACAACTGGGCCGTGCCCTGCGGCTGGTCTGGCAGAGCAGCCCCGGCTGGACGAGCGCCAATCTCGTTTTGCTCGTCGTGCAGGCGGTTCTGCCCGTCGCCTCGCTTTATCTGACAAAATTGCTGGTCGATGGGGTGAGTAGCGGCCTGCTTTTGCCCGATAAAAGCAGTGCCCTCGCCACCGTACTGCCGCTTTTGGGGCTACTGGGGCTCACGGCCCTGGCCGCTGCCGCCTGCCGGGCGCTGAGCGGCTGGGTGAGCGAGGCTCAGACCCAGGTGGTGACCGATTATCTGCACGGGATCGTCCACCGCAAGGCGGCGGCGGTCGATTTTGCCTACTACGAGAATGCCCGCTACTACGACACGCTGCACCGGGCCTTACAGGAAGCACCCTTTCGCCCCGCCCGGATCATCGCCGGGCTGGTGCAACTGGGCCAGAGTGTATTTTCTTTGCTCGCGGTGGCTCTGCTTTTGTTGACGCTGCACTGGGGGACGGCCCTGCTGCTGCTCGCTGCCGTCCTGCCTGGTACCCTCGTGCGGCTGCGCTACGCTGAGACCCTCTTTCGCTGGCAGCGCCTGCGCACCCCGCGCGAGCGGCGGGCCTGGTACTTCAACGGAATGCTCACCGGCGACAGCCACGCCAAAGAAATTCGTCTCTTCGATCTGGCGGAGGCTTTTGAGCAGCGCTACTGCGAGCTGCGCGCCGAGTTGCGCCGCGAGCGGCTGCAACTGGCTTCTAAACAGGCACTCGCCGACTTTGCCACCCAGGCCGGAGCAGCCGTCGCCATTCTTGCCTGCCTGGGTTACATCGCTCTTCGCACCCTGCAGGGCGGGCTTACCCTGGGGGATCTGTTCATGTACTTCCAGGCATTCCAGCGCGCTCAGACCTACCTGCAGGAGGCACTGGGCAGCCTTGTTCGCCTCTACGAAGACAACCTGTTCTTAAGCTACCTCTACGAATTTCTCGATCTGCCCAACCACGTCGCCGAGCCTGCCGAGCCTGTTTCCCTGCCCCTGCCGCTGCAGAGCGGCATCCGCTTCGAGAACGTGAGTTTCTGCTATCCCGACAGCAAAGAATCGGCCCTCGACCACATCGACCTCACGATCGCCCCTGGCCAGATCGTCGCCTTCGTCGGCGAGAACGGCTCGGGCAAGACAACGCTCGTGAAGCTGCTTTGCCGCCTCTACGACCCGAGTGCAGGCCGGATCACCGTCGATGGCATCGACCTGCGGGATCTGTCCCTGCGCACCTGGCGGCAGACGGTGAGCGCTATCTTTCAGGACTTTGCCCGCTATCACCTGAGTGCCGCCGAAAATATCGCCCCCGCCCACGCCGAAGAAAGCGAGCCTATCGCCCGTGCCGCCCAGGCATCGGGTGCGCACGAGGTCATCGCCCAGTTGCGCGACGGCTACCAGACGCTGCTGGGACGCTGGTTCGATCAAGGCGAAGAACTGAGCGTTGGCCAGTGGCAAAAAGTGGCGCTGGCACGGGCTTTCTGGCGCGATTGCCCGGTGCTGATTCTCGATGAACCCACCAGTGCCATCGACGCCGCCGCCGAAGACGAGATCTTCGAGAAGTTCCAGCTTCTGGCGGCCCGGCGCACAACAGTGCTCATCAGCCATCGTCTTTCGACCGTCAAACTCGCCGACCGCATCTACGTGCTCGCCCAGGGGCGAATTGTCGAGCAGGGAAGCCACGACGAACTCATCGCCCGCCAGGGCACCTACGCCCGCCTCTTCGAGTTGCAGGCCCAGCACTACCGCTGAAGAGTTCCCCAGTACTGAAAGCGAAAACTACACTTGTAGCAGAACAGGATGACGACCTTCGTCATCCCTTGAATCTCAACCTGCCACCTGGGGTAACCGATTGGCGTTCAGGTCTTGCTGCCAGTTGCCATTGATTTCTGCATTCGGTTCCCACTCGCCTAACAGGACTGGAAGTTCTATCTGCTGTCCCGAAGCGACTTGTGCTACTAGATCGCACGCTGTTCTTTTGATCTGTGGTGCTGTTAGAAAAGTACGCTCGAAGTTTGGTTCACCATTGATGACCTGTAGCGAATAATCGCCCACCATCACTGGCTCAATGTCAAAGAGGAATAAAAAGACACCCGTGTCAATTTTTATAAAAAGCAAAAATGGACCTGATGGCTGGTCTCGCTGCGTAGAGAGACCTACTCCCTGGTTCAGAAGTCTCAGAGACGAACTTGACCGCCTACCCTCCTTGGTAACCGAAATTCTCCACATTTTTAGCAACTGTACGGGCAGGGACGACATGGGATTCATCTCCTGGAAAAAAGTGTCTCCCGCTCCAGCAGGGAGCTTACTCATGTTTATCGGCCCCAGCTAATTTTTCTTATCGTAAAGTGCTGGTGATAGACATAGGCCCAGCACTACCGCTGATACGGGAAGCTGAAATTAGACTTGTAGCAGGACTGGGGGAGAACAGGATGCCGACCTTCGTCGTTCGCCTTTTGTTGGGACTGGTGTGGATAGCCTTTGGCATCTACGCTTTTTTTCTTGCTCCCGCCGAGACCCAGACGCCCCAGCAACTGGTGCAGAGCCTGACAGCGCTGGCCCTCGGTCAGGGCGAGCCGCTGGTGGTCTCGCTGTTTAACCTGATGGGGCTGATCCCGCTACTGTATCTATTTTTGCTTATCCCCGACGGCCACGGCCAGAAACTGCCTGCCTGGCCCTTTGGGCTGGCAGCCTTCGCTGTCGGTGCCTTCGCGTTGCTCCCTTATCTGATCCTGCGCCAGCCGCACCACAACTGGCCCACCCGCAAACCAGCCGGTTGGCTGGTGCGCATCTTCGATTCGCGCTGGCTCGTACTGCTCACTGCAGTGGGAATAGGCTGGTTTTTCTATAACGGCCTCACCCACGGCGATTGGGCCGCCTTCGCTGCCCAGTGGCACGCTTCGCGCTTCGTACACGTGATGAGTCTCGATTTTGTCGTGAGCACCGCCCTGCTGCCGGTGCTGATCCCTGACGATCTGTATCGTCGCAACTCTAAGCAGATCTGGCCCCTGTGGCTGGCGGCAGCGGTGCCTCTGGTAGGACCAATCGCCTACTTGCTCTGGCGTCCGTCCCTATTCCCTCGTGAAGGGCTGGACTAATATAGGACCGCCATTGTACAGCAAGAGTCACAAAAGTATATATTAAATCTCAAGAATAGAACCGGTTCCGCTCAGGTTGATTGCAACCCCTACCCCAGGTACTGGGGCTTCTGGGCCGTCGTATCGAACTGCGGAGTGGTCTTGTACAACTCGAAGCGGCCCCGCAGTGCCGCCTCGCGGGTGCGGGCGAGCAGGGCGCTCACCTGATCGGGGTTCAGCGGCTCGAAGGTGCGCGCCGCCTCGAAAGCCTGATCCAACAGCTGCATACTGTCGATGCCCGTGATCACCACCGAAGTGGGCAAATTGAGGGCGTAGTGCAGGCACTCGATGGGCCTGACGGTGTTGCTTTTGAGCACGTGCGAATCGCCCATCGACTTCATGCCCAGGACACCAATCTGGTCTGCGACCAGTTTGGGCAGCACCTGGGCTTCAAAGCTGCGAAAGTGAGCATCCATGACGTTGAGGGGCATCTGCACCGTATCGAAGCGGAAGTTGTTTTGGGCAGCCACTTCGAGCATCCGCAGGTGGACAAGCGGGTCCTTGTGGCCGGTAAAGCCGATGTAGCGCACCTTACCGGCTTTTTGCGCCGCAAGCACCGCTTCCATCGCCCCGCCGGCAGCGAAGATGCGGTCGGGATCTTCGAGGCGCAGGACTTCGTGGTGCTGCAGCAGATCTATCCGGTCGGTCTGCAGCCGCCTGAGCGATTCGTCTATCTGCCGGGCAGCGGCTTCTCTGGTGCGGCCATCGATCTTGGTCATCAAGAAGACTTTCTGGCGGTAGCCGCCCTGCAGGGCTTTGCCCATCCGCAACTCGCTGCCCCCTTCGTGGTAGTCCCAGCAATTGTCCATAAAGGTGATGCCCCGGTCGATGGCCGCCCGGACAATCCGGACGCCCTCCTGCTCGTCTTTGGGCCGTCCGATGTGGTGGCCGCCCAGGCCGATCGCCGACACCTTCTCGCCCGTGCGGCCCAGGGTCCGGTAGAGCATCTCGCCGCTTTTTGTCTGTCCGGCGGCCTGAACGGTACTGCCTGTGCCGGCAGCGATCCCGGCGGCGAGGGTACCCGAAGTGGTGATCAAAAACTGGCGTCTGCTGCTGCCCATGCTGTCCCTCGCCTGCGACTCGATGTCTCTACATCTAGCTACTCTCGAATCGCAGCAGGTGCAATCTGCCATCGGGAGGAGGCTTTGAGGGACGTTTCTTAAGACAGCCTTTCTTGAAGGGCTACCGGCGCGTCCGCGTCGCTATAATAGGGCCATTACGAAACTGCCGTTCTTTCAGGTTCAGATCATAGATAAGATTTACGGTTCTCACAAAGGTCTCAAGCCCGCTCAACTCAGACAGCTGAGCCGACTGTACAGCCTGCCGTTTCCTCTGAATCGTTTTTTGAGCATCGAGTTTGGCGAGCGGCTGGCAGCTTTGAGCGCAGAGCTGGAGACGCCGCTTTGCGTGTACGCCAACCGGCGCGGGCAGGTGGTGCGGGTCGGGGTGGGTACGCCCAAAGAAACCCAGTTTTCGATAGACGAGTTGCCCCGCCAGGGCACCGAGCGTCTGAGCGGCCTGCGCTGCATCGCCACCCAGTTTGACATGCAGGGGCCAAATCGGGGAGCGCTCACTGCCCTCGCCCTGCAGCGGCTCGACGCGCTGGTGATCCTCGATGTCGCCGTCGAAGGTTTTCGCCGCCGCAGCGCTGCGCCGAGCGGCTTCGTTCAGCGGGCACAGATTGCCAACCTCGTCCCCGATCCGCTGGCGCGCTGGGTGGTTTCTACACCGCAATCTCTAAGCCAGGTGGCCGCTCAAGATTTTGATGTCTTCTTAGAAGATCTCGAAGACGAATTTCGGCGCACAGCGACGGCGCGGGCGGTCGAGAGCGACCGCGAGCGGGTGCTGTTGGTCGATTTTTTCTCGACGCGCACCAGCCAGCGGGCGATGGAAGAAGAACTCTCTGAACTGGTGCAGCTGGTGACGAGCGCCGGGGGCGAGGTGCTCAAGGTCTTTTACCAGCGCCGCGCCCAGCCCGATCCCTCGACGCTGATTGGCCAGGGCAAGCTCGAAGAGGTGGCTCTCAGCGTGCAGGATCTGGGGGCAAATCTGGTCGTCTGTGGGCGGGAACTCACCCCCACCCAGGGGCGCAACCTCGAACAGGCGGTCGGGGTGCGGGTAGTCGATCGCAACGAGCTGATTCTCGATATCTTTGCCCGCCGGGCCCGCTCCCACGAGGGCAAGTTGCAGGTCGAGCTGGCCCAGCTGCAGTATCTTCTGCCGCGACTCACCGGGCGGGGCGGGGCGCTCTCGCGCCTGGGCGGCGGCATCGGCACCCGTGGTCCGGGTGAAACGAAGCTTGAAACGGACCGGCGGATTATCCGGCGGCGGATCGCCAAGTTGCAGCTCGAAGTCAACGCCCTGCAGGCCCACCGCGCCCGGCTGCGCGCCCGCCGCCAGCGCAAGGAAGTGCCGGTCTTTGCCCTGGTGGGCTACACCAACGCCGGTAAATCGACGCTGCTCAATACCCTTACCGACGCGGACGCGCTGGTGGCGGACCAGCTTTTTGCCACCCTCGATCCGACCACCCGCCGTCTGGAGCTGCCCACGGGCGATCCGGTGCTGCTCACCGATACGGTGGGCTTCATCCACGACCTGCCGCCGCAGCTCATCGATGCCTTTCGAGCCACCCTCGAAGAGGTGACCGAGGCCGACGCCCTGCTGCACGTCGTCGATCTGTCCAATCCGGCCTGGATGAACCATATTCAAGCTGTCCAGCGCATCCTCGAAAGCCTGCCCATCGCCACCGGTCCCCAGTTGCTAGTCTTCAACAAAGTGGACCGGGTCAGTCCTGAGCTGCGCAGCTTTGCCGAGCAGGAGTATCCCCTGGCGCTGTTTATCTCCGCTCAAAAAGGCTGGGGATTTCTGTCATTGCGTCAGGCACTCCTCCGCTGGGTGCGATCGCTCACCGATCTGCCCCTGGCCGAGTCGAGCATCGACGGCGAGCCGTAGGGCCGTTGGTACACTGACACTATGAGTTCAGAGTTACAACCCACAGCACTGCCAATCGAGTCAGCAGTCCACCATCATCACGACCCGGCCCACATCAAGGTGCTGGTCGATCGGCTGGCGCGGATCGAGGGGCACGTGCGGGGCATCAGCAACATGGTGCGCGAGGACCGGCCCTGTCCGGAGGTACTGGTGCAGATTTCGGCGGTGCGGGCTGCCCTTACCCAGGTGGCCAGGCTGATCTTAAAAGAACACCTGAGCGACTGCATCGTGCATGCGGTCAACAACGGCGGTGGTCTGGCTGAAATTCAGGCGCTCAACCAGGCAATCGACCGCTTTTTAGACTAGCGCTTGCCTTCGGGCAGAACCCGGATGGCGGTGCAAAATTCCTGGACGACGGCACTGGCGCGCAACTCGGCAAGGGCGGCCCGTAGCCGTGCCTCTGGAACATCGTGGGTGATAATCACGAGTTCTGCCGCCGCACCGCGCGGATTTTTCTGGACGATCGAGGCGAGACTGACGGCGTGCTGACCGAAGATCTGGCCAATGTGGCCAATGACACCGGGCTGGTCGAGGGCGCGAAGGCGAATATAAAAGCGCGTCTGCACTGCGGTGATGGGCAGATAGTGCAAAGGAGCCGCTTCGCTCGCAGGCGGGATCGCCCCGGTAGGCGCGTCGGCCAGGATATTGATGATGTCGGAGACGACCGCGCTCGCTGTCGGTCCACCCCCCGCGCCGGGGCCATAGAACATGATCGAGCCCACCGGTTCCGCCTGGATGAGCACGGCGTTGTAGGCTCCATCGACCCGGCTGAGGGGGTGATCGAGGGGAACCAGGGTCGGATGCACCCGCAGATCGAGGCGGCCATCGGCGGTGCGGGTGGCGATAGCCAGAAGCTTGATCGCAAAGCCCAACTGCTGGGCGTTCATCACGTCGGGCAGAGCAACCGCTGTGATCCCCTCGCGATAGACCGCTGCCAGATCCGGCAGGGGCGTGCGAAAGGCAAGAGCGGCAAGCAGGGTGAGCTTTTCCTGGGCGTCGTTGCCCTCGACATCGGCGCGCGGGTCCGCCTCGGCGTAACCCAGAGACTGGGCCTCGGCCAGCGCCTCCTCGTAGGCGATCTGGCGGGTGGCCATCTGGGTGAGGATGTAGTTGGTCGTGCCGTTGATGATCGCCGTCACCGCCTGGATGTGGTTGGCCCCGAGGCACTGCTCGATCGGCTGCAGCAGCGGAATGCCGCCCCCCACCGCCGCCTCGTAGCGCAATTGCCGGTTCTGGGTGCGGGCGAGGGCAAACAATTCCTCGCCGTGGCGGGCAAGCAGCGCCTTGTTGGCCGTAATCACGTGCTTACCGGCCTTGAGTGCTGCTTTTAGAAGCTGATAGGGCAACTCGACCCCGCCCATCACCTCGACCACGACATCGATGTCCGGGCGGCACGCAAGGGCCAGGGCGTCCTCGTAGAGCGGCGGCAGCGGACCATTGCGCGCTTTCGTCAGATCGCGCACGGCAGCGGCGACTACCTGTACCGCACCCAGACGCAAATCGAGACCGGCCACATCGTTCAAGATTGCAAGAACGCTGCTGCCGACCGTACCCAGACCAATAAGCGCCAGACGCAGGGTGCCTGCCATAATTTCGCCTGCCAACCGTAGCAGGCTATCACGATCCGACCAGTGCTGAGCGAAGGGACAACTACCAGAACAGACCAACCGCTGCAAAAAGCGTCAGTTTCTGCTTTTATCTCGGTCTCATTCCAGTTCGCTATCTAATTGATAACCAGAAGCCCATACGACTGAAAACTAGTCTCAAGTCCACTGTTAACGCACAAAGTGGTATTAGATACAAAATCCTTTTGCGATGGGCGCTATCGTCAGTCGCTAAAGCGAAAGTAAGTTTTATCCTGGAGGCCAACATCGACTGCAAGGTATTCTTGAAGTTCTATTTTCTTGATTTGCAAATGCAATTGCAAGCTCAATTTAATAGCTTCTCCGACACTGATTCTTGTTAGCACCTGTTATTGGAGTAAATTTCTCGAAGAGTTGCTGATCGCCTTTATTTGAATGTTCCGCTGCACGGCGGCTTTCGCCGTGCAAAAGATTGCGCATCGAGCCCCCTGCTGTGTGAGGAGTAATTGATGTCTAAAAATATACAGTTGATGAGCTGTCCCGGCTCTGTGCTGGCGGTGGCGGTCTTGCTGGCCGGTTCGCTGTCCCTTGTGGGCGCGGGGCGGGCGCTGGCGGAGCCGGTGGTTCCCGACGGCTATCGTCTTGCGCGCAGCAGTGAGGAGGCAACACCCCACCTCCGCGATCTGCTGCGCGAAGCCTCAGGCACCGGTGCCGCCGATCTGCAGAACATTCCGTCCGCCTGGCAGTGGACACAGCCGCTGGAGCCCAAACTGAGCCAGAAGCGCCCTGCTGACCTCCCGGAGCCGCCGGCGGCCACCGCCGCTGGGCCGGACGAAGATCAAAGTAATTTTCTCGACGAAGTATCCGTCACCGCCACCCGCCGTCCCACCCGCGCCCGCGACTCCACCCAATCGGTCAACATCGTCAAGCGCGAGGACTTTCAGGCCCAGGGAGCGGTCACCGTCTCCGACGCTCTGCTGCTGATTCCTGGCTTCAACAACTCCACCCCGGCTCTGGGTGGCCAGTCCAACTTGAGCGCCAACTTTTTAAGAGGCTTCCCGGACACCGAGTACGTCGTGCTCAGAGACGGTGTGCGCCTCGGCTCGCCCTTCAATGGCCGCTCGGACGTTTCGGCGATCGTTCTTGACGATCTGGAGCGCATCGAGGTGATCACGGGCGGTTCGACGCTGCGCTACGGTTCCGGTTCGGTGGGCGGTGTGATCAACTTGATCACCGAGACGCCCAAGGGCCGGCCCAGGCTCACCGTCAGCTATGAGTACGGCAGCTATTCGTTCAATCGGACAGTGGCCAAGTTCTCCGGCGGCGACGACATCTTTGCCTACAACTTGATCTTCACCGGCATCGCTGCTCAAAACAACTACCCCTTTGGCTTTACCCTGCCGCGCACGCCCCAGTTTTATGGCCCCAACGACGTGGCTAGAAACCCCGGCTGCAACTCCGACAACGCTGCAGATTTTGACGCTTTCGGCACCTGCCTCAACGGCGGCTTTCCAGATGGCACCTCGCTGTACGGTTACTTGAAGCCGGAGGTCGGCCCGCCTCTCAAAGTCCAGGGGATCAACAACGAATCCCACGTCGGCAACGACAATTACATGGCCAAGCTCATCTACAAGCCGACCACCAACAACAAGCTGAGCTTCCGCTTCAACCAGCACAACCTGCTCATCGACGATCGCAGTCCCGGCTACTTCGACTACAACGCCTGCGGGATCATCGCCGGACCAACCGCCACCAAAAACGGCACCTACAACTTCGATCGCTTTTTGCCCGTCGATATTTCTGGTCGCGAGCAGCGCTGTCCGCTGCAGACCTACCTGCCCGTCACCGCCTCCTCGACCCTGGCGCTGCCTTACTCCTACAGCAACAGCTACAATGGCCGGATCAGCTTCAAACCGGGCTTTAGCTACCCGTCGGCTGAGCAGGCCCAGGGCGAGGACGCCTTTTTTCGCCAGCGCTCATCGAGCGAATCAGAATTTACCTTCAGTTGGGACTGGGACATCAATTCTTCCCAGTCGCTCAACACGTACTTTCTGTACTACCGCCAGGCACTGCACTTTTATCGCGACCCGCTTTACTTCTATAACTCTGACCTGCTGGGAGGTATTGCTGCTAACGGTAGTACCGCCAGTGGAGCCGGTGAGCTATTGATCGGCGCAAATCTGCTGCGGCCCTACGTCGTCGGCCAGCGCTACGAAGTCCAGAGCAGCTACAACGTTCAGCTTTCCCCCGGCCAGATCCTCAGCGCCGGGGTCAACTACGTCCAGGACAAGCTCGACTACCAGGAGAACGTGCGCGGCGACAACAACGAACTGTTGAGCTACTTCAACAAAGGTTTTTCGACCAGCCGCCTCTCGGTCTTTGTGGTCGATGACATCATCTTCAGCAAGTTGTTGACCACCAACGTCGGCCTGCGCTACACCAACAGCGACCAGTTCGGTTCGATTCTCACCCCGGCAGCCGGTGTGCGGGTCAACCTTTCTGACAACCTGTCGCTGCGGGGCAACTACTCCCAGGTCTTCAACTCCGCCAGCCTGCTCAACCTCTACGTCACTACCGGCACCTACGGTCAGAACACGGGCTTGCCCAACCCCAGCCTCAAACCGGAAACCGGCATCACCTACGACATCGGCGTGGACTGGAGCCCGGCGCGCAACCTCGCCTTCAAGCTCACCTACTTCGACACCTACGTCGATAACAAGTTCAACAACCAGACCTTCTTTAACCCGAATTTTGCACCGGGTAACGGCGAACCGGTCACCATCTCCCAGACGATCAACCTCGGCAGCTACAGAGGCAGCGGCATCGAATTTTCTGGCGACTGGCAGTTCGCCGATCAGTGGCGTCTGCGGGTGGTCTGGACGAACGTCGATGCGCGCCCCTACGGCAACTACAGCGACGACATCGACAGCGTTACCTACCCCAACTACAAGGAGTTCCAGGACTACAACCTGCCCTTCAACAGCGTGATTGCCGCCCTCACCTATACCAACAAGGGCCTGAGCGCTACCTTGCTCGGTCGCTATGACGACGGCAAATATCGCTTTCGGGGCGACAACTCCTCGCGGGTGCCCTCCTGGCTCACCCTCGATCTCAACCTCGAGATTCCGATTACCACCGCCTTTACTATGACAGCGAGCGTCTTCAACATCACCGACACCCAGTACGAGTACCTCGACGCCAACCCGGCACCAGGCACCACCTTCCGCCTCGGAGGCCGCTTTACGCTCGGTGGCTAACTCTTTTGCAAGCACTTCCATTGCAAGAACCCGACCCACCACTGATGCTCTTACTCTGTATGTGATGGCGCATTCAGGAGTTGAAGATGTTCTCGATATCCCGTGCGCCGTGCAGAATGCGCAGGATCGTTACCGAGCTTGGATCAACGGAGAAAAAATAAGGTAACGACCATGAGCGCACGAGCGGATATTGGCTCCCAAATCCGGTCGTGCCCTGTATGCGAGCGGGGCCAGACCGATAGCACGGGTGTGTTCCAGCAATTTATCTTCAAAGCGTTCTGCAGCGGCTGGATCGTCTAGGGCGATGAAACTGGTGATCTCTTCGAGGTCAAGCTCGGCGCGCTTTGAGAGAACAACCTGCATCAGACCTGGCGTTGATCGCGCTGAGCAGAGCGCCTGGCACGCAGCTCAGCAATAACAGCCTCGACCGAACGACCAGGACCACTATCTATACCTTCCTGGACTGCTGCCCTCAGTTCGGCGCGGCGGAGTTCTTCCAGCTTTTCCTGTTCTTCAAGCAGCCGTAGTCCAGCACGGACAACTTCGCTGGCATTGTTGTAACGTCCTGAAGCGAGCTGAGCTTTGATAAAAGCCTCGAAGTGTTCCCCAAGGGCCACGCTGGTGGGCATAGAACAGGTTCCACTAACTAATAATATCTGTTAGTAGCAGAAAGAGAAATTCTCGTCAAGCCGCAACCGAGGATGAGGCTAGAAACTCGTGCTCAGGCCCACTCGGAAGTTAAAGCCGGGGGCGGCGTTGCCGTAGGAGCGCTCGTAGTAGGTGCCGAGCAAGTTGTCGATAAAGGCGTTGAGCACGATCGTCCGGGCGATCGGCACCCTGAGGGAGAGATCGAGGGTCGTGTAGCCGGGCAAGAGCGAACCGGGGGGCAGGCGGGCCGGGTGGGTGGTGTCGAAGGGACCGACGTGGTTGACATCGACGGACCTGCCGCCGGAGAGGTTAACAAACAGACTGGCAGCAAAACCTGTGGGCGATTCGTAGTTGAGGCCAAAGCGGGTAGTAAGAAACGGCACTAGCGGGTACTGCGTCTGCACCAGGGCGTTGCGCTCGGCCACGTCCACCCGGAAGGTGCCCTCGTCGGAGTTGTTGATGATGCCCAACTGCTGCAACTGGGCGTCGATGGTGGCCGGGTTGGGAGCCTGAATGATGCGCGAGTCGGTGACGGTGCCGGTGGCAAAGACGTTCAGGACCGGTGAAATTTGCCAGTTGTAGGCCAGCTCCCAACCGGAGACATCGATGCGCGGATAGTTGACTCGAAAGCGCTCGGCGTTGCTTGCCGGATCGTCGTTGCAGTCAGGAGCATTGCCGTTGAGGTTGCAGGCGTTGCGCACCAGCAGATAGTCGGTGAGGTTATCGACCTCCTGGCGAAAGTAGGTAAGGCGCAAAAGGCTCGTATTGCCGGTCTGCCAGTCGAGGCCCACGTCGTAGGAGTTGCCGGTTTCCGGTTCTAAGAAGGGATTGCCGATGTGGGTGGTCCGACCGAACAGGTCGTTGAAGTTGGGGATGCGGTAGATGCGGGCGTAGTTGGCCCTGAGCGCGAGGGTAGGCGTGATCTGCCAGCGGATACCGGCGCTCGGGTCGAAGGAACTGGTGAGGGCGCGGTTCAGGCCCTTCGCCTGGAGGTTGTCCGGGATCGTCTCGCGCGCCCCGACAGTCATGATCAAGTTGCTGGCTACTTTCCAGGTGTAGAGGGCAAACAGGGCAGGGCGGCTCGCACCGGTGTCAAAGTTAAACAGTCCACCGGCGGCGTTCTCGCCGGAGCGGCCAAATTCGCGGATGTAGTCGAAGCCGTAGGTGAGGTTGTTGCTCGGGTTGAACTGCCAGTCGTGGCGAATCGAAAAGTTGAAGATCGAAACGTCGGTGTACTCGCCCAGGTCCGTCGGGTCGAACGTTTCGCGCTCGACCACCAGATTGCGGTCGATGGCCGCTGTCACCTGCAGGTGGGAGTCGTTGCCCTGGCCAAGGTCCGCGTCGTAGGTGAGGGCGAGGCCGTGGGACTGGGTATTGAGGCGGGTCAGCTCGAACTGCGGTTCGCCCTCGTCGTTCACCAGTGGGCGGGAAGGATCGATGATCGAGAAGGGAGCTAAACCCCGGTCGCCGCCGCGCAGGTAACCGTCGAAGCGCAACCGGTTGCGATCGTCGAAGTCGTAGCTCAAGTTGAGATCGTAAAACTTTTGATGGACGTCGCCGTTGGGCCGAAAGCCCGTAAAAAGGCCCGTCGGGCGCTGCACCTGATAGTAATAGTCGTTGCTCGCGTCGAACTGGCGGTAACCAAGATGAAAGCCAAACTTATCGAGCTTGCCGCCGTAGTTGAGGATGTAGTTGCTGAAGCCGTAGGAGCCGAACTCGACTTTGATGTCACCTTCGAGCGGCCCGGTGGGCTTGCGGGTGATGACGTTGATGATGCCCCCGGCGGCGTTGGAGCCGTAGAGCGTCGTGCCGCTGCCAGTTAAAACCTCGATGCGCTCGACGTTGTAGACCGGCAGATCCGCCAGGTCGAAGTGTTCCTGGTTGATGCTGGTGATCAGTCGCCCATCCACCAGCACGCCCACGCCCAGATTCGGCAGACCGCGCACAAAAAAGTTGTTGTGAACGTCCGCCCCCGCTCCAAAGACGTTCGCCTGCACCCCCGGCACCCCCCGGATCGCCTCGCCCACGTTGACGGCATCCTTGCGTTCGATTTCCTTGCGGTCTACGACGTAGACCGTGCTGGTCGTCTCTTTGATCGCGGTTGGTCGGCGGTTGGCGGTGACGACCACCTCGTCGAGGCTGATGCCACCGGCGGGACTCGTCGGATTGCCTGGTTCCAGGGCCTGGGCGACCGTCTGGATGTCCGCCTCCTGCTTTGCCAGCGCCCGGCGCGTCAGGACGAGGCCCGGTTCTGCCAGGACTGCCTCACCCTCGATCGCAAGCAGCAAAAAAACCACTGCAACCCACCGCATCTGTCTGCTCAAGTCCGCCCCTCAACTGCTCCTGCAGCATCGAACTGTAGAGGAGTGGGCCCGGCCTGTCAAAAGACAACCTGTCAAAGACCGGTGCTAAAAGGGCAGTTTGATCTTGGGTTCCTGGTAGTTCTTCTCCCGCAGGCGGCGCTTGATGATTGCAAAGTATTCGCGCAAGAACGGATCGACCCTGGTGAGGGCAGTGGCCGGAATGTCAAAAATCGCTCCGGCGGCTTCCATGTCAGCGGCATAAGGTTTGCCCGTGGCAAAGGCTTCGCTAAATTGCAGCAGGTCGATCAAATTGGGGTTGAGCATTCTGGCGAGAAACGCGTTGAGGCGCTTCTGGCCGTCGGAGAGAAGGCTGACCTTCGGCACCTGCTTGTGGTTGGCCAGATCGTCGCAGAGCTTGATGATGGCGTCGGTCTGCCACAGTTCGGGGCCACTCACTTCGACAGTGGCGTTTTTTGCTCCCCCCGCCGTGCAGGCAGCGACGGCGAAGGCGGCGGCGTCGAGGGTGCTCAGATAAGCGATGGGCGAGGGCGTCCTCGGCACGCGCACGGGCTTTTTTTCGAGAATCGGCAGGGCGTACTCCGGGATCAGTCCCTGCATGAAGGGAGCCAGGCGCAGGATGGTATAGGGCAGGCCCGAGCGCTCCAGGTGGGCTTCGACCGCCCGCTTGATCGCCATCATCTTGATGCCGGCAAATTCGTCCGCCCGCAACAGCGACGTGTACACCACCCGCTCGATGGGTAGCCCCTGCATCGCATCGATAAACGCACGCATCCCCCGATCATCGACGTTCTCGATGTTGTTGGTCTTGTCGCGGGCGTCGCGGTTGGCGAGCGCACTCGCTGCTAAGATCACCGCCTCCACCTCAGCGAGCAACGGCCCAAAGCTCTCCGGCTCCCGCAGGTCGCCGCCAAAAAGTTGCGCGCCCCACTGCTCAAGAAATTGCGCCTTTTCGCGGTTGCGCACCAGGCAGCGGACAGTATGGCCCTCGTCGATCGCCCGCCGCACGATCTGTCGGCCTAGGTTGCCCGTCGCACCCACCACCAGGATCTTCATCGTCAATTCTCACACTGCCTTAATAGAATGTTACAGTGTGACGCCCAAAGGGGATCAGTCCTCTTTTAGCGGCGGCTGTACCTGGCGCTTGAGGGCGGCCAGTTCGTCGTCGATCACTTCAAATTCAGCATCTTTGATGTCAGTGCTGCCCTTGAGCTTTTGCTTGAGAGCGGCCAGTTCGTCGTCGATTTCTAGCTCAGCAAAGCGCTCTTCGCTCAGCAATTCGTCGCGCTGTTTCCAGAGGACTCTGGCCCGCTCGGTGAGTTCGGCGAGCCGCTGCTCGGCGGCAGCCACCATGTCGGGCCGGTTTTGCTTGTGGGCCAGATCGGCGTAGCCCTGCCACTTTTGCATCTCTTTTGAAAGATCCGTCAGCTGTTGCTTGATGCGGATCGCGAGCGCCCTGCGGGCGACTTGCTCTTCCGGTGAACTCATGGCCATTGTTTTAAGAGCACTACGGGGTTTTTGCCAGTCGGGCGCGGGCCGTCTTCACCATATCGATCAGGGTGTGGTGAGCATCTTCGGCGTCCTTGAGGGGCGGGTCAAAGGGAATGCGCACAGGCAGGTGGGCGTCCCTCAAGGTGACGAGCAGATCCATCCCCAGCGGGTCGATCGCGAGCATCCGGGCCGCCTCGATCGGCCTGCTGTCCTCTAAAGCAAAGGCGCGGGCGTAAAGGGCGACCGCATCGGCGTGGTCGGCGTTCATGTGCTGGCAGATGCGCTCGCTCACTTCAGGCGTAAAAACTTCGGCCATCGCGGTTCTCCCGGCGGACGCTCTTTATCGTACCCTCCAACCGGACCGCTCGTCCGGTCAGGCTGGTAGAATCGGCGGGCAGTCTCCCTGGAGGTGTCCAATGGTTTCTGGTACCGGCAACGCTTCCTCGCCCGGTGCGCAACTGATTGCCCAGTTGGCGGAGCGCCTCGGTATTCCCCACGATCTGGCGGCAGCCGCCGCCGGCGTCGCCCTGCAGTTTTTAAGCCGCCAGCTGGAGGCGGGCACCTTCAACGAAATTCTCGATCACATCCCCCTTGCCCGCACCTGGCTTGGGCAGGCCGTCCAGGGCGAACAGCAGGCCCAGGCCACCAATCCGCTGGCGGGGCTTTTAGGCCAGGTGGCAGGCAGCCTCGGAGGCAACCTCGGCTCGACGGCCCAATTGCTGGCCCAACTCAATCAGGTGGGCCTCTCCCCCGAGACGATTGGCCAGTTCTTGCCGACTTTTGCAGGTCTGTTGCAGCAGCATCTGCCTCCGCACCTGGCCGAACCTGCCGCCCAGAAGCTGCAGACGAGTTAGGATCTCTGCTCCTCGCCTGTAGGGGAGGGGGAAAAAGAAGGGAGTTAGAACGCCCGTTGCCCGAGATATTCCGCGCTGTCCCCCAGCTTTTCTTCGATGCGCAAGAGCTGGTTGTACTTGGCGACCCGCTCGGAGCGAGCGAGCGAGCCGGTCTTGATCTGACCGCAGCGCGTCGCCACTGCCAGATCGGCGATCGTGACATCTTCAGTCTCGCCGGATCGGTGCGACATCATCGAGCGGTAGCGGTGACGACCTGCCAGGGCAATCGTTTCGAGGGTCTCGGTTAGCGTACCGATCTGGTTGACCTTGATCAAAATCGCGTTGGCAACTCCCAGGTCGATGCCCTTTTGCAACCGGCTGCGGTTGGTGACGAATAGATCGTCTCCCACCAGTTGCACCCGGCCCCCGAGCCTTTCGGTCAGCTGCTGCCAGCCTTCCCAGTCGTCCTCAGCGAGGCCGTCCTCGATCGAGACAATGGGATAGCTGTCCACCCACTTTGCCAGGGCCGCGATAAATTCAGCGGCGGAGAGCGCCTGCTGCTCGAAGTGGTACTGGCCGTCCTTATAAAGCTCCGTGGCCGCCACGTCCAGGGCAATCGCAATATCTGCCCCCGGACGA
The DNA here is from genome assembly GCF_000484535.1 of Gloeobacter kilaueensis JS1. Taxonomy (NCBI): domain Bacteria; kingdom Bacillati; phylum Cyanobacteriota; class Cyanophyceae; order Gloeobacterales; family Gloeobacteraceae; genus Gloeobacter; species Gloeobacter kilaueensis. The sequence continues at coordinate 2,969,282 of NC_022600.1, read as the reverse complement.
TAGCCCGCCTTCTCGATCGCCTGGACGAGCAGGTCGAGCGCTTCTTGATTGGATTTGAGGTCCGGGGCAAAACCGCCCTCGTCGCCGATGCCGGTCCCTAACTTTTGATCGTGCAGCACACCGCGCAGCGTCGCAAAGACCTCTGCCCCATAGCGCAGCGCCTCGCGAAAACTGGGAGCGCCCACCGGCACGATCATAAATTCTTGAATATCGACGTTGTTGTCGGCGTGCGCCCCACCGTTGACGACGTTGAAGCAGGGCACCGGCAGCACCGTAGCGAGAGGCCCGCCCAGATAGCGAAATAGCGGCAGCCCGAGGGCCGCACTCGCCGCGTGGGCAGTAGCGAGCGACACCCCCAGAAGGGCGTTTGCCCCGAGGCGCGACTTGTTGGGCGTGCCGTCAATCGCGATCAGCCGCCGGTCAAGCCCGACTTGATCGAGGGCGTCCAGGCCGACGATCTCCGGTGCCAGCACGGTGAGAATGTTGCTCACTGCCTGCAGGGTGCCCTTGCCGCCGTAGCGGGCCTTGTCGCCGTCGCGCAACTCGTGCGCCTCGAAGCTGCCGGTCGAGGCTCCGCTCGGCACCGCCGCCCAGCCTGTGGCTCCGCCTCTCAGGACGACCTCTGCTTCTAAAGTCGGACGCCCGCGCGAATCGAGAATTTCTCGAGCGCGCACCTGCTCGATCACTGTGCTCACTGCCTCTCTCCCAAATTCCGGCTACATCATAGTGCCTGACAGCTGGGGAGCAGAGGGCCGTAAGCATTGCTACAGAAGAACGCCTGGCCGCAGTAAACGCCTTTTGGTAAAAGTCTCATACGTCATATCAATACATTCGATACCTGAGCAGTTCTGAATTTGATGTGGGTTTGTAGGTGGCTGGGAGTTTAAGGGAGCCTTTCCCCCACCCCTCCACACCCCCCCTGCCCCCCACTCTCCTCCTCCTGCCCCCCGAATGGGGGGCTGCCCCGCCGGGCAGAGGAGAAGAGATACGGTATTGAGAGTCAAGCAGCCTCCTCCTTTCTTCTCTTCCTCCGCCCTACTGCAAGCAAACCAACCTGCCGTGCTCTGCATCGAAAGGCGTGTCTGTTTTCACAACCGCCCAGGCAATGTGTAAGAGTTTGCGAGCCGCAGCGCAAAGCGCTACCTTTGCCGGTTTACCGGCTGCTCGTAGCCGCTGGTAAAAGCTTTTAATCTGCTGATTGCAGCGGATCGCACTCAAGCTCGCCATATACAGCGCCGTGCGTAAGCGGGCATTGCCTGCATGGCCGATGCGCTCTGGTCTATGAAGGCTGGTGCCGCTACGGTGGGAGCGGGGAGCGAGACCCGCGTAGGCCACCGCCGCTTCCACCGTTGCACAGCAGCCGAAGTTGAGGGTACTCACCAACACCCACCCAGCGGTGACAGACCCAATGCCTTTGATAGTGCGCAGCTTGGTTGCAGCTTGATGCCAAAGCGAGTCTTGGGCGAGCAGCGCTTCTAGCTGAGCTTCCATCTGCGCAATCTGCTCATCGAAGGTGTGGCTCAACTGCTCCAGACTCGCTTGTACCGCCGCCACCACCAACGGAAATTGCCGCAGAGCGTGCAACTGGTTGTGCAGTTGTTGGCGTTGCTGCAGCAAGGCATCGCGATGCTGCAGGCGCTGTTGGAGTTGGTAATAAATCTCAGGCGGCGGCTGCCAAAGACCAGGTTGCAGGGCGGCAGCGAGTTGGGCAAGCGTCTGGGCATCAAGCGCATCGCTTTTGGAACGCTTGAGCAGTGCCCTGGCAAAGTAATGAGACTGAGCGGGGTTGACCACACTGACGGCAAAACCTTTGAGCGCCAGAAATGTGGCCAGTCGCATCCAGTAGGAGCCTGTGGCTTCGATGACCACTAACACCTCAGCGGCGGTGGGACAGACGGCGAGTAAGCGTTCGGCCAATTGGCAGTGTCCTTCGGGGGTTTGGGGCAGTGTGATGGCAGCGGTAGGCTTTGCGTGGGTGAGCAGCCAGGCGGCAGTGACAGTGAGTGCCGCCACATCAATACCGACAAATAGCTGATAGTCGTTTTGTGAACCGTCTCGCTGCATGAGTGTCTCCAGTTGAAGCTTCAGAGGAGGTAGGCAAGTTCCGCAGGACGGCAAAAGTCTAGCCTCGTGATACGTGGTCAGTGCCACTCGATACGGTTCAGCTTTGCCGGTCCTTGATAGCGGGGGACAATCTCTTCCACGCGGTCAAAGCCGCAAGGGGGGGCACAGTCCTCACCGCTACCTTGGAACCAATAGCAATATACGAGGGGGGGTTCACTGTAACTGGGCTGCAGGGGGGATAAGCGGGGACAATCGGGGAGTCTGGCAGGAGCAGCGGCAGGCGGGATGGGTGGAGTCAGGCAGACAGATTCAATTGCCCTGCAGGCGGCAGTGACGCCATCTTCTGAGCGCAGTTGGGCAGCAACCGATTGGGCGCGCTGGGCAAACCGCTGGTCTGTGCTCAGGGACTGCAGGGCCGCCTCCGCTTTTTGGGCGGTGTAGGCGCTGCGCGGAATCATCCTTGCTACCCCCAGTTTTGTAACGCGCTCGGCGTTGTCCGGCTGGTCGTGGCTGAAGGGCACTACGAGCATCGGTCGCCCGGAGCGCAGTGCCTGGGCGGTGGTGCCGATGCCCCCTTGATGAACGTTGAGCAGGGCGCGGGGCATCAGAGCCGAGTAGGGCGCGTAGGCACCGACGTAGATCCGCTCGGTTGTAGTCTTCGAGAGCGCAGACATTCCCTCTTCTCCTACCAGGAGCACCGCCCGCAGCCCCGTTCGCCGCACAGCGATCAGGCTCTGCTCATAAAACGTGCCCGGATCGAACACGGCGGCAGAGCCGAGGGTGAAGACCACCGGCGGCTCACCGCGAGCGAGAAAAGCCTCCAAAGCTGGGTCCAGCCCGGCTTGTTCGGCTGTCTGTTTGTCATAGAAAGGGAAGCCTGTAATTGTCGTCCGGGGCGGCCAGTCGGGTTGTGGAACCGCCAGCAGGCGAGAAAACCAGGCCAGCGAGCCGTAGGGCGAATACGGTTCGACCATCGGGTGGCGGGGCGAAGGCGGCAGGCCCAGCCGCGAGCGCAGAGCCTCGATCGGGACAATCCAGGAACGCGAGGCCAGCTTGCCCAGAGCCAAAATCGCCCGGTAAGGCCAGCGACCAAAGCCGCGTGCGGCGGTGAGCACTGGCGCGGCAGGAAGAGCAGGTGGATCGTAACTTGAGAAGATGCCCGCAGGCTGCAGGTAGACAGAGAGCCAGGGCAGGCCCAGTTTCTCAGCCACGAGGGGAACGGCGTAGGCGAGGGTGTGGGAGACGATCAGATCCGCGCCCTGAGAGACGGTGAGCAATTGCTCGTAATTTTGCTCCAGGTGGGGCAGGAAGATCGAGCGCACGACGTACTCAGTGCCGCCCCGCAGATCCATCGATCGCCGCCGTACCTCCGGATCCTGCCCCAGCACTTCTTATGTCCGGCGGCAGGGGATGAAAGGCCACGCCCTCGCCCTCGACTTTTAAGCGGTAGTTGGCGGAAGTGGCAAGGAGCACGTCGTGCCCGCGCTCGCGCAGGCCGATTGCCACCGCCAGATACGAGTGCAGGTCGCCGAGCGATCCGTAAGTAACGAGTACGATGCGGTATTTCAAGGCGGCTCCGAATCCAGTTGACGCACTACCCGGCAGGGGTTGCCCACGGCCACGACATTCGCTGGGATATTTTTGACGACGACGCTACCGGCTCCGATCACGGCGTTGCTGCCGATCGTCACCCCCGGACAGACAATTGCCCCGCCGCCCAGCCAGACGTTATCGCCGATCTCGACCGGCAGGGCACACTCGTACCCTTCCCAGCGCAGGCGCGGATCGGTGGGATGGGTGGCGGTATAGATATGTACGTTCGGTCCGCAGAGGACGTTCTCGCCCAAGCGGACCGGACAGCAATCGAGGATCACGCAGCCGGTATTGAGGTACAACCGGTCCCCAGCCTCGATCTGGCTGCCGTAATCGCAAAAAAAGGGCGGCTCGATCTCGGCGGTAGGGCCAACTTTGCCGAACAGTTCGCCGAGCAGAGCCTGACGACGAGCGGTCTCATCGGCTCCGGTGGCGTTGTAGAGCCCAAACAGGGCTCTGGCGCGCTCGCGCAGCGCCACCAGTTGCCGGTCGCTCGCCCGGTACAGCTCGCCTGCGAGCATCTTTTCGCGCTCAGTTGCTCCCATTGGCACGACTGGGCGTCTGGGCATCGATATATTCGCGCCAGCGGCGGATCTGGCCCCGGACAAAATCGACGGCGATGGCGTCGTCGGCGACGGTGCGCTTACCTGTGGCCGTCTCGGTGTCCTCCCAGGACCACTCGACTACGGCATGGTCGCCGTCGGCGACGATCTGGCGGACGCTGATCTTGACGTTGGTGTGACCGGCAGCAAATTCGGCGAGGGCAGCAGCGATCGCTTTTTGCCCGACCCAGCGGTTGCCCGGCACGATGCATTCGCCGTCGGCTGTAAATAGCGATGCAAAGGCAGCCGCATCACCCGTCATCCAGGCCGTTGCTGCCCTCTCGACGATGGCCTGAACCGCTTTTGCTTCCATCGCGATGCTCCACAGCCTGCTGCCATGATAAACAGGCGACTGGACGAGAGGCACCTGGGGCGGCAGGCTACTCGCCACGACGGGACTGTCCGGCAGCCAGCAGGGCCACCGCTGCCACCGCCGCTCCCCCCAGAGCCCACTTTGCTCCTGGGTAGCGATCGAGCCAGTCAAAGAAGCTGGGGATGGTGAGCTGGCGGTAGTCGCCTTCGGTGCGGTTGTCCCCTTCGATCGGCTCGAAAAGATTGTTGGGGGCCGATTCGCCCTCGATCTGGTCTGTGTACTGGAACTTGAAGCCGACCAGTTGCAGCAGGCGGTCGGTGAGGGCAGGTGAGAGGCGCTGCAGATAATCGAGCACTCGTCCCGCATCGCCCACGATCAATTCGCGCACGGGATGCTCGGCGGCAAAGAGGATCGCATCGGCGACAAGGCCGGGCTGGTAGAAGGGCGGCACCGAACTGGGCTTGACCCCCAGTTTGGTGAGCGCCTTGTTGTAGAAGGGCGTGTTGATCACCCCCGGCAGGATGTTGGTGACGCTCACCAGGAGGCGATCGTGCTCCAGTTCAAGTCGCAGCGAATCAAGAAAGCCCTCGATGCCGTGTTTGGAGGCGGCGTAGGCACTCTGCAGCGGCATCGATCGCCGCGCTTCGACCGAAGAGATGTGGATGAGCGCTCCGCCCTGGCGCTTGAGGTGGGGCAGGGCCGCCATCGCTCCGTAGACCTGACCGAGCAAATTGACCTGCACCACCCGCTCGAATTCCGCCGCCGTCGTTTCAAGAAAAGGCCCAATCACCGCCGTACCGGCGACCTGTACCCAGGTGTCGAGCCTGCCGTACTCGACGATTGCCCGCTCCGCCACCGCCTGGACCTCATCGATCCGAGCGGCGTCGGCGAGCTGGTAGACGGCCTGACCGCCCTGGGCGCGGATTGTCTCGACCAGGGAGACGAGGGCCGACTCGGTGCGGGCGGCGACCACCAGCTTTGCGTCTTTTTGGGCAAGGCGCAGGGCAGTCTCGCGTCCGATGCCGCTCGAAGCGCCGAAGACAACGACCACCTGCTGGGCAAGCGGCTTTAACCGTATCTGCTGCATTTTTTCCTTCTTTCGCTGTTGCCGGTGGACGTGGTTCAGGGCACCCGTTCGTCGTGATCGCCGATCACGCCGATCTTGTGGCGAAAGCTCAGCTCGCCCCCGAACCACCCGGAAGCACCGAGCAAGGCGGCGACGATCGCCGAGGCGACGATGCCAAAAGGCAGCACGGCGGCGGCTGAATCGCCCAGCCTCGCCCAGAAATTGACGACCGTGAGCCCGAGGGCGACGACGTTGAGGCTCATGTGCAGCCAACCGGCGGTGCGCGCCTGTACCCGCTTGACGCGCAAAAAATCGCTCATACCGGTCAGAGCCGCTATCAGACCGGTGATGAGACCTGCTCCGAGCAACCACAGCGAGGCGCGGGCCCAGAACGGATCGCGCGTCAGATAATAGCCCAGATCGCTGCCAAAGGCGGCGACCAGAAAAGCGATGGGAAAGGTGACGATGGCTGGATGAAGCGGATGACCGGCGATCGCTACGCTGCTTTCGACTCCCGAATCGCGATAATCGCTTTCTCGACTCTCGACGATTGGCGGGATGTTTGGATGTCTTCCCATGTGTGTCCCTTCCCGACGGCGCAATGAAAGCCTGTTTGGCCTGCGGCAAGCTTAGATCACCCTTGCAGCAGCAGTATCCCTATTTTGATAGAGTTGACCGTCTGGGGATCCAGTTGCATAGCTGGAGCGCTTATTGAAAAATTTCCGGTTATCTGTCTTTTTATCTGGGAACTTCACCCCAAAGACTGACAGCTACGATAGTGCCGCTGAATACCGTGAAGATAACGAAGTTCGCTGTTGGGCTCTCCGTTTGTGACTGCCCAGCTCAATAAGTGCTTTGAGCCTAGATCTGAGGCAAACCTCAAGCTGTTTGACAGGCTTCTGCTCTTTTCCTTAACTGACATCTAGTATCTGCAGAACTTCTATTTATATAAACTTCCTGAATCAGGAGGACATCATGACCGGACAAATGTGCTGGCTCGCTCCTATTGGCAGTGCGCATCGCAAAATTCTGCACCTGCGCACCCATCCCACCCTGCCGTGGCGGCCCTATCATCAGTGCCTCGAATTTATGCTCCCGGACTACGACATTCCTGAGGGCTCGGCGGGAATGGCCACCTTCCAGGAACTTTTGCGGGAGGGGTGGCAACTGTTGCCCAGTGCCGGACAGGCACCCCTTGCCGAATCCGCTTAGCCGCAGTTGTAACCACCGAGGTGCACTGAGGACGTCAGCAGGGAGATAGAAAGTGTCAATGGACGGCAGGTGGGGGCAATATCTGCCCATTCTCTCCAGTTGGACAGACAGCAATCATGCACTTTGGATGGATAACTCGCAGGCACCGAGCACCTACGCTGTAACTAAAGCAAGCTACATCGAGGTAAAAATGATTTCTGGACAGGACAAAGAGGGCAAGACGATCGTAGCGGATCCGCTGGATCCGGCCCATGACCGCAATGCGTTTCGCTTTGGCTTTACTCCCCAGGCTGAAATCTGGAATGGCCGTCTGGCCATGATCGGATTTATCGCCTATCTGCTGTGGGATCTGGCCGGTTACAGCGTCGTGCGCGATGTGCTCAACATCGTCGCCGGCAGCGGTTTTCCCCGCTAACCCAATCAATAACTCCAGATCAAAGCCGGTCAGACGAAGTGATCGGCTTTATTTTTGGGTTGCCCACTCCGGCAGCAACTACAGTTGATGGGTCTGCTCGGAGTCGGCAGCGCAGAGACTATTGAGGCGCTCACAAAGTTCGCCCGAGACGGTGCGGGCGATCTGGATACCACTGCTGCTCCAGCTCCAGGGCCACCCCCAGGCGAACAGGTTGCCCTCGACGACCTCGAAGTGGCCGCTGCGCTCGATCTTGCCGGGCGGGCGGCGCGAGGCGTACTCTTTGTTGTCGAGAATGGCGTTGATGGCGTCGATGAGCCATAGAGCCAGTGCCCAGGAATCGGTCCGGGCAATGGCAATGCCCGCACAGGGGAGGATCTGCGCCGTCGCACCCACGCTCACAGGCCAGCCCCGGTGAGAGGCCAGATAGACGACTTGGGACGAACGCCCTCCCAGCATGGCTCTGCCGAGCAGTTCAGGCATAGTTAAAGACTGCAGCTTCTGCAGATGAGCGAACAGGATAAGTGCCCCACGTTCAGCATAGGGGCTGCTTAAAGGCAATCGAAAAAACCGGGTCAATCGATACCGATACATGAGTGATTACACTTACCGTTGCCCTGGGCACAGTCAGTGGGTCTTGCTGAGATTGCGCACCTGCCAGAGCGCTTCGAGGGCTTCGCAGACCCACTTGGAAGAACGGGCAGACTCACTGGTTGAGCAGGTAGCGCTGGATAAAGGCAACGGTGGAGTAGAACTGAAAGTCGGCGTTCTTCTTTTTGGCAAAGCCGTGGCCCTCGTCTGTGGCCATCAGATACCAGACCGGGCTACCGCCTTGCTTGACGGTCTCGACCATCTGCTCGGATTCTTTGAGGGGCACGCGGGGGTCGTTCTTGCCCTGGACGACGAAGAGGGGCCTGGTGATCCTGGCGGCGTTGTTGGCCGGGGAGATGGCGAGCAGAAATTCGCGCATCTTGGGGTCGCGCTCGTCGCCGTACTCGACGCGGCGCAGGTCGCGGCGATAACTTTCGGTGCGCTCAAGAAAGCTCACAAAGTTGGAGATCCCCACGACATCGAGGCTGCAGCGGATGCGATCGTTGTAGCGGGTGGCGACGGCGAGGGTCATATAGCCGCCGTAGCTGCCGCCTGTAACCATCACCCGCTCCGGATCGAGGTCCGGCTGGGTTGCGATCCAGTCGAGCAGGGCTCCGATGTCTTTGACCGAATCCTCGCGCTTGAAGCCGTTGTCGAGCTGCACGAAGGTCTTGCCGTAGCCGGAGGAGCCGCGCACGTTCGGAAAGACGATGGCCACGCCCAGTTCGTCGATCAAGTAATTGTTGCGGCCCAGAAACCCTGGCCGGTACTGCGACTCCGGCCCGCCGTGGATGTTGATGATGACAGGCCGCCTGCCGGTAAATTTTGCCGGTGGCCGGTAGAGAAAGCCAGAGATCGTCCGCTTATCGAAGCTCGGCCAGTTCACCAGCTGCGGCTCAGCGAGACTGGCCGGGTTGAGCCCACCCAGCTCGCTGGTGGTCCAGCGCTCGATGCGGTCGGTGGCGATGTTCCAGGAGTAGACATCGGCGGGCGAGCGGGCGGTAGAGAGATTGAAGGCCAGCTCCTGGTTGTTGGCGCGCCAATCGAGGTTGGCGATGAGCCCGACGGGCAACTTTGGCACCGCTCGCGTCCGGCCTGTAGCCGTGTCGAGCAGGTGCAGCCTGCTGATCCCGGCCTCGTTGGTGACAAAGGCCAGGTGCCTGCCGTCCTGCGACAGCTCGAAACTCTCGACATCCCAGGGGATAGCAGCGCTCAGGGACCGGTAGCGCCTGGTGTTTAAGTCGAGATACTGCAGTTGCAAAAATTCGGAGCCCCGGTCGCTCGTGAGATACAGCCCCCGGCCATCGCCGCTGAAGCGCGCATCGCCGTAGGCAATCTTCTCAGGTAAGCCTCTGGGGGTAAGTAGCGTCCGTTCCCCGCTCGCCGCATCGAAGAGCCAGAGATAACTTTCGTTAATTGAGATTTCTTCGAGCGCCAGCAGCCGACGGTCGTCGGGCGACCAGTCGAGCGGCTGCCAGCCGCCGCCTTCGAGGTCGGTCAGCTTGCGGTCGCTGCGCGGCTCGCGGGGGTCTTCGATGTAAAGGTCGGTGTCCTTGCCGTTGCGCCGGGTCGAAGTGTAGGCAACCCGATCGCCTGCGGTGGACCAGACGCCGGGCGAATTGCGCGAGCGGCCATCCGTCAGCAACGTCACCCTGCCCGTGTCCAGGTCGTAGCGGTAATTCTGGCTAAATTCGTTGCCGCCGGTGTCTTTTGAGAAGACAAAGTAATTGCCCCTGGGACGGGGCGGGTAGGAGGCGGCCTGGACGCGGTCCGGGTAGAAGGTGAGCTGGCTTCTCGCTCCGCCCGGCATCTGGACGCGGTGGACCTGATTGGTGTCAGCAAAGCGGGTCAGAATCAAGATCTCGCGCCGGGACGGATGCCAGCTCGTCAACGTCGCTGTGCGAAATTCGGTGTAGCGGCTTACCGCCTCAGCGAGACTGGCCGGCAGCGGCGGGATGCCGTCTACGAAGAGATTTTCGTTCGGGGCAATCTCGCCCGCCGCCAGCAGCGGTGCCCCCAAAGTAACGAGCAAAAAAAGTGCAGCCGGTCCAAGCCAGTGTTTGATTCCCACAGTCAGGCGATCCAGGTACTCCTGGTATCCTCGCCCAGAGAAGGCCACTACCGCAAACGCCCGTTATTGCACCGGCTCGGGAACCTGGGCCGCCTCCCACCACGCCTGCCAATCGACAAAGGGCGAGAGGGTGTGGACGTACTGCAGGTGAATCGCCAGGCTGGGTAGCGGCGAGATGCAGGGCACCTCCCGGTAGACCCGGTTGATCGAGTTGTCCTCGCTGATCGTGGGGTCGATGCCGTAGCGGGTGAAGGCCAGGTAGTGCTCGTAGTAGCGGCGCAGGACGGCGTTGGTGATTGCAAAGGTGCCGGTGGTGTGCAGGATCGTCCGCCAGAAGCGGGTGCTGCCCAGGTAGATGTAGGACGGATAGGGAGCGAGGTAGCGGTCCGGGTAGTCGCAGGGGTGCAGGGCCAGTCCGTTGGGAAAGGACGGCTGCAACAGGTCATAGGTCTGCAGCATCTCGGTGATTGCGATCCGGTCGTGCAGGTAGTCGTCCTCACAGAAGTAAATCAAGTCCGGGCAGTGGTTGCGGGCGTACTCATAATTTTCAAGAAGCGACTGGCCATTGCCAGTCCCGGCGAGGGTCAAAAAGCGGGTCGGCACCTGGGCCGTGCCGAGCAGGGAGCGGACGCGCCGCACCGTCTGCGGGTCGGAGTGATCGTCGAGCACCGTGAGGCTGATCTCAAAAGCTCTGTACGCCTGCAGGCAGGCGTTGATCGAGAGGATGAGCGAGTGGAGGCAGCGCAGGAGGAGTTCCTGCTTGGGCACTGCGATAAAGCGGGGGCGGCCTGTGAAGGCTTCGACCCGCGCACAGGTGCGCACCAGGATGTCAAATCGCATAGTCTGAGCGGCAGAGTGCAGTTGGTCTGAGCAATCTTAGGGCAAGCGGGGGCCGGGAGCCGGTATTCTGTCCTACCTCCGGCGATTCAACTTTCAAGCAGTGCGAGCAACCGCCGGGCAACAGGCAGGGGCGCGTAGTGCGCGATCGCCCACTGGCGGCCCTGATTGGAAATCGTTTCGAGAATCTCCGGCTCGTCCATCAGCCGCTCGATCGCCGGTTGCAGGTTGTCAAAGTCGATGCCGATGTAGTGCTGCCAGTTTTGGGGCATGACCGGCAGCGCCGCGCCGTACTTTTCAAAATCGGCGTGGAAGGCGACACTACCGGCGGCGAGCGCTTCCCAGAATCGCCAGCTGTCCCACCAGTGCAACAGGGGCGTGTTGCCAATCAGGGGTGGCTGCAACAAGCCGCCAAAGCAGGCGCAGGCTGTCGAGCCCAGCAGGCGGGCGTAGTAGCGCGGGTCGTGCCGTCTGCCGGTCTGCTCCCACTGCAGGCGGTGGTCGGCTGACGCTTCGGGTGGTGCGAGCGCTTCTACCGTGGCGTCGATAGTGAGTAGCGAGCGGAGGCGCGGCAAAAACAGGCTGTTTGCCAGTTGCCGGAGCGGGTGGGTGCTGCGGTAGTTGCTGAGGACGGATCGCTTTCTGGTCTCAAACTGTGGCAGGCCGGGCAGCGCCTGCAAGATCCGGCTGGAAAGCCCGAATGCCCAGGGGACGAAGCGGGCCGGGTAGGCAAAGCGCTCGTTGCTGTGGGGGCGCAAGATCCAGTCGAAGTCGCAGATGGGCGGCTGCCAGGCGGGTGTATAGACGCCATCGGCGTGATCGACGTAGACGACCGCAAAGCGGCGGCGGGGCTGGAGCACTGCCGGGGGCAGGGTCCGACCGTAAACGGTCCAACTGTGATCGAGCACGACCACATCGCAGTCCTCCGGCTCGATGTGCGGGTCGTGGCGGAACAGGTACGCTTCGCGCCCAGGGGTCAGCGGCCAGCAGTCGATGTTGGCATAAAAAGGCTGGCCCAGTTCTTGTAGCCCTTCTGCCAGGCAAACCAGGCCGTGCTGATAGGCGGTGCGCTCCGGCGGGCCGGCTTCACAGCAGTAGAAGTAGATCTTGAGCATCTAGCGATTTTTCAGGCGGCCTACCACCTGATCGATTAAAGCGGGCCAGTCGCCGGGGACGGGCTGGCGAAACAGGCGAGCCGTGGGATACCAGGGGCTGTCCTCGCGCCCGAGCTGCCAGCGCCAGTCCGGCAGGTACGGCAGCAGGATCCAGACGGGTTTGCCCATTGCCCCAGCCAGATGGGCGACCGCCGTATCGACCGCAATGACCAAATCAAGCTGATCGATCGCCCAGGCGGTGTCGGCGAAGTCGCGAAAGTGCGAGCCCAGATCCACGATGCGTTCGCGATAAGGCTCCAGTTCACCCAACCGCTCGCCTTTATAAAGCGAGAAGAACCGGAAACCCGGCAGGGCAAGGAGCGGCTCGAAGTGGGCGAGCGGGCAGTAGCGCTTTTGATCGCCGCGAAACTGGGACTTGGGCGACCAGACGATGCCTATCCTGGCAGCTTCAACTGCCGCCAGCGTCTCCTGCAGGGCATCCGGCAGATCGTTCTGGACAGGAGGAGTGAGATAAGGCTGCTGGACGGGAACCCCATCGATCCGAGTATCGAGTAGCAGCGGCAGATCGAACTGCAGAACGTGGACATCGAAGGGCGGCAGCGCCTCGCCGTAGCCGACGAGGACATCGATGGCCGGGCAGGGCGCAAGGAGGCGCTTCAAGGCAGCGGCGCACTGGACGACAACGCTGGCCTGCATTGCCTTGAGCAGTTGGGCGTAGCGGACGAACTGGATCGCATCTCCGATACCCTGCTCGCAAAAAAGCAAAATCGTCCGGCCTGCGAGCGCAGAACCGTCCCAGCGGGGCCGATCGAAGACGGGAATCTCACCCACCAGGCCCGCAGAACGGCGGTACCACTGGTATTCCGGCCAGCCCGCCTGCCAGTCACCGCCCAATAGCAGCGCGCAGCCGAGCAGGGCGTGGGCCTGGGCATCTTCCGGATTGCAGGCGATTGCCTGCCGATAGGAGGCGATCGCCACAGGCAACTGCCCCTGCTCTAAAAGGCAACTGGCCAGGCCGACATGGGCCGTTGACCAGTCGGGCCGCAGGGCAAGCGCCCGCCCATAGCTCGCTTCCGCCTCGGCGAAGCGGCTTTGAAAGACCAGGATTCGGCCCAGGTTGTAGTGTGGGTCCGCCCAGTCGGGCTTGCAGGCGATCGCCCGCCGAAACAGGGCCGCAATGTCTTCTAGATCCACCGTTAGATCGGCTTCGAGCAGAATGGCGAGGTTGTTGCAGGCTTCGGCCAGATTCGGATCTAAAGCGAGCGAGCGCCGGTAGCTCGCGATCGCCTCCGGGCGCTGATTTTTTTGATCGAGCACCCATCCCAGCTGAAAGTGCGGCTCCGCCCAGGTAGGAGACAGAGCGATCGCCCGGCCCAGACTCGCCTCTGCCCCCGGCCAGTCCTGCAACTCGATAAGAACACTGCCCAACTGGTAATGGGCCTGGGGGAGATCCGGCTGCAGAACAAGGGCCTGGCGGTAATAGAGCACGGCCATCTGGAGGCGGCCCAGCGCCTTGAAGGCGTTGCCCAGGTTGTAGACCGCTTCCATCAGACGGGGGGCAAGGGCAAGGGCGCGCTGATAGTGTTCGACTGCCTCCGCCGCTTTGCCCTGCTGGGCGCGCAGGTTGCCCAGGTTGTTGTGGGCCTCGGCGGACTGGGGATTGACCGCAAGTGCCTGTTCGCAGCCGCGCGCTGCCTCGGACAAATGCCCCTGCGCCTGCAGGTCGCCGCTCAGTTCGAGATACAGACTTTCGAGACTGGCAAGGGTCTCAAAATCGGTTGCGGCGAGCGAGAAGGCGCGATCGGCGGCGTCGAGGGCTTCGAGGGAGCGACTCTGGTCTTTTAACAGCAGGGCGTGGGTGTAGTGATAGCTGGCGGCAGTAGGGTTAAGGGCGATCGCCCGATGAACCGCCTCAAAACCGGGGGCGGCCTCGCCCGATTCGTACAGCGCCAGACCAAGGGCAAAAAGACCGTCGGCGTGATCCGGAAGCTGGGCGAGCAGTTGTCGATACAGAGCAATTGCCTGGGGCAGTTGCCCGGCCTGGTGGTGCTGCAGGGCGGCCTGGTAGGTTTCGACGGCGGACACAGGATCTTTTAATCCGGACGGCTGGATCTTAGCGGGCCGACCGGCACTCCGCCTGTCGTGCGCCATACCTGGAGCTATCGGGTTGGTTTGTAAGCAAGCTTGAGCATCGACAACCGCAACTCCTGAGCCGTCAAATCGCGCCACTGGCCAGGAACGAGGTCGCCTAGAAACAACTGACCGACGGCGACGCGCACCAGGCGCAAGGTCGGATGGCCCACTGCCGCTGTCATCCGCCGCACCTGCCGGTTGCGGCCCTCGGTGAGGGTGAGGCTCAGCCAGCTTGTCGGAATATGGGCCCGGTAGCGGATCGCAACGGATCGCTCCGGCAAAGAAGGTGGAGCGATCCCATCGACCTGGGCCGGGCGGGTGCGCACCCGATCTAGCTCGACACCGATCCTCAGCCGCTCAAGGGCTGCCGCCTCCGGAACGCCCTCCACCTGTGCCCAGTAGGTGCGCGGATGGCCGTAGCGCGGGTCGGTGAGGCGGTGGGCAAAAGCACCGTCGTCGCTCAGCAACAGCAAGCCTTCGCTGTCGCGGTCGAGACGGCCCACCGGGTAGACATCTGGGACATCGATGAAGTGCTTGAGCGTCGGACGTCCCTGGCTGTCGCTGAACTGGGTGAGAACGCCGTAGGGCTTGTAGAAGCAGATGTAGCGCAGATGTGGTCCTCCCGGTGATGTGCGAAACATTCTCAATTCTAGAAAAGGATCGGTCCGATACTTCCAGTGCGCAGACGGCTGGTACTCTATGGGGAACAGTAGAGATTGCATCGCCATTTTCACCCCCAAAACAGGGGAGGCGACCTGCTCTCTACAGTGTGATCAAAGGAGTGAACGGACCATGAGACAACCGATTCCACTGTGTGGAGCCCTCTGCGGGGCCATGCTCGTACCGGCGCTTGTCGCTCACCCGGCAGCACTGGCAAAACCGACAGGCACCCTCGCCGCCGCCAACAGCCAGACACTGCCGCTGGAGAGTGCAAAGGAATTGCTCCAGCGCGACCGGGGCCGGGCAGAAGATCTGGTGCCCCCCCCGCCGCTCTGGAACTGGAGTAAGCCGGTAACTGCTCAGCAGGTCAGCCAGGCCGCTCCGGCAGCCCAACCGGCAGCCCAACCCGCTCCGACCACGGCGGCGGAGCCCGGCGAAGAAGGGGACATTCTCGATGAAGTGTCGGTGACGGCGACCCGCCGCCCGACCCGCCAGCGCGATACGACCGCCACCACCTACGCCGTCAAAAAAGAAGACTTTAAGGCCCAGGGCGCAGTGACCGCCACCGATGCGCTGCAGTTGATTCCGGGTTTTGTCGGCCAGCCCTCGCTGGGCGGGGTGCGCAACGCCGGCGGTAACTTTTTGCGCGGCTTCGATGACCAGCGCTTCCAGGTACTGAGAGACGGCTTTAACATCACCTATCCCCAGAATGGCCGCAGTGCTCTCTCCCAAATTTCCGTCGATGATCTCGAGCGCATCGAGGTCGTGACCGGCGGGGCGACGCTGCGCTACGGCGCGGGCTCGGTGGGTGGCGTCATCAACTTGATCACCGAAACACCCAAGGGACCACCCAAATTTCTCCTCGAATACCAGGCGGGCAGCTACGGCTTTACCCGTTACCTGGGCAAGTACGGCGGCGGCGACGACACGTTTAGCTACAACCTGGTCTTCTCCAGCGTCGTCGCCTTCAACAACTACCCTTTCAAGATCACTGTCCCAAACACCACCCAGTTCTACGGACCGTCTTCTAATGCCAACTCCAAACCGCCCCAGAACGCGATCGACGCCGGTACGCTGCCGGGTACGACGACACCGGGCGTCTATCCGAACGCCCAGTTCGATCCCAACACCGGCGCTTTTCTTTCCGGCAACTCCAACAACATCGCCGGGCCCGGCAACAACGACCCGGACAACACTGGCCCCATCGACCTCTACGGCTACTTGAAGCCCACCGTCGGGCCGCCTGTTACCGTCCAGGGCATCCAGGATTCGGCCTACAACGCCGCCGACAGCTACACCGGCAAATTTACCTGGAAACCGGACCCGATCAACAAGATCACCCTGAGAGCCAACGCCCGCAACAACCGCTTCGACGATCAGGGACCGGGGGCCAACTACTTCAACCTCTGCATTGCCGGGGCAACCGCCGCCCCCGACGGCAACGGCACCACCGCCGGGGACCGCTTCTTTCCCCTCGACCGCAACGGGCGGGAGACAAGCTGTCCGGGCCTGCTCGCTATCGGCACCGCCACCACCCAGTTTCAGTTCGGCCTGCCCTTCGCCTTCAACACCAGCTACAACGGCAAGACGGTCTTTCCCACGGGCAACCCGTACCCGGCAGCCGAAGGAGCGCTGGCGAATATTCTGTTCTTTACCCGCCGCTCGACCAGCAACGTCGAGGTCACGCTCAACTGGGACGCCGACCTGACGCCCACCACCAGCCTCAACAGCTACGTCGCCTTCAACCGCCAGGTCTTCCAGACCTCGCGCCCGACGCCCTATTTCTACAACACCAACCTCCTGGGTGGTCTGGCGGTCAACGGTCCGACGGCGAGCGGCATCGGCGAAATTGCCTTTGCAGGCACGACCCAGCCCTACTCCGACGGCAACAAGTTCGAGGCCCAGACGGCGATCAACACCCAGCTCTCGCCAGGACAGACGCTATCTTTTGGCGTCAACTTCATCGAGGACCGGGTCTACCAGCAGCAGGGCCGGGGCCGATCGTTCTTCGATCGGGCCATCGCCCGCACGTCGCTGTTTCTGGTCGATGACATCAGCTTCAGCGATCTGGTCAAAGCGAACGTGGGCCTGCGCTACACGAGCAGCTCCCAGTTCGGCGAGGTGGTCACTCCAGGCGCGGGCCTGCGGGTGACGCCTTTTCCGTGGCTGTCGTTTCGCGGCAACTGGTCGCAGGTCTTTAACGCGCCCAACATCGCCGACCTGTACGTGATTTCAGGCATCTTTATCGACAACCCGAACCTGCGGCCCGAGACCGGCATCACCTACGACTTTGGCGCTGACTTTACCCCGGCTCCCAATCTCGGCTTTAAGGTGACCTACTTCAACACCTACCTCAACAACACCTTCACGGCGATTACCTTCGTCAATCCGGACGTCAACAACCCCGATTCGCCGACGTTCCAATCGGGCATCGTCCAGCAGATCCAGAACATCGCCGGTCGCCGCGCTTCGGGCATCGAGGTCGAAGGCAACTGGCAAATTAACGACCAATTGCGCCTGCGGGTCGCCTACACCAACACCGACGCCCGCAACTTCGGCCTCAACGATTCGATCGTCAACGGCAGCTTCTTCTACCAGTATCAAGATCCGAGCATTCCCTTCAACAACCTCGTTGCGACTTTGACCTACCTCAACAAGGGCCTGCTCGTCTCGCTGGTGGGCCGCTACGACAGCGGCAAGCGCCGTCCCGGCACCGATACCTTCGTCGGTGCCTGGGGAACGCTCGATCTGGCGGTGGAGTTGCCAGTTACCCCCAACTTCACGATCCTGGGCAACGTCTTCAACATCACCGACACCCAGTACGAGTTCTTCCCCGGCAACCCGGCCCCCGGCACCACCTTCCGCGTCGGCGCACGGGTTGAACTGGGCGGCTAAATGGACCTGGCCCCCTCATCCCTCACCCCCAGCCCCTCTCCCACAAGGGGAGAGGGGACGATGACAAGTCTGCAACTGACTTCACTTAACCCCTCTGCAGCCCAGTTACAGTGAACCCCCCCTCTCCTCCTCTGCCCGGCGGGGCAGGGGAGGAGAGCGGGGGGCAGGGGGGGTGAGGAGGGGTGGGGAACGGTTTTAGCAAATACCCAAACAAATCAACCAGCAAATGACCAGCACCGCAGGAGGACAACAGCGCTCCTGCCAGACCACGCTATAATTCCCGAGACTTCCCTTACAGGTGAAACCCTTGAACCGGTTGCTCTGGGGTACGGCTCTGACTCTGCTCGTCGGATTGGCCCAGCCGGGCTGGGCACAGCTTGCCCGCAGCGGCTCGCAGGTTCTCACCGACGAGCCGACCGGCACCGCCCAGGATCTCAAGGGCCTGCAAAAGCAGAGCACCGACAGTTCGCTGCTGCTCAACGACAACAGCAACCAGAGCCTGGAGCAACTGCTGCAGCGCAAGGTCGAAAAAGCCCAGATCTTTGTGCGCTCGCCCATCGAAGCGATCGATCAGCGCACCTACGGTCTTGTTACCGCTGCCCACCTGCGCGACGGCGAATTGATGCAGACGCAACTGGTGCGCATCTATCGGCCCGAAAAGGCGGTCAACGACGATCTAATCACCAACCAGTCCACCGAGTACGTCTGGGGACTGAATAACGACATCGAACTGACGCTCGACCTGCAGGGGGCGAACGGTTCGGTGCCCGGCGTGCAGGGGCCCTACGTCGTCCAGCGCCGCTTTGGCATCAACAATGGCAACATCTTTCAGGACATCACCGCCCTCGGCAAGTTTCGGCTTGGCGATCTGTTGGGAGGCAAATCGAGCGTCGTCGTCGGCCTCACCTTCAGCCGACCGTCCTTTACCTTCACCGGTCTGCCGGGGACGAACCTGCCCACGATTGGCCGTCCTCAAGATGCGATTCAACTGATTCCTTCTCTTGAACTGCCGATCACCTACAAGGCTTACGACGATCGCTACGCCTTTACGATCTCGCCTCGGCTCGCGTATTTTCCAGGCGAAAGTGCGATCTACACCCCCGTCAATCCCGGTGTCAGCACCCGCTTTGGTCTCACCGCCGGTATCGGCTTTGGCGGTGCCTTTCGGATCTCGCCGCGCTTCCAGATTCGTGGCGATGCGACCTTCATCCTGGCAGGTTACAACACCGTCGATCGCAACAGCGGCCTGCCCACCAAAAAGCTCGTCTACAACGCCGGATTGCGCTATCTGGTCAACCCGCGCCTGGCCATCGATATCTTCGCGAGCAACGCCTACGCCAACTCCGGCGCGCCGTCGTTCACCGCCATCGATAGTTACACGGCGATCGGCGTCGGCCTCACCTTTACCCAGGACCGGCTGCTGTACTTCTTAGATCTGCCCGTCAACCGCCAGTTTGCCGACACCTTCGAGCCGGGGGTGCCGCCGGAGGTGCGCCGCCTCTATATTCCGGCGAGCTTCGATCTGCTCGACGGCAGCACCGTGAGCCAGGGCACCAACCAGGTTCGATTGGTGGCAAGCACCGGTACCTTCGCTGCCGCCTTTCGCGCCGGAACCCTCAACGACTTTGAAGCGGGTTTTTATGGCGATTTTGCCCCGGCGGGCCCGGACGAGTCCGACGGCGGCCTCAGTACCAAGATTCGTTTTTTGCACCAGCCGAGCGGCGATCCGTTTACTTTAAGCGGCGTCTTTACGATCGGGCGCACCTCCAGCCGCGCCTGTAACTTCATCAACGGCACCCGCAACGGATTGGAGCAGGCGATCAACGGACAACCGACGCTCTGCCCGCCGGTCCCTGGGCAGACCCCCGCCGGAGACCGGGGGCCGATTCCGCCCAACTTGATCGGTCTTGCCACCGAAAATATCGGTGAACTGTTTGTCATCTCCCTTTCTTTTCCGACCCAGTACACGTTGCCTGCCGGTCACAGCCTCTGGGTGAACCCAAAAGTCGTCTACCTCCAGCGCGGCGGCGACCGCTCTCCCCTGATTGGGGCCAGCTTCGGCGGTTCGCTGCGCGTCTTTCCTGGCCTTGATCTCATCGCCCAGGTGACGCCTGTCTTTCGCGGCGAGAACGCTTTTGTGGGCGACAGCCTGGCCCAACTGATGCCCTGGCAGGCGGGGGTGCGCTTTGCGCCGGGCCTCGGCGGGCTGTCGTTCGATCTGTTTGCCACCAACGCCCTCGGACTGTCGCCCTACCAGAGCCTCAGGGTGCGCGCCGACAACGCCGTGTCGGTCGGTCTCGGACTGCAACTGGGTTTTTGAGGGGACCAAATTCTCAATTGGCAGCGGCGATCGCAAGATCTGCTTGATATTTTGTTAAACTTCCTCAAGAGTAAACCTGACAAAGGGTGTGCGGAGTGAGCCGTTGGAAGGGATTTCTCCTGGCGCTCTGGCTGTGGTGGTCGTCGGCCCCCCTGGCGTTTGCCGCCCAGGCGACGCCGCTGGTCGTCGTCAAGCCCCCAGATCCAGGCATGTGGGACACGCTGAAGGGCCGCATCGAGCGGCTTAACCTGCGCTATCGCGTTCTGTCCCTCGACGATCTCAAGCCGGACAACCTGGGTGAGGCAAAGGTTGTGTTTTTGCCGAACCTGACAACGCTCACGATCGAGCAGGTGACGGGCCTCCAGCAGTGGGTAGAAGCAGGTGGGCGGCTGATTGTGAGTGGGCCTGTCGGGGCCGACTCGCCCCCGGAGGTGCGCGACGCGCTCAAGCAATTGCTCGGGTCTTACTGGTTGCAACCCCTTGCCGCACCCGCCCATACCCAGGTGCAATTGAGCCAGCCCTGGGCCAAACTGGGCAATACCGTGAGCACTGTGCAGGGGGGCGTGCTTATCCGAAGCGAGGATAGCCCCGCCAGCGTCGCCGCCAACTGGGACGACAGCAGCGGTGCCCCGGCAGTATTGATCACCGACGAAACCACCTACCTGGGCTGGCAGTGGGGGCTCACTTCGCCAACTTTTGATCGCGACTGGTTGGCGGCGGCGGTCGAGCGCTTTTTACCCGGCAGCATTGGCAAGGGCTTCAAGCTGGCCCCGGTCGAGGTGACGGCGATGACCAAAGAACTCGAAGGGGTTTTAGGCCGCGTCGAAAGTGCTCTGCTTACCAGTGACGCCCGCTCCAAGGGCGCAGAACAATTTCCAGCGGCCTACCGGGTGGCGATTGCCCGCGCCGAGCAGACGCTAAAAGATCTGCCGGCCCTTCTGCGCGACGGCCAGGACAGCCAGGCGCGCTCACTCTGGGAAGATGCGATCGAAGATCTCTGGTCGCACTATCCGACCTCACAAAAAGCGGCTCTGCCGGAGGTGCGGGCGATCTGGCTCGATCGCGGCACGATCGTGCGGGCGGGTTCCGAGGAGGGTCTCAAAAAGATCTTTGACCGCCTCGCCCAATCGGGGGTCAACACTGTCTTCTTCGAGACGGTCAACGCCGGTTTTACGATCTACCCGAGCAGCATTGCCCCGGCCCAGAACCCACTCACCCTGGGCTGGGATCCGCTGGCCGCCGCCGTCAAGCTCGCCCACGAGCGCAAACTCGAACTGCACGCCTGGATCTGGACTTTTGCTACCGGCAACACCCGCCACAACGTGCTCATCAACCGGCCCCAGGACTATCCCGGTCCGGTATTGGCCGCCCACCCCGATTGGGCCCAGACCAACCGCAAAGGTAGCCTTCGCCCGGCAAGCCAGCCCGAGTACTGGCTCGATCCGGCCAACCCGGAAGTGCGCGCCTACTTGATCAGCCTTTTGCAGGAGATCGTGACCCGCTACGACGTGGATGGCGTCCAGTTCGACTACATCCGCTATCCCCTGCAGCGCACGGCGGGCCAGTTCTTTGGCTACGGGCGGGCGGCGCGCAGCCAGTTTACCCAACTGGTGGGCGTCGATCCGATCGAGATCAGTCCCGAAGAAAGCTCGCTCTGGTCGCTCTGGCAGCGCTTCAAGACCGAGCAGGTGAGCAACTTTGTCGCCCAGGCTTCCGAATCGCTGCGCCGCCTCAAGCCCCAGATCATCCTCTCAGCGGCGGTTTTTCCCCAGCCCCCCGGCGAACGGTTGCGCCAACTGCAGCAGGACTGGGAAAGCTGGTCCACCCAGGGGACGATCGACCTGCTGGTACCGATGACCTACGCCCTCAACACCCGCCGCCTCCAGCAACTGGTCGAACCCGCCGTCACCGAACTGAAGCAGGCACCGGTGCTCATCCTGCCCAGCCTCAACTTGATGTCGCTGCCCCAGGTCCAGTTGCGCGACCAGCTCCAGGCGGTGCGCGACCTGCCCTCCGGCGGTTACTCGCTCTTTGCTGCCGCCCACCTCGAAGACAACCAGCAGGAGATGCTCGCCAACTCCTCCTCCGCTTCCCAGCTCATTCCGTTTCGCGACCCGATCTCGACGGCGATCGAGCGCTTTGGGGCGCTCAAAAAAGAGTGGGACTTTTTAGTCGAACAAAAGCAGATCTGGGTCGGCGACTACACCCTCGCCGACTGGCGTGCCCAGGTAAGCCGCACCCAGGCCGCCCTCGATGTGCTCACCAGACAACCGACCACCGGCTGGTTGCGCACCGCCCGCGAGCAGGTTGCCCGCACCCGCGACGGCTTAAATAACTGGCTGGGCTACGAAAAAACCCTGCGTCCCTACCGCGTCCAGACCTGGCAGAACCGGCTCGACTCGCTCGATACGCTGTTGCGCTACGCCGAAGCGCGCCTGGAGCGTCAGATGCGCTCCGCCTCGACTACGAGCGGTTCTTAGTCTCGGCGACGGCCCAGGCAAGAAAACGCTCGGTGTAGTAGAGCGCAAGCTGGTTGCTCGGTCCTGAGAAGACCGCATCGAAGCTGTGGCCAGCCCAGGGAATGACAAGTAGCGCCACCTGGGTGCCGGAGGCGCGCAGGCTTTGCGCCAATCTGCGGGCAAATTTTGCCTCTACGATGTTGTCGCGCTCGCCGTAGACCAGCAGGGTCGGCGGCTGGGGACGGTCGGTGTAGCTGCCCGGTGAGGCGAGGCGGTAGCGCTCGCTCTGCGCTGCCGGCGGCCCTCCAAGATAAGCTTCCAGCACCGAGCGCGTATCGATCGGATCGGGGCGGGGCGGATCGGCGTAGCCGTCGGCCAGGTAGATCGGGCCGTAGTAGCTCACCACCGCCCGCACCGGCAGCAGACCCGGTGTGTAAGCGGCGAGCATCGCCAGTTGCGCCCCCGCCGAGCGGCCCAATAGAGCAACCCGTCCCAGATCCGCTCCGTACTCAGCTCCCCGCTGCCGGATAAAGGCCAGGGCCGCCCGCACGTCCTCGATCTGGGCCGGAAAGCGCCAGGCCGGAGCGTGGCGGTAGTCGATGGCAAAGACCGCCCAGCCGCGCGAAGCCAGGTAGCGGCTCAACTGCGCATCCTGGCCGGGATCGCCCCGCTGCCAGGCACCGCCGTAGATAACCACCAGCGCCGGGTGCGGTCCTGGGGCGGGCGGACGGTAGATATCGACGCGCAGGGGAACAGGCGTGCGCGCAAGCTGGACGCTCGTCACCGGCACCGGCAGGTCGGCTATGCCTCTGAAGCTGTCGATGAGCGAGAAGGGAGCGGAGCGCATCCGGGCTCGGACCTGCGGCGCAATCCGGGCTTCGTAATCTGGCCCAAAAGCTGCCGCCATCGCCGCTGAAAACTGCTTCTGGGCGGCTGGCAGTTGTAATAGCGGCAGGGCACTCAGGGCAAGACCCCCACAGGCCAGCACCAGCGCGACCTGATGCGGCCGGGAGTGCTGAAAGCCCAGGACTGCAAGCCCGAGCACCACAAGATTCCAGAGCATCAGCCAGGGGCTCACCTCCGCCGCACCGATGCTGAGGGTGAGCAGGGCAAAGACCGGAGCGGGCAATACAATCCAGAGGCTGAGCCCCAGACCAGCGGCAGCCAGCAATAGCAGGACAACAGAGAGCACCATCGGCTGTCGTTCAAGACTCAGACTCTGGTATCATCTCGCGAAGCGTCGCCGCTCACCAGACCAGTGGCTGCCCAATCGTTGCTCACCGGGCGCGATACTGGGGGGGTTGCCGTTCCAGCAAGTACACGGACATCTTCAAACAGCGCGGCGGTCTCTGGCTGCAAACAGCAGCCTTGGGGGTTGCTGTTGCCTTCTGGTTGTGGCTGCAGTTGCAGCGGCAGGCTCTGGGCATTGCCTGGGAAGATAGCTACCACCACTGGCTCATCGCCGCCCAGATCGCCCGCACCGGTGTCGCTCTCGATCCGCTCACCGGCACCAGCAACGGCTGGCTACCGCTCTACCACTGGCTCGCTGCCGGTTGGCTCGCCACTTTTGGCTGGCACAATCTCGGAGCCCTGGCAACGCTCAGCGCCCTGCTGACCCTGGGGAGCGCGGCTCTGCTTGTGCGCCACGCCGGTCTGGGGGCGGCGGTAATTTTTCTGTTCAACCCGATCACTGTCTTGAACGGCAGTTTGAGCATCGTCGAACCGCTCTCCACCCTGCTCGTGCTGGCGGGGGCGCTGGCCTGGCAAAAGGAGCGTTTGCTTTGCGGCAGCTTTTTCTGGAGCCTTGCCGCCCTTGCGGACCGGGGAAGCTGGCCGCTGGTGCTGCTCGCGGTTGGCTGGCAAGCCTGGCAATATCGGGAACACCCCAGGGTGCAATATCTCTGGACGCTGTTGCCAGTCGTCGCCCTCGCGATTGGGCTCTGGCTCACCCACCAGGAATCGGAGCGGACCCTGCTCTGGGCGAGTGTCGATCAGCAGCAACTGCCAGGGCTCTCTCAAAAATTCGCTCAACTGGCCGCTTTTTCCGTCCGGCCCCTGGCCCTGCCCCTGGCCCTGGCAGCGCTGGGGGTGCTGGTAAATTCCAAAAAGCAAGCGGGACTCGCTTTGCTGGCCGGGGGCTACCTTGTCGTCCTGGGTGCGCTGGTAGCGGGGGGCGAGCTGACGGGCAGCAGCCGCTACTACTTGGTACTCGTAGCTCTGCTTGCCGCCCTCTGCCCGACTCACCGCAAACTGAGTGTGCTCCCGTTCGCTGCGGCAGCCCTCCTGCTGGTCTTCAGCTTCGATTACCTGCAACTGTGGCCGCGCTGGGTCGTGCTGGGCCGGCCCTCCGAACTGGCGGGCGAATGGTTGGCCCGCCGGGTCGATCCCGCCCGGCTGCTCATCACCGATAGTCCCGTGGTTGCCTTTTACAGCCACTGGCCCCCCGAGCGCATTCGCGGGGGCTTCTACCCGCCGGACAAGAATAGCTATATCGCCGCGATCACCGATCGCCGGTATCGCCAGGTCTACCCGCTGCTGAAACGTTTTCCAGCTCTAGCCGCAGGCCAGATACCGCCGGGCTTTCAGCTCGTCTACGCACCGCACCACTGGAGCACGAGCTACGGTGCCAAGGCGGTGCGGGTGTTTGTCCGTCAGACGGGCCACAATCCTGCCCTTTTTACTAAAGATGTACTTAATTGACATCCTCCCCACCTCGCTTCGCTGAAGGTGGGGACTCCTAACCTCACGATTTGGAGTTCCTGCTTCGATGCAACTGCCCTTCAGCACGATGTCCTCCAGGTCTTATGTTCGCTCCACAGGCTTCCACCGTGTGTCCCACGGCAGCACTTGCCAACCCGCAGGCCAGCAAGTTCTTCGCCGCGTTGATGTCCCGGTCGTGGACTGTCCCACACCCAGGACAGATCCACCCCCTGACACTCAGCGGCATTACAGACAAGATGTAACCGCAACTCGAACAGCGCTTGCTGCTCGGGAAAAAGCGGTCCACCTTCACCAGCGTCCGACCGTACCACTGGCACTTGTACTCCAACTGACGCACCAACTCCCCCCATCCCGCATCCGAGATGGAGTGGGCGAGATGGCGGTTGCGCACCATGTTCCGCACAGCCAAATCCTCCACCACGACCGTTTGATTTTCACGGACGATAGCGGTAGTGAGCTTGTGCAGGAAGTCTCTGCGGCTGTCGGCAATCCTGGCTTGAATACGAGCAACCTTGCGACGAGCTTTCTCGCGATTGCGACTACTCTTTTGTCCTGGTTCTCGAGAGGACTTGCGAGCCAAATCCCTCTGCGCCTTGCGCAACCGCTTGTAGTAATGCTCGTAATGCCTTGGGTTAGTGACTTTCTCACCTGTGCTGGTAGTCACCAGGGCAGTAATGCCCACATCTAGTCCAATAGCCTTCTGGTTCGGCTCCAAGGGTTCAACCGTCTGGTCGTCTACCAAAAGCGACACATGCCAACGACCCGCCGCATCCAGTTTCACCGTCACCGTCGAGGGTTGGACCGCTTCAGGCAGGGGACGGCTCCAGACGATGGCCAAAGGCGCATCGCACTTGGCAAGGAACAGTTGCCCGTCTTTGTAGCGGAAAGCCGAGCGGGTGAATTCGGCTGCCCCGCCGTGGCGTTTCTTCTTGAAGTTGGGGTAACGGGCACGCCCCGCCCAAAAATTGCTGAACGCCTTTTGCAGGTGCCTCAGACACTGTTGAAGGGGAACGCTGCTCACCGCGTTCAGAAAAAACAGATCTTCCTGTTGCTTCCAGGTCGTGAGCAAGCTAGAAGTAGCCAGATAGTCTACTTTCTCTTTGCGCTGGTACCAGGCATCGGTTCTGAATGCGAGCGCTTTGTTGAAGACCAAGCGCACACAGCCAAGGGTTCGACGCAGAAGCTGCTCTTGCTCTGGTGTTGGGTAAAAGCGGTACCTGTAAGCACGTTCCATACTTTACATTTTAGCACAGATTCTGTAAAGTTAGTTCGCTCAGAGAACATCGAGCCCCCTCGCCGAACACTCCTGCTCCTGCCCCCGAATGGGTGGATGGTCCCAAGAGGGACTCCTTTCCTATCTGTACGCATAGGGTTTCTCGGAAGGTACGATAAAGATAGCTAAAGGGAAACGGTTGTCCGGTGGCAACCGGCAAGTTCAATCTGGTCAAATTTGCATGTATTCTACTCTTGAAAGGCAGGCGATCGAAGCCCTCGCTGCGAACTTGCACAGCGACCCGTTCGCGATCCTCGGTCCGCACGCACTGGTAAACGACGGGCAGTGGGTAGTGCGCACCTTTCAGCCGGGAGCACACTCGGTCCGCCTTGTATCTGAGGGGGGCGAGGTGGCGATGGCAAATGCCGTCCATCCTGACCTCTTCGAGGCGGTGCTTGCCGGGCCGCCGGGCGCTTATCGGTTGCGGATTGTCGAAAGCTGGGGAGAGGAGCGGATCATAGACGATCCCTATCGCTTTCGGGTAGCAGCCTTGAGCGAGCTGGATATTCATCTATTTTCTGAGGGCAACCATAACCGGATCTACGAAAAGCTGGGAGCCCACAGGGCCGAATACGACGGTGTGGCGGGCGTTCATTTTGCGGTCTGGGCACCAAATGCCCGCAACGTCAGTTTGCTGGGGGATTTTAACCGTTGGGATGGCCGCATTCACCAGATGCGGCGGCTGGGCGACTCGGGGATCTGGGATCTGTTTATTCCCGGCCTGACGGTGGGAACGGTCTATAAGTTCGAGATCAAAAATGGCTTTGGCCACATCTACGAAAAGTCTGACCCCTACGCCTTCCAGATGGAAGTACGGCCCAAAAGTGGCTCGGTAGTAGCGGACCTGGACGGCTACGAATGGCACGACGCGGACTGGCTCACCCGCCGCGCCCACACCGACCCGCTCAGGGCACCGCTTGCCATCTACGAGGTTCACCTCGGCTCCTGGATGCGCGTGCCCGAGGAGGAGAACCGCTTTTTGAGCTACGGCGAACTGGCGGAGCGGCTCATTCCCTACGTCCAGCAGATGGGCTTTACCCATATCGAACTGTTGCCCATCGCCGAACATCCCTTCGACGGCAGCTGGGGCTACCAGGTGCTGGGGTACTACGCCCCTACCTCCCGCTACGGGACACCGACCGAGTTCATGGCCTTCGTCGATCGCTGCCATCGCGCGGGCATCGGTGTGATCCTCGACTGGGTTCCCGCCCACTTTCCCAAGGACGGCCACGGCCTTGCCCTCTTCGACGGCACCCACCTCTACGAGCACGCCGATCCGCGCAAGGGCGAACACAAGGAGTGGGGGACGCTCGTCTTCAACTACTCGCGCAACGAAGTGCGCAACTTCCTGACAGCGAACGCCCTGTTCTGGTTCGAGCGCTATCACATCGACGGCATCCGGGTCGATGCGGTGGCCTCGATGCTCTACCTCAACTACGGGCGCAAGGACGGCGAGTGGGTGGCCAATGACTACGGCGGTCAAGAAAATCTCGAAGCGATCAGCTTTTTGCGCCAGCTCAACGAACTGATCTTCAAGTATTTTCCCGGTGCGCTCTCGATCGCCGAAGAATCGACCGCCTGGCCCCTGGTCTCCCGCCCTACCTACCTGGGCGGGCTGGGTTTTAACTTGAAGTGGAACATGGGCTGGATGCACGACACGCTGCGCTACTTCAAGACCGACCCGTTCTTCCGGCGCTACCAGCACAACGACATCACCTTCTCGATCACCTATACGTTCTTCGAGAACTTCGTGCTCGCCCTCTCCCACGACGAGGTCGTACACATGAAAGGCTCGATGATCGGCAAGATGCCCGGCGACAGCTGGCAAAAATTTGCCAACCTGCGCGCCCTCTACACGTTTATGTACGGGCATCCGGGCAAAAAGACGATCTTCATGGGCATGGAATTTGCCCAGGGGCGCGAGTGGAATGTCTGGCAATCCCTCGACTGGCACCTGCTCGATTACCCCCAGCACCAGCAGATGCAGCGGTTCTTCAGCGACCTCAACCACCTCTACACCGGCGAGGCGGCCCTCTACGAGGAGGACACCAGCCCCAGCGGCTTTTTCTGGATCGATTGCCACGACTACACCAACAGCGTCTTTTCCTTCGTCCGCCAGGGCAAAGACCCCGACGAGCGGCTATTGTTCGTCTGCAACTTCACGCCGAGCTACCACACCCACTACCGGGTCGGAGTGCCCCAGGCCGGTTTCTGGCAGGAGATCTTCAACAGCGACGCCAGCCTCTACGGCGGCGGCAACCAGGGCAACCAGGGCGGTATAGCGAGCGAGGACTGGGCGGTGCAGGGCCAGCCTTACTCCCTCGCTCTGCGGTTGCCCCCCCTGGGCTGTCTTATCTTCAAACGCCGGGCTGAGGCCAATGAGCGCCCCTGAGCTGCCCGTAAGTAAAGGCATCGACCGTCAGCGCGAACACCAGGCCAACGAGCGCACCTTCCTCGCCTGGGTGCGCACGTCGATCACGCTGATTAGCTTTGGCTTTGTGATCGCCCGCTTCGGTCTTTTTTTGCGCTCCCTGGGCCTGATGCTGGGGGAGGGGCGGATCGCCGTTCCGGGCTGGCTCAACTCCCAGACCGAGGGGGCGTTGCTTCTGGTAGCCGGGATCAGCTGTCTTTTGATCGGTACCTGGCGCTATGACCGCGCTTTTTTGCAGATCGAGGCTGGAGATTATCGGCCAGGCCGCCGGTGGGCCTGGATCTTTACCTTCGGGCTCATCGTTCTGGGGGTGCTGCTGCTGCCGTTTATCTTCTCCTCGGTTCCGACCGTGGGCGAACATCCAGCGCCCGAAAGCAAGGGCAGGCTCCTCCCCCACCCCGATCTCTAGCCTCAGCGGCGGCGCGGTTCGTCGTCTCCCATCGCCTTTGCGCCGGCAAAAACCATCCACAGACCCCCGAGCACGATCCCGGCGGCAACGATCGCCATCGCCACATTTAACCAGTTCACCGTCGCTTCCTGCCTATCACGAAAAGTATACCATCCTGATCAAACTGCCACCGCCACCCCTCGATCGCCGTCTTTGCCCTGCTGCCTATCTCCCAAGCGAAATAGGTATTAATACTGACTGAAGAAGCACTCATGGAGATGTCTGTAAACGTTCATTAATTTTTTGCCCTTCGGTGTACCGATCTGGGGCTTGGGACACTACTCTGTTGAGTACGGACGATTGCAAGGGGTCTACATGCTCACACCTTTATCGAGAGAATTCTACGAGGACAGCGCGGTACGGGCGTTCGAGCATCCTGCCTGTGAACTCTTCCCTGCCTGCAGCAAGACGGGCCGCCTGTTCGGTCTTGGCGTCGCCCTTGGTTTTGCGGGCCTGTCCCTCGATGGTTTCGGAGTCGGCGTCTGGTCCTGGGTGCTGCTGGCCCTGGCCGGTGCGGTGCTGCTGTTTGCCGGTAGCCGCGTTATCCGCGATTAGGCGGAGGCCAAAAATGAACTCACGATAAAGCCCCCGGACCGAGAGGTCCGGGGGCTTTTGCTGACGAGTGGCCGCTAGACCGTGCCCTCGGCGGTAGCCAGGGTTCTTTCTTTGACGAGAAAGGCCGGCTTGCCGTCGCTATCGACATCGACCTGCACGGTGTCGCCTTCTTTGAGGCGGCCTGAGAGGATCTCTTCGGCCAGCTGGTCCTCGAGCAGGCGCTGGATGGCGCGGCGCAGGGGACGGGCACCGTAGGTGGCGGAGTAGCCTTCTTCGATGAGCTTCTGGTTGAAGGCGTCGGTGATCTCGAGCTTGATGTTCTGCTCTTCGAGGCGAGCGAACACCTCGCGCAGCATGATCACGGCGATCTGCTTGACTTCCTCGCGGGTGAGCGGATGGAAGACGATGATCTCATCGAGGCGGTTGAGGAACTCTGGCCGGAAGTACTGCTTGAGTTCTTCTTTGACCAGTTCGCTGATCCGGTTGTAGCGCTGTTCTTCTTCGGAGCCGGTGGTGTTGAAGCCGAGGCCGCCGCCGCCCTTTTCGATGACCTTGGAGCCGACGTTGCTGGTCATGATCATCAAGGTGTTCTTGAAATCGACCGTGCGGCCCTTGGCGTCGGTGAGGCGGCCATCTTCGAGAATCTGCAGGAGCACGTTGAAGACATCCGGGTGGGCCTTTTCGATTTCATCGAAGAGGATCACCGTGTAGGGACGCCGCCGCACTGCCTCGGTGAGCTGGCCGCCCTCGTTGTAGCCGACGTAGCCAGGAGGCGAGCCGATGAGCTTGCTCACCGTGTGCCGCTCCATGTACTCGGACATGTCGAGGCGGATCATCGCGTCCTCGGAGCCGAAGAAGTAGGTGGCGAGGGACTTGGCCAATTCAGTCTTACCGACACCGGTGGGGCCGCTGAAGATAAAGCTGGCGATGGGCCGCTTCGGGTTTTTGAGGCCGACGCGGGCGCGCCGGATCGCCCTGGAGATTGCCCTGACCGCCTCTTCCTGACCAATCAGCCGCTGGTGGAGCACGTCCTCCATGTGCAGGAGCTTTTCGGTCTCAGACTCGGTGAGCTTGCTTACGGGCACACCGGTCCAGCTTGCGACGATGTAGGCGATGTCTTCCTCGGTGACCATCGGCGACTCCTCGCTGGTGGTCTCGGACTTGCGGGCCTGGGCGATGGCGCGGATCTGGCCTTTGATTTCCATTTCTTTGTCGCGCAACTCACCCGCCCGCTCATAGTCCTGGCCGCGCACGGCGTCGTCCTTGTCTTTGAGGATCTGGCGCAACTCTTTGTCGAGTTCTTTGGCCGCCGGAGGCAACTGGGAGGACAGCAGCCGGACGCGGGAACCGGCCTCGTCGATGAGGTCGATCGCCTTGTCGGGCAGGTAGCGGTCGCTGATGTAGCGATCGGAGAGCTGAGCGGCGGCGATGAGCGCTTCGTCGGTGATCTTGAGCTTGTGGTGCTGCTCGTAGCGCTCGCGCAGGCCCCGCAGAATCTCGATCGTCTCGTCTACGGACGGCTCGCCCACCATCACCGGCTGGAAGCGCCGTTCGAGGGCGGCGTCGCGCTCGATGTGCTTGCGGTATTCGTCGAGGGTAGTGGCCCCGATGCACTGCAGTTCGCCGCGCGCGAGGGCAGGCTTGAGAATGTTGGCGGCGTCGATCGCCCCTTCGGCAGCACCGGCACCGATGAGCGTGTGAACCTCGTCGATGACGAGCACGACGTTACCGGCAGCGCGGATCTCGTCCATGATCTTTTTGAGGCGCTCCTCGAATTCGCCCCGGTACTTGGTACCGGCAACGAGCAGGCCGATGTCGAGGGTGACGACGCGCTTTTCGGTGAGAATGTCCGGCACGTCGTTGTTGGAGATGCGCTGGGCGAGACCCTCGGCGATCGCCGTCTTGCCCACGCCGGGTTCACCGATGAGCACGGGATTGTTTTTGGTGCGCCGACCGAGAATCTGGATCACCCGCTCGATCTCTTTTTCGCGGCCCACTACCGGATCGAGCTTGCCCTCGGAAGCCATCTGGGTGAGGTTGGAGCCAAATTCGTCGAGGGTCGGCGTCTTGGTACGACCAGGGTTGCCACCGGCGGAAACTTCGGCAGTTTCGCCCAGCATCCGGATGACCTGGGTGCGCACTTTGGTCAGATCGACGCCAAGATTTTCGAGGACGCGGGCGGCCACCCCCTCACCCTCGCGGATGAGGCCCAAGAGCAAATGCTCGGTGCCAATGTAGTTGTGCCCCAACTGTCTCGCTTCTTCTAAGGAAAGCTCGAGCACGCGCTTGGCGCGGGGTGTAAATGGAATTTCGACCGCCACGAACCCGGAGCCACGGCCAATAATTTTCTCGACCTCGATGCGGGCATCTTTGAGGTTGACGCCCATCGACTTGAGCACTTTGGCGGCGACGCCCGTACCCTCACCGATGAGCCCGAGCAGAATTTGCTCGGTGCCCACAAAGTTGTGGCCCAGGCGCCGGGCTTCTTCCTGGGCCAGCATGATGACCTTGATCGCTTTTTCGGTAAATCTTTCAAACATGGCTATGTCCCTTCACCTGCAGCGCCCCTTGAGGGTTGATTCATCCTAACACGAGTAGCGGCCCGGATCTGGATAAAACCGCTCCTGGCCTCACTCTGAGAGTCTTGACATTGCCGCCCCACACCTGCAAAAGCCCTCGACGAGGGCGACGCTTCTTGTATATAAGTCGGATAGTTGAAACGAATGAAGTGGGCTCTCCCCGCTCGGTGGACTCCTCCCCATCGTAACTAAATTTTTACCATCTCCGTCGGTTTTGTAACCTGCCCTTTCAGGTAGGGATCGCCCTACTCAGGGCCGCCGCCAGCCCGCCGCCCACTGCTGCAGCTGCCCGGCGTAATCTGGTCCGTCGATGCGCGGTGTCCACAGCACCAGGCCATCGACCTCGCCGTAGTACCCCGGTCGCCGCCCCAGCTCCACAAAGCCAAAGCGCCGATAAAGGGCCAGGGCCGCCTCGTTGTCCGCCCGCACTTCGAGGGTCATCCGCCGCGCCCCCTGCTCGCGGGCCCACTGCAACAGCCCCCAGAGCAGGGCCGTACCCACGCCCCGTTGCCGACAGGCCGGCTCGACAGCCAGCACTACCAGATGCGCCTCGTCCTCGATGAGCCAGAATCCGCCGAAACCCACCGCCTCGCCCGTTTTTGCCCAGGCCAGGTAGTAGTGGCTCGCAGGCTGAACGATGTCCGAGCGCAGCATCGTCTCTGTCCAGTGGCCCGGCAGGGCCACCGCCAGCAATCGAGACAGCACCGCAAAGCTCTCCTCGTCCGCAGGATCTACCGCCTGTAAATATCCTGGCTCCATCTTCTCAGCCTAACGGCCCGCCGGGAGCAACCTGATAAAACAATACACGACTAAATTAGTCGGGTTTATTTTGTGAGGTTTGACAGGCCGTGATAGGATGCGCCCACTGTTGTTGAATTGAAGCTATATGACCCAGACACCGATTCGTTCTACCAGCACCCTGCGCGGACTGCGCTGCCGCGAGTGCGGTGCGGAGTACGCCGCAGAAGCCCGCCACGTCTGCGAGTGGTGCTTTGGTCCCCTCGAAGCCGCCTACGACTACGAGGCGATCCGCTCGCGGGTGAGCCACCAGAGCATCGCCGCCGGACCGCGCTCGATCTGGCGCTATCGGCCTTTCTTGCCGGTGAGTGGCGAGCGGCTTATCGATCTGGGCACGGGCCTGACGCCTTTGATTCGCTCCGAGCGGCTGGCAAGGCGGCTCGGGCTGAAGGCGCTCTACCTCAAAAACGACGCGGTCAATGTACCGAGTCTGAGCTTCAAAGACCGCGTCGTCTCGGTCGCCCTGACGCGGGCGCGGGAACTGGGCTTTACGACCGTATCGTGCGCTTCGACCGGCAACCTCGCCAACGCCACCGCCGCCATCGCCGCCCACGCCGGGCTCGAATGCTACATCTTTATTCCGGCGGATCTGGAGGCGGGCAAGGTGCTGGGCACCCTCATCTACGGCCCGCAGGTGCTCGCCGTCGATGGCAACTACGATCAGGTCAACCGCCT
The DNA here is from genome assembly GCF_000484535.1 of Gloeobacter kilaueensis JS1. NCBI lineage: Bacteria > Bacillati > Cyanobacteriota > Cyanophyceae > Gloeobacterales > Gloeobacteraceae > Gloeobacter > Gloeobacter kilaueensis. The sequence continues at coordinate 2,935,459 of NC_022600.1, read as the reverse complement.
CTGTTCGGAAGTCGCCGATCGCCACGGCTGGGGCTTTGTCAACATCAACCTCCGCCCCTACTACTCCGAAGGTTCAAAGACGCTCGCCTTCGAGGTGGCCGAGCAACTGGACTGGCAATTGCCCGACCACGTCGTTGCCCCGATCGCCTCGGGCTCGCTCTACACCAAGATCTACAAGGGTTTTCAAGAACTGATCAAAACCGGGCTGGTGGCCGATAAGCCGGTGCGCATGAGCGGTGCCCAGGCCAGCGGTTGCTCGCCCGTCGCCGAAGCGTTCAGAGGGGGCCAGGATTTTGTCACGCCGGTCAAACCCGCCACGATCGCCAAGTCGATCGCGATCGGCAACCCGGCGGACGGCATCTACGCCCTCGACATCGCCCGCAAGAGCGGCGGCTCGATTGCAGATGTCTCCGACAGCGAGATCATCGAAGGGATCAAGCTCTTGGCCCAGACCGAGGGCATCTTCACCGAGACCGCCGGTGGCACGACCGTGGCCGTCCTCAAAAAACTGGTCGAAGCCGGGCAGATCGACCCGGAGGAGACGACGGTGGTCTACATCACCGGCAACGGCCTCAAGACCCAGGAAGCGATCGCTCCCTACGCCGGTGAGCCGCTGCAGATCGAGCCCAGCCTCGCGAGCTTCGAGCGCGCCCTTGAGCGGGCCCGCACCCTCGATCGGCTCGACTGGCAGCAGACGCTCGTCTGAGCACGAATTGTCCAGTTTTTGAAAATTCAGGGAGATCGACCGCTATGTCCGTCACCGTTTTGATTCCGACCCCGCTGCGCAAGCTCACCAACGAGCGCTCGACCGTCCAGTGCAGCGGCAACAGCGTCTCCGAAATACTCGACTCGCTGGAGGGCCACTGTCCGGGGATCAAGGCCCGCCTGTGCGCCGAGAACGGCGAGTTGCGCCGCTTCGTCAACTTCTACGTCAACAGCGAAGACATTCGCTTTTTGCAGGGCCGCGACACCCCCCTCAAAGACGGCGACGAGGTAAGTATCGTCCCGGCAATTGCGGGCGGTTAGTAGGAGCGTTGCTGCAGCCGCTCCGCCTCTGCCAGTACCCCGAGCACCTCGTCGGTAGAAGCGTTGCTGTCGATGAACGAAAACAGGTGGCGGTAGAGGATGCGGCCCTTGGCATCGACGATGTACTGTGCCGGTAGCGGTGCGCCGAGAGCCTGACCGGCCCCGTAGAGCCGGAAGATCCGGCAGTCAGGGTCGTAAAGAAACGGGTACGGTAGCTCCAGATCGGCTACGACCTGAGCGCTCTGGCGGGCGTCGGTGCTGCTCACCATCAACAGTTCTGCCCCGACCTTTTTGATCTCGCCGTAGCGCTGCTTGAGATCCTGGATGTGCGGATAACAGAAGGGGCAGAAGAGCTTTTCTGTAAAGATGCGCGTAAAGGCAAGTACCACTGGCTGACCGCGCAGGGCTGAAAGACGCACGGGCTCACCCCCGACGCGGGGGAGCGTAAAATCCGGGGCATTCTGACCCACTTCCGGGACACGAAAACCGGGCAGGGGCACAAAGTTCCTGGCAAAGCGCCGGTTAAAAAGTCCGCTATTCGCAGTCATTTCCTTTTGTTAAGAACCGTTGCTATCAGGATACCTGCTCTGCTGTTGCTCGGCCACGACCTTCAGACGGTGCAGTTGCGCCTGCATGTCCGAGCGGGTCAAGTTGCTGGCAAAAAGATCGAAGCCTGTGCGCACAAGAGGGTTCGGGATCGTAAAGCAAAAACGGTTGACGAGCCGTACGCCGAACGGGTGTGGCTGGCCCTCCCAGTGGTCGGTGCCCTCGAAGAAGCCCGTAAAGCGCCAGACCACCAGTCCCAAGGCTCTTTCGATCACCTCACAGTCGAGGGCAGGTGACAGCAGTGGCAGATGGAGCGTGAAACGAAAGCGCCCGCCTGGTTTTGTGGACCACTCGCCGACACTCTCGCAGCCCAAAAGTGGATTGAGCCACTGCCTCATGAGAACTGGTTCGGTGATGCAGCGATCGACCGTGGCCAGATCGGCGGCAATCTCGATCTGCTGCTCAAAGCGCCTGTCCATGGGCGTCCAACGTGTGAGGTGGAGGACAGGAGGTCTTCCTGTCTGAAAATTTGTGTGTTAAACGAGTGAGGGGCAACCCAACCATACGACAGGGCATGGACAACCGACGATTATTTGCTTCCCAATTCTGCGCCGGGCTGCTTCTGGCTGCCGCCAGCACCCTGGCGGTTTGCCTCCAATCGCCTGCACCCACAAGCGCCGCTCCCAGTACACCCAGCACCACTACCAAAGGAAAAAACAGCATGTCTCAGCAGTACGCGACCACTCCCGACGGTCTTAAGTATCTCGACGAAGTGGTCGGTACCGGGGCGACGCCCAAGACAGGTCAGAAGGTGACCGTCCACTACACCGGTACCCTCGAAGATGGCCGCAAGTTCGACTCCTCCCGCGATCGGGGCCAGCCGTTTTCGTTCGTCCTCGGCGTCGGCCAGGTGATCAAGGGCTGGGACGAGGGGGTAGCGACGATGAAAGTGGGCGGCAAGCGCAAACTGGTGATCCCGCCCAGCCTCGGCTATGGTGCTCGCGGCATCGGGCCGATTCCACCCAACTCGACGCTGCTGTTCGATGTCGAGCTGTTGGGCGTGCAGTAACTAAGCTACGGGCTGGCGGGGGGTGTCCTGCTCGACCAGGGACTGAAAGCGCCTGAGATCGTCGATCAGGTTTTCGTCCACCCAGCGCTCGACGCCCAGCCGCTGCAAAAATTCACCCGCGAGTCCACTCGGGCTATCAAAGCTGAGGGTCAGCTTGAGGCGACAGCCGCGCTCGGTCGGAAAAAATTCGGCTGAACCGCGATTGGTGAGGCCAGAAACGGACTCCCAGGCGATGAGCCGGAGGGGAATGCGGCGGGTGATCCGCGAAGTCCACTCCACGACAAGCGGCGCTGCGAGACCGAACTGCCAGCGCGAGAGATCTTCTGTCCCTGGTAGAATCCGGACCGATTTGACAAAGCGCATCCAGCGCGGCAGATTTTCGAGATCGGCCCAGATCGCGTAGACCGCTGCCAGGGGCGCTGCCACTTCTACCTCGATTGACCGCTCGATCATCTGTAATCCCTGCGCACTTTACAAAAGTATACATCAGGCAACGCTTCTAGGGTGAGCGGCTTCGTAGCTTATCTAAATTCAATCTCAATAAAAATCTGGCGGCTGCAGGAACAAACCCCAACGAGTAGGCGCAGGCAAAGGATTAAGTAGACGAGGCTCGAAAAGCATAGGGTTTTGGGCTGGGGTGGGAGAAGAAGAGTTTTTGGGGTTAGTCGTTTTTTTGCTTTTTGAGTGCTTGCTGGAAATGTCCCCCACCTCCCCATACCCCCCTGCCCCCTTCCTTCTCTCCTTCCCCCGCCGGGGAAGGAGAGAAGAAGGGGGTTCATTGTAACTGGGCTGCAGAGGGGCTAAGTGAAGTTAGTTGCAGATTTGTCTTACTTCCCTCTCCCCTTGTGGGAGAGGGGCTGGGGGTGAGGGGTGAGGAGCCGGGGATGGGGTCACAAAAAAAGACAGGCTGAGAGCGGATATGGAGAGAAGATCCACCGCCAGCCTGCCTGTGGCTTACAAGCAAGAGAGGATTAACCGATGTCTCGCAGGATAAGACTTCTTGAGAGTTAATGTCAATAGCTGAGCTGGGCAGTGAAAAAGAAAAACCCTCCCGGTGGGGAGGGTAGAAACAGGTTGACCGCAACAGTTGGATGGCGGCTTAACCGGCCAGCCGCCAGCGCTGGGGGTGATCGAAGAGCCGCCGGATGTCCTCGATGCGCACCTGGCCGACGAGCAGGCCGTTGGCCTGGAGCACGGCGAGGCGGGATAGGCGCTTTTGCTCAAGGCGCACCAGCACCGCATCGAGCGGCTCAGAACTGGCGACTGTCTCGCTCGCGTCGATGGGCTGCAGGACGCTTGCCACCGGGATATAGGGCCACTGCTCGACCGGGTGCGCCAGCAGCACGCTGCGATCGACATGGCCTACGAGGCGACCGCTAAAGTCGGTGACGAGGAAGCTGCGCTGCTGGCTTGAGACAGCGTACAGGTCCGCGAAGGTGCGCAGGGTTGTGCCTGCCGGGACAGGCTCGGAGTAGACCGCCGCCTGAGCTGCGGTAAAGGCGCTCAATCGTTCCTGGACACGGGCGTAGTCGCTGTAGCGGCGGGCGTTGCTGAAGACGAACCAGCCGATGACCGCAAACCAGAGGCCGCTGAAGTTGCCGAAGGCAAGAAGACCCGCCAGGATCATCAGCACGCCGACCACCTGGCCTGTGAGCCCGGCGACGCGCACGCCCTTGTACTGGTTGCCGGTCACACCCCAGACGATCGCCTTGAGGACGTTGCCGCCGTCGAGGGGCAGGCCCGGCAGCAGGTTAAAGACCGCCAGAGCCAGGTTGACTGAGGCAAGCAGGCTCACCACTGCCGCGATCGGGCCATCGAGCGGCAGCACCTGTCCCAGGCCAAAAAATACGCCGAACAGGGCAAGGCTTACCAGGGGGCCGGCGAGGGCAACGGCCAGCGCGCCCCAGGGCGAACGGGACTCGCGCTCGATCTGCGCTACACCGCCGAACAAAAACAGGCTGATCGACTGCACCCGAATGCCCTGGGCCATCGCCGTCAGGCTATGGCCCAACTCGTGCAACACGACCGAGCCGAACAGGAACAGGGCCGAGACAAAGCCGGTGATCCAGGGCGTCAGCGCCTCCCACTCGGGATGCTGTGCGGCCAGGCTTGACCCGTAAGACCAGGTGACAAGGGCCAGGATCAAAAACCAGGAAGCATCCACGAAGAAGGGAATGCCAAACAGGCTGCCGACCCGCAAAGCCCCTTTTCGCTGGACAGACTCTTGCATGGAGGTTGCTCCTTGCTGCAAATTACTCTTCATACTTCTTATTATAGATCAAATTCCAGCAATATGTCATTTGAATTGAGTCGTAGCGGCTCAAGCAATGGACAGTAGAGCTGCTGGTTCGTGCAGCCGGCAATACCGCCTTTGGCCTGAAGGAGTGTCATCATAGGAAAAATCAGAGAATTCCTGCATGGCGGAAACCTCTTTACCAGAAAGCGCGAATATCAAGCTCGATCTTGGTGATCCTTCGCTTGTCATCAATCGGGAGCTGAGCTGGCTGGAGTTTAATGCCCGCGTCCTGGCCGAGGCGCTCGACGAGCGCAACCTCCTGCTTGAGCGCTTGAAGTTTCTGGCGATCTTCAGCAGCAACCTCGATGAATTTTTTATGGTGCGCGTCTCCGGCCTCAAGCAGCAGCTGGAACTGGGCCTGCCGGGACGGGCACTGGACGGTTTAAGGCCCCAGGCCCAGCTCGATGCCATCTCCCACCGCATTCGGCCCCTCATCGAAGCCCAGATGCTCGGCCTGCGCGAGCAGATCCTGCCGCGTCTGGCCGAGGAGGGCATTCACCTTTGCCGCTACGAGCAGGTCGAGGCGCTTCCCCGCCAGCAGGAGCGGCTGCAGCGCTACTTCGAAGAAGAAGTCTTTCCGGTATTGACACCGCTGGCAGTCGATCCGGGCCATCCTTTTCCGTACATCTCCAACCTCAGCCTCTCGCTTGCCGTGCTCGTGCGCAACCCCACCAGCGGCAAGGAACTTTTTGCCCGCCTCAAGGTGCCGCCCCTGCCGAGGCTGGTGCCCCTGGGGGTGCCCAACCACTTCATCGCCATCGAGGAGGTGATCGGTGCCCACCTCGATCAGTTGTTCCCCGGCATGGAGGTGCTGAGTTGGCACCCGTTTCGCCTGACCCGCAACAGCGATCTGGAGCTGGCCGAGGAGGAGGCGGAAGATCTGCTGCTTACGATCGAAGAATCGCTCAGGCGGCGGCGACTCGGCCAGGCGGTGCGCCTTGAAATTACGCCCCAGATGCCCGCCCACGTGCGCACCCGTCTGCTCGAAGAACTCGAACTGGAGGAGCAGGACGTCTATGAGATCGACGGCCTCTTAGATCTCACCTGCCTCTGGCAACTGGTCAGCCTCGATCGGCCAGATTTGAAGGAGCGGCCCTTTGCTCCCCGCGTGCCGCCCGAATTTGCCTCCCATGGGGATATCTTTGCCCTGATTCGCCACGGCGACCGGCTGGTTCATCACCCCTACGACGCCTTCGAAGCCACCGTCGAGCGGTTCATCGCCGCTGCCGCCGACGATCCCAACGTACTGACCATCAAACAGACCCTGTACCGCACCTCCGGCGACTCGCCCATCGTCCACGCTTTGATCCGGGCGGCAGAAAACGGCAAGCAGGTGGCGGTGCTGGTCGAACTGAAGGCGCGCTTCGATGAAAAAAACAACATCAACTGGGCGCGGGCACTGGAGCGGGCGGGCGTCCACGTCGTCTACGGCCTGGTGGGACTTAAAACCCACATGAAGGGCATCCTGGTCGTTCGCCGCGAGAAAGGCAAGATCCGCCGCTACGTCCATATTGGTACAGGTAACTACAATTCTAAAACGGCCAGGCTCTACACCGACTTCGGTCTGTTTAGCTGCCGTCCGGAGCTGGGAGCGGATCTGACCGATTTGTTCAATTTTTTGACGGGCTACTCCCGCCAGAGCCACTACCGGCGCTTGCTGGTGGCTCCGGCCCGGATGCGCGATCAGTTCTTGAGCCTCATCGAGCGCGAAATCGAGTTGCATAGCAGCGATCAGCCCGGTCGGATCATTGCCAAGATGAACGCTCTGGTCGATCCGGCCCTCATCCGGGCGCTCTACCGCGCCTCCCAGGCGGGCGTCAAGATCGACCTCGTCGTGCGCGGCATCTGTTGCCTGCGGCCCGGCTATCCGGAGATCAGCGAAAATATCCGGGTCATCAGCGTCATTGGCCGGTTGCTTGAGCACTCGCGGGTCTTCTACTTCGGCAACGGCGGCAGTCCCCAGGTGTTTATCGGCTCAGCCGACTGGATGCCCCGCAACCTCGATCGCCGGGTGGAGGCGATAGTGCCCGTCGAGGAGCCCCGGCTGCGCGACGAACTGATTGCCTTTTTAGAACTGGTCCTGGCCGATAACCGCCAGAGCTGGGAGTTGCAGACCAACGGAGCCTACACCCGCCGCCAGCCTGCAGCCGGTGAGCCGGAGGTGAGCTGTCAGCAGACCTTCATCGACCGCGCAATGCAGCCTTGATCGCCGATAGGATGAGAATGACGGCACGAGGGTAAGGGCGTGGGATTTGACTATGATCTGTTGATTGTCGGCTGCGGCGTCGGTGGCCACGGAGCGGCCCTGCACGCGGTCGCCCACAAGTTAAAGGTGGCCGTTGTCGAGGCACGCGAGATGGGCGGCACCTGCATCAACCGTGGCTGCATCCCTTCTAAAGCCTTGCTCGCCGCCTCCGGTCGGTTGCGCTCACTGCGCGAGAGCGAACATCTGGGCATCTACGTGGGCGAGGTGCGCTTCGAGCGCGAGAAGATCGCTGCCCACGCCGCCGGGGTGGTCGATAAGATCCGCACCGACCTCACCCGCAGCCTGCAAAAGCTGGGAGCGACGATCCTCCCTGGCCGGGCCCAACTGCTCGCCCCCCAGCAAGTCGAAATCAAAGCGCCCACCGGCGAGGTGCAGACTGTCACCGCCCGCGACGTACTCATCGCCACCGGCTCCAGCCCCTTCGTACCGCCGGGGATCGTCACCGACGGCGTTACTGTCTATACAAGCGACGAGGGGGTGCGGCTGGATCGCGTTCCTGAGCGCGTCTGTATCATCGGTTCCGGCTACATCGGTCTCGAATTTTCGGACGTCTACACCGCCCTCGGGGCCAGAGTAACGATGATCGAAGCGCTCGATCGCCTGATGCCGGGCTTCGATCCAGATATCGCCCGGCTGGCGACAAAGGTGCTGATTAAAGCGCGCAACATCGATACAAAAGTGGGCGTGCTCGCCAAAAAGGTCACCCCCGGCACCCCGGCCACGGTGGAACTGGCCAGTGGCGAGGTGCTCGAGTTCGATGCGGTGCTGGTGGCCACCGGTCGCGTGCCCGATACCAGAAACCTGGGCCTCGAAGCTGTGGGCGTCGAGACCCACCGGGGCTTTATCCCGGTAGACGATCGGATGGCGACGAGCGTGCCGCACCTCTGGGCGATTGGCGATGCCACCGGCAAGATGATGCTCGCCCACGCCGCCGCTGCCCAGGGCGTCGTCGCCGTCGAAAATATGCTGGGCCACGAGCGGCGCATCGATTATCGGGCGATCCCGGCGGCGGTCTTTACCCACCCCGAAATCGGCTTCGTCGGCTTTACCGAGCCTGTCGCCAGAGAACAGGGCTACAAAGTTGGTGTCGTGCGCACCTACTTTGGCGGGAACTCTAAAGCTATCGCCCAGGGTGAGACCGAGGGCATGGCCAAACTCGTCTACGACAGCGCGAGCGGTGAACTGCTCGGTTGTCACATCTTCGGCCCGGAGGCATCACTTCTGGTGGCCGAAGCCGCCCAGGCAATCGCCCACCGCGAGAGCGTCGAGCGACTGGCCCACCTCGTTCACACCCACCCGACCCTCAGCGAAATCCTCGACGAGGGCTACAAGCGGGCAGCGGCGCTCTTCTAGCCGGTGAATCCATGTCTCCTCTCGATCTGAGCCTCCCCAGCACCCGCTACCTGCAAACCCTCATCCGCGATCAGGTGCCGGTGCAGCTTACGACCCTGACGGGCGAGAACTTGAATGGCCGCCTGCGCTGGCAGGACGGCGAATGCCTGTGCCTTGCCTGTGGCGATGGGGAGATCCTGCTCTGGCGCAGCGCCGTCGCTACCGTCCGGCCCCGGATCGCGTAATTGGCGGTTGCTCAAAAACTTGCAGGCTTGCCCGCCAATTGCTCGACTATCTGGCCATCGAGCAATTGGACGGTACGGCCGGCTCGCTCTGCATAGCGCGGATCGTGGGTGACCATACAGATCGTGGCACCGCCTGCGTGCAGCTCATCTAATAGGCCCATCACCGACTCGCCCATCCCCGAATCGAGGTTGCCCGTCGGTTCGTCCGCCAATAAAATCGCCGGTCGTCCCGCCAGCGCCCGTGCCACCGCCACCCGCTGCTGCTGGCCGCCCGAGAGTTGGGCCGGGTAGTGCCTGCGGCGATGAAAAAGACCGACGCGCTCAAGCGCCTCCTCGACCCGCTTTTCGCGCTCGCAGGCCGGTAGACCCCGATAGGTGAGGGGAAGAACGACATTTTCGGCAACCGTCAGATCGCCAATCAGATTGAATGCCTGGAAGATAAAGCCGATCTGGCGGTTGCGCAGCCGCGAGCGCTCAAGGGCCGTAAGCTGTGCCACTGGCTTGCCGTCGAGCCAGTATTCCCCACTGGTAGCCGTATCGAGCAGGCCGAGGATGGCAAGTAGCGATGATTTGCCGCAGCCGGAAGGACCGGAAATCGCCACGTACTCGCCCGATTGGATCTCTAGATCGACCCCGGCAAGGGCGTGGGTCTCGACCGCATCGCTGATGAAGACCTTTGAGACATTTTTTAGCTGAATCAACGGTTGCATCGCAGTCTCACCTTCGCACTCGACACAGAGGATGGCGGCGGAAACCTTCTGACTATTAAATTATTAATTACTATAGGACCAGCCTAGCGCCAGGGCTCCACTCCTGTCAACTAATTTTTTAATTACTTGTCTGTGGTGCGCCCGCCCCAAGGTGGGCACCGATCAGATAGAGCGATCCGGCGATCACGCTCAGGTATTCCCACGGGCCTGTGAGCGCTTCGCCGGTATTGCTCGCTTCTCTGGCCTCGATGCCCAGCGAACGGGCCATAGCGACCAGTTCTGCAGGCGGATAACTGTCGCTATCGGGAACAGGCACTGCGAGCAGACGATCACCGGGACGCAGAAGGGCGGTGAGCATCGAGCGGGCGTCCTTGCTTTTTAGAATGCCGACGATCCAGCGGACCGGTTCACCGGGGCGGATGGCATCGAGGTAGTGGCGCAGGTGAACGGCTGCCTGGGGATTATGGGCACCGTCGAGTAACAGCTGCTCTTGCTGCCACTGGTAACGGCCAGGCCAGTGGGTGCGGGCCAGACCCTGCCGCAGGGCTTGCTCGCCGATCGCCAGGCCGCGCTGGGTTAAAACCCGGCAGACGGCCAGGGCGGTGGCGCTATTTTGGAGCTGCACGGCCCCGGCAAGAGGTAGCCGATAGCGAAAGCCCTCCCACACCGCCTCGCCCGGTGCCGCCTCCTGCGCCGGATGGGCGACGGTGACGGGCACAGCGAGGGCTGCCGCGCGTTCGCAGATCACCCGTTCGGCCTCCGGTTCCACCGGTGCGCAGACCAGCGGCACCCCTGGCCGCAGGATTCCGGCTTTTTCGGCAGCAATGGCAGCGGCGGTATCGCCCAGTTGGGCACAGTGATCGAGGCCAATGCCAGTGATGACGCTCACCAGCGGTCGATCGAAGACGTTGGTGGCATCGAGGCGTCCTCCGAGCCCCACCTCGACAACCGCCACCTGGACCTTCGCGCGCGCAAAGTGCAGCAGGGCTGCCGCCGTCATCACTTCAAACTGGGTTGGCGGGCCGAGCGCGTCCGCCAGCAGAGCGGTGGCTGCTTGAACTTCGCTCAGGCAGGCATCCAGTGGTCCATCTTCGATCCAGTGGCCATCGAGCCAGATGCGCTCGTTCCAGCGCACCAAATGGGGCGAGGTGTAGCGTCCTGTGCGGAGACCCGCCGCCTGCAAAATCGCGCTCAAGTAGGCGCAGACCGACCCCTTGCCGTTCGTACCCGCGACGTGGATCACCTCAAAGGCATTCTGGGGATTGCCGAGCGCGTCCAGCAGCGCCCGGATGCGCTCCAGACCCAGGTGAATGCCAAAAATCTGCAGACTATCGAGGTAGGGCTGGTCGATCACGGTCGGTACCAGGCAGGGGCGGTCTTCTTCCAATCTAAAGGCTGCGTCCTGAGCGCACCGACAAACCGCCGCCGGGTCAAAAGAAAATACCCCAGCCATGAGCCGATCGTTTGCCCAATTTCGTTTTCTTTATTGAGGGCGACCGCTTCTTTCCCCCCAGCCTGCTATACCGTCGCCCTCTATCTACTTGAAATCGCTTTTTTCGCGTCTCGCATGAAAATGACACTACTGTGTTCAGACACATTGCTGCCAGAAGTGGCGATAGGCTTGTTAGGACAACTCGAAAGAAATCTTCACAACAATGACAGGAATCCAGTGATTCTTCTCGTCCGCGAGCAGGCGTGATTGTATTTGCGGCAGGGCCGTAGAGCGATTGCATGTATGATGATGGGTACCCTTTCGACTTTCGGTCCTGACATACTTATCACGGCTATCTGGCCGCAATTGGCTGTTGATCTCGCGTATTGCTTGCTGTTCGGTACCAGTGCCTGCGTAATTCAAGCTGCAATGGGTGATGAGGTCCGCCTGCAGATGAATACCCACGATGTAACGGTGCTTCTCAACCAGTGGAGCGACGGCGACCAGGAGGCGCTAGCAGCGCTGACCCCGCTTGTCTACCGGGAACTGCACACTCTGGCAGCCCGCTATCTGCGCTCCCAGGCTGCCGGCCACACCCTGCAGCCAACGGCCCTGGTCAACGAAGCCTATCTGAAACTGGTCGCCCCCAGGCAGGTGCCCACCTGGCAGAACCGGGCTCACTTTCTGGCGGTGGCGGCCCGGACGATGCGCTGCATCCTCGTCGATCACGCTCGCTCCCGCCACGCTCTCAAGCGCGGCGGTCAGGCGATCAAAGTCTCGCTCGATCGCCTGGGCAGTCTTCCTGCCGGTGAGCAAGATGAGCAACTGCTCGCCCTCGACGAGGCGCTGATTCGGCTGGCGGAGCTGAGCGCGGTCCAGGCTCGCATCGTCGAGATGCGCTATTTTGGCGGGATGACGATCGAGCAGACCGCTGCCGCCCTCGGTAGTTCACCGGCGACGATCAAGCGCCAGTGGACTCTTGCTCGCCTGTTCTTAAGGGCGCAGATGGGGGCTTGAGCTGTGGATCAAAGGCAGTGGCAAAAGGTCGAAGTCGTCTTCGAGGCCGCCCTCCAGTGTGCCCGGAGCGATCGCACTGCTTTTGTCGTCTCGGCGTGCGCGGGCGACGAGCAACTGCAGCAGGCCGTCCAGGCAGCGCTTCACCTCTACGAGCAGGAAGACGGCTTTCTCGATGCTCCTATCCTGCCCCTTCAAATCGAGAGCTATCTGGATGCACCCGAAAATGCCGGGGAGATCGTGATTTCAAAGACGGAGTCCATCGACGGTGCGATAGGTTCCTATCGCCTGCTCCGCACGATCGGCCAGGGAGGCATGGGGACGGTCTATCTGGCCGAGCGCTCCGACCAGCAATTTCAAAGACAGGTAGCGGTCAAACTGATCGCAAAAGAACTGAACAGCGATCTGCTCACCCGCCGCTTCTATATCGAGCGGCAGATCCTCGCCGACCTCGACCACCCGAATATCGCCCGGCTCTTAGACGGCGGCACGACTGCCGACGGTCGCCCCTACCTCATCATGGATTACATCCGGGGGTTGCCCATCGATCAGTACTGCAGCCGCGCCCAACTCGGCATTCGTGAACGGCTGGAACTTTTTTTGGGCGTCTGTTCGGCTGTGCAGTACGCCCACAGCCACCACGTCATCCACCGCGACATCAAGCCGAGCAACATCCTTGTCACCGAGCAGGGGGTGCCCAAGTTGCTCGACTTCGGCATCGCCAAAATCCTCACCCCCGATCCAAAAGCCGCCGACCTCACCCAGACTGCGATGCGGGTGCTGACGCCCAACTACGCGAGTCCCGAGCAGATTCGCGGCGAAGCGGTCACTACCGCGAGCGACGTCTACATGCTGGGGGTCGTCCTCTACGAGCTGTTGACTGGCCAGCGCCCCTTCGAGATCAAAAATTCTTCGCTCCAGGCGCTGGAGCGGCTCGTCTGCGAGACCCAGCCGGAGTTGCCGAGCAAAGCCGTGCTGCAGATTCAGGCAATAGCCCCGGCGGAGAGCAGTCAGACGCTCACTGCCGAATTGCGTCGGCGTAGTGCCCTGTTGGCGGGCGATCTTGACACAATCTTGCTCAAAGCTCTGCGCAAGGAACCCGATCGCCGCTACAGCTCAGTTGCCGAGTTTGCCCAGGATATCCGGCGGCACCTCGACGGTCTGCCGGTGCTGGCCCGCAAGGATTCGCTGCTGTATCGCAGCTCCAAGTTATTGCGCCGCTACCGCGAATCGCTGAGTGTGGCAGCGCTGGCCGCTATGCTCACAGCGGGCGTCTGGGTCTATCAGCACAGCTTTTCCCCGACAGCACCATTTCAAACCCTCTCAGGCAAATCCGTCGCTGTCCTGCCTTTTGAGAATACCGGCAGCGATCCAAATAATCGCTACTTCAGCGATGGCATCGCCACCGACATCACCACCGAACTGGGCAAGATCGCCGAGCTGACCGTCATCTCCAGCAATGTCGCCCAGTACTACAAAAACAGCAACAAGAGCCTGCGCGAGATCGCCCAGGAACTGGGAGTCAGTGCGATCGTCACCGGCGATGCCCGCCTTGAAGGTGGGCGGGTTCACATCGTCGCTCAGCTGATCAATCCCCAAACCGAGGCGCAGCTCTGGGCAGAGCACTACGACCGCAAATTCAGCGATATCTTCACGATCCAGGCGGACATCGCGAGCCAGATCGCAAGTACTCTGCAAGTAAAACTGTCTCCTCAGGAGCGCTCGCGCCTCGGGCAGATACCACCTGATGACCTGACTGCCTATAACTACTTCCTGCAAGGCAACGCCTATCGCCGTCGCAATACCAGAAAATATACTGAGCTGGCCATCGATCTCTACAAGCGCGCCCTGCAAAGAGATCCTGAGTACGCCCGTGCCTACGATGGCCTCGCTGCCGCCTATGTTCAAAAAACACAGGCTTTCGGTGACTCTCCAGCGTGGCTGAATACGGCGATTGCCGTCAGTCGCAAAGCGCTCAACCTCGATCCTGACTCCCCCCATGCTCGTAATTCCCTGGGCGAAGCCTACGATGCCAAAGGACAACTGCATCGGGCAGCAGCCGAGTATCGGCGTATCATCGCATCGAATCCAAATTATTATCCTGCGATCGGTAACCTCGCCGGTGTAGAGCGGGACACAGGCCACCTTGACTCTGCAATGCACCTGTACAAAAAGAGACTCTCGATCAATCCTGCTACCGCCGATGCCTACGATGACATTGGCTTTGTCTACTGGCTCCTTGGAGAAGATGAAAAAGCGAAGCAATGGCTGAACAAGGCCCTCAGCTTTCAGCCTGATTACAGCTATTCTTTGTATACACTGAGCGTCCTGTACTTGTTGCAGGGAGAAAACAAGCAGGCGCAACAGATGGTGAATAGCTTGCTGGAGTCAAATTCACGAGAACCAATGGCATTAGACAGTGCCGGGTACATCGAATACATCCAGGGGCACTGGCCGCAGGCTGATGGGTACTTGAAAAAGCTTATCGACGATATCGATCCCCAATTACCCTTTTTTATCTCTCAGTTGCAACCAACAACTCAGCTGAGCTACATTGCACTTCAGCAGGGACAGCAGTTACGTTCTAGAGAGCTATTAGGGCGCAGCCTTCGACTCGACGAGCAGCGGATTGCCGCTGGCGACGAGAACTTTAAAATTCGTCTTGATCTTGCCGCTATTTATGCCATCAAAAGAGAAAAGGCAAAGGCGCAATACTGGCTCGATGCAGCGATTCACTCTGGCTTTCGCAACTACCGCTGGTTGACGAAAGAGCCGATCTTCAAAGATGTACTCAAAGATCCTGAGTCTCAAGCTATAGTGGCTACTCTCAAGGCTCAGGTCAATGCCATGCGCTTGCAAGTCATGCGGGAAGACAAGGAAAGTTCTCGTTTTCAGTAAGGAGTGCTCACGGGTGGAAACACAATCTCTAACCATCGACATGCTTTGTGATGCTCTGATAAAAGATGAGCGAGTGATCACAGACCAGGAACGGCAGCTATTGGCCAGTATTTTTCAGCACATAAAATCCCATGAAACACCTTCTGCAGAATTAGAAGCGGCGATTGCCGAAAGACTTGCCGGTGCTGTGGGGAATGTTATCGGCCAGCGTATGGCTAGAGTGTTTGGCGATGCGGTGGTGCGTCGTCTTGTGGATACCCAGATGAACACTCAAGCAGCCCGTGTCGATGCACAAGAACCTGGTCTTCCCGGCGTGCCGATGCGCATTCATCCACCCGATGCTCTTCCTGGTGTGCCGATGCGCATTCATCCACCCGATGCTCTTCCTGGTGTGCCGATGCGCATTCATCCACCCGATACGACAAGTACTCGAAAAAGCAGAGAACCGCTCATTGGCCAACAGACTCCCAACGGTCAGCGTTCTGTTAACAGTGCAACCATACGGGGTACGCAGGTTGCAGTCTTTGAAGAGTTTTTATCCAAGGAGGAGTTGACTGGGCTGATCGAATTTGCCCTCGCTCACGAGGCTCACTTTCAAGCCAGCCGGGTACTCGTGCCAGGCAGCGGTACGAACAACCTCGATTTTAGCCAGCGGCGCTCCCGCGTCTTCTTCGATCTAGAAAGGTACTCCACGCTTTTTACTCAGCGCATTCTTTCTTATTGGCCGAGAATTGCTGAGAAGCTCGAATATACACCATTTGAAATCGCAGAAGTCGAGCCGCAGATGACGGCGAGCAACGATGGCGATTTTTTTGGCAAGCACACCGATTCAACCCACGAGTTGAGCCGCACCAGGGAGATCACCTTTATCTATTTCTTCCACCGCGAACCGGTTGCTTTCACTGGTGGAGAGCTGCGAATCTACGACACGTCCTTCGAGAACGGGTGTTCTGGAGCCAGCTCCTTTAAGGGCATCATCCCCCAACAAAACCAGATTGTCTTTTTCCCAGGCCGACTGGTACACGAGATCCTGCCGGTGCATTGCCCCTCGAAGGCGTTTGCCGATAGCCGCTTCACCATCAACGGCTGGTTGCATCGATGAGCACCCTCACCTTTAGTTGGCTCACCGGCGCGCTGCAGGCTGCCCCAGCCAAAAGACCCGCGCCGGATCGTTTTTATTGCCTGCTCGATGAGCAGCCAGACTTCCTGGTGCCTGCCAGATTCGTGCCAGTCGATGCAACTGAGACTGTTTCACTGGTGGTCAACCCGTCCTGCCAATTTCTACCAGCCGGTCAATGGCCCGAGCAGATCGCGAGTATTCCACCGGCTTTCCTTGACACCTGGCCGACGGTCTGGCTGAACGATCCGGCTACGCAGGTCCAGATGCCGTTCTGGTATGGCTCCAGGCTTGCTGCGGTCTTCTCGCAGTTACAACCCGGTGCAGAGGAACCAGCAGGTCTCACACCTTCTATGCGCTCGCTCCTGCGATGGGCAGGAGTGCTGCGGGCTAAAGAGGATGTGGCAATCGGGCGTCGAGTCTGGGAGCAAAAGCTTGGGCTGGCTGGTGAACAATTCAAGGAAGGCTGGGTGCCCCTGGCGGGTCTGCTCCATCCTTTCTACCTGGGGGCATTGCGCCGGTACTACCGCTACCTGCACCGCAAGGACAGACTGCAACCGAGAGTTGATGGCGACTATCGCTTCTATAGTCTTCACAACGAGCCGGTCGTTCACTTCTTTCACCATCAACTCACTGCAGTCGTGAGTGCCGTCGCCGGGCGTCCCCTCAAGCCTTCCTACGTGTTCAGCCTCTGCTATCCGGGGGGCGTCGAGTTGCCCGAGCATTGTGACCGCGAGCAGTGCGAGTACACCCTTGCTCTCTGCCTTGACTTTGCACCGGAGCCGGAACTGGCCACCGGTTGGCCGCTGCATCTGCGAACCGAGAGGGAACTGGTGACGGTCTATCAGGCTCTGGGGGACGCACTGCTTTTTCGGGGCCGGGCGATTTCTCACTTCCGCAAGCGCCTGCCCCAGCACTGCACCTCGACATCGATTCTGTTTCACTACGTCGATTCGGACTTTGCCGGACCTCTCGATTGATGGGCCTGAGCCTCAAGCAGATCGTGAGCGGCGGCCAGAGCGGCGTCGATCGCGCGGCCCTCGATGCGGCCCGCGAACAAGGTATTGCGATCGGAGGGTGGTGTCCGGCTGGCCACTGGGCAGAAGACGGTCCGATCGCTGACGAATATCCCCTCAGGGAGACGCCGAGCACCGATCCGGCCCAGCGCACCGCCTGGAACGTCCGCGACTCGGACGGCACGCTGATCTTGACAATCGGCGCGCTCACCGGCGGCACTGCCCTTACCCGCCGCCTCTGCACCGAGTTGGGTAGACCCTGCCTGGTGATCGATCTATCGGACACTCCAGACCCGCATCAGGTGAGCGACTGGCTCGCCCGGCAGGC
Organism: Gloeobacter kilaueensis JS1; assembly: GCF_000484535.1. Taxonomy (NCBI): domain Bacteria; kingdom Bacillati; phylum Cyanobacteriota; class Cyanophyceae; order Gloeobacterales; family Gloeobacteraceae; genus Gloeobacter; species Gloeobacter kilaueensis. The sequence goes on along the minus strand of NC_022600.1, from coordinate 2,918,164 downwards.
GATCAAAGTTCTCAACGTCGCCGGGCCGCGCCTGAGCAGCCGTCTTGATATCTACGAGCGGGCTCACACTTTTTTGCGCTCGTGTCTATCGGTTGTTGCGCCCGAATGAAGAGGATGAAATGCTAGGTTCGTGGAGACATTACCCCCATCCCTCTATGCCAAGGCGTCTTCTCGTCGTCGCTCTCAGTTGCATCGTTACCCTTATGACATTTCTCCCTGCCCAGGCCCAGGAGGCAACGCCGCCCGAGCGCACCCTGACGGTGACAGGACACGGAAGCGAGAGCGTTCCGTACACCGATGCGATCTTCAACCTCGGCGTGCAGGCCGACGGTTCCACCGCCGCCGAAGCCCAGGCGCAGTTGCGCACCCAGCTCAACCCCCTGGTCGATCGCCTCAAGCAGTTGCAGGTCCAGAAGCTGCGGACGACAAACGTACAGCTCTATCCGCGCTATAACAACCCCGTCAACCGCGAACCGGCGAAGGTGATCGGCTTTACGGCCAGCAGCAACCTGAGCTTTCAGGTGCCGATCGCCCAGGCGGGCAAAATTCTCGATTCCGCCGTCGGCAGCGGTGCGAACGTCGTGCAGAACCTGAGCTTCAGTGCCCCCGACGCCCAACTCGATGCGGCGCGCAGCGTCGCCCTCAGCCGGGCCGTCGCCGACGCCCAGGCCCAGGCGGATGCCGTGCTCAAAAGCCTCAACCTCACCGCCAGACAGGTGCGTTCGATTCAGGTAGGCGACACCAGTCGCCCGCCCCGACCGTTCGCCCTGGCCAAAACGCTCTCCGCCGACGCTTCGACGCCGATCGAGGGCGGCACCGCCCAGGTCGAAGCGGATGTTACCCTCCAGATCAGCTACTGAGGCTCAGGGCAGGCGCGCAGAGAGCTTCCAAACGGATTTAAGGACCACTGCTGGGGCTGAGGGTCGGCGAGGTGCCGTTGTTGTTGTTGACGGCGTTGAAGTTGACCACCGGTGCCGGCAGCCCCTGGTAGATGCCGGTGTTGGAGTAGCTGCCGTTTGGGGTGACGAGCAGACCGTTGACGAAGGTGCCGCCGGAGATAGGACCGCTGTAGGTGCCCCCCGGCAGCACCGGCCCGGCGTAGACCGGTACGGTCGTGGGTGTGGGCGTGGCGGGTACGGCGCTGCGACCGGTGGTGGAGGTGCCCGGTATCGTGACGAACGTGCTGGTGTTGGGAATATTGATCGTCGTCTGACTGGTCTGAGCGAGCAGGGGCAGGCCCGACAGGCAGCTACCTGCGCTCGCGGCGGCCAGAAACACCCGTATGCCTGCGGTTCTCGTCATCTTTCTCACTGCACCGGCTGGATTGTCCTTTATTATCACCGGTTGCCGCGCTGCCCTTTGTCAACCTTCCTTGAATCTTTTCGTTATTAACCCGACGCTATTGAGTTCATTCCCTGGAACTTCATAAACTAAACACTGCAGATCCGGGCATTCGCCTATATCGTCTAAATCGTCGGCGTTGATCGTAATTTTGCGCGGTGAGCCCCGGCGGTGAGTCCATCTGCTCACCCAAGCCCCCGATAGCTTCTTGAGGAGTGTCCTTCGATGAGAATTCGCAGCGCTGCGCTGCTGTTGGCGGTAAGCCTCAGCACGGCCTGGGCAGCCCATGCCCAGAATGCGCCCACCGGCCCAGACGCGACACCCACGGGCAGCGGAGCAGCCGACCTCGCTGGTCCCCCGGCTCAGGTGCAGAGGCCGCCGATCCCGGCCAACCCCGTCGAACTGCGGGTTCAGAACACCGTATCGCTCAGGCTGCGCGACGCGATCAACATCGCCCTCGCCAACAGTACCCAACTGCTGGCCGCCCGCTACGCCGTCGAGCAGGCTCTGGCGGGTAAATTTCAGGCCCAGGCGGGGCTGTACCCGACGATCAACCTCAACACCAGCTACACCTACAGCCAGCTGCCACAGAACACGATCCAGCGGGTGCTCATCAACCAGAGCACCGCGAACACCCCGACGTTCAATCCGAGCCAGTTCCAGCAGACAGGAACCGGCAGTGTCTTCTCCTCGCTCGGTGTGACCACCGGCAACGCCATCGTGACGGCAACCCCCGGCAGCAACCCCTTATCCCTCGCGCTCACGGGAGCCGTTCCTGCCGGCAGCGCCGTCGCAACTGTCAGCTCCGGCCAGGTGCCCGCCTTCAACAATGCCCAGGCCCAGGCCCTTGCCACCGCCTTTACGACGGCAACCTCCAGTTCAAATATCGGATCGCTCTTTCTATCGGAAAGTTCAGTGGTCCAGGGCTCGATCAACGTCAACTGGGTCGTCTATTCGAGCGGTCAGGTCGGCAGTGCGATCCTCGCTGCCGAGGAGAACCTGAAGGCGGCGACGCTCAATTACGAGACCACCCGCCAGAACGTGATCAACACGGTGATCGGCTCCTACTACGACCTGCAGACCGCCGACGGCAACGTCGAAATCGGCACCGCCTCCGTCAAGAGCGCCCAGGCCAGCCTCCGCGACGCCCAGGCTCAAGAGCGGGCCGGTACCGGCACCCACTTCGCCGTGCTCCAGGCCCAGGTGCAACTGGCCAACTCCGTCCAACAAAATCTCAACGCCCTCAACCAGCGCGTGGTCAACGAGCGCAACCTGGCCCGATTGCTCAACTACGACGATCCGACGGAGATCAAGGCGAATGAACCCATCGAGCAGGTGGGTGACTGGAAGCTGGGCCTCAACGAATCGATCCAGCGGGCTCTCACCCAGCGCACCGAGCTGGCCTACCAGGACACCCTGCGCCGCCAGGCCAAGGCCAACGAGGCTGTCAACTACGCCCAGTACGGTCCGCAGGTGAGTTTGTTCGCCACCGGTGCTTTCTACGACAATATGCTCGATCAGGTGGTCGGCATCTACACCGGCTACAGCGTCGGTGCCCAGATCCAGTGGCAACTGTTTGACGGCGGTGCTGCCTACGCCAACGCTGCCCAGTTCGTCGCCACTGCCCGCATCGCCGAGGTCAACTACCGCGACACCTACAACACCGTGCGCTACAGCGTCGAGACTTCGATCTCGACGCTTGAGACCGCAAGACAGCAGATCCAGACCGCCAACGACGCGGTGGTGAGCGCCACCGAAGCACTGCGGCTGGCCCGCCGCCGCTTTGAATCGGGCGTGGGCACCCAGACGGATGTGATCACCGCCGATCGTGACCTCACCCAGGCGCGGGTCAACCAGCTCACGGCGGTAATCGGCTACAACCGGGCTCTGGTCGCCATCCAGCGGGCCGTAGGCAGTCTCTAAAGCCAGTAAAAAAGCACCCGGATGGATTTACTTTCCGGGTGCTCTGGGTGTGACTTTTTAGTTGCCGATCAGGCGGTGGCCTTGCTGAGGCTGGCCTCGATCAACTGCTCGAGTTCTTCGGCGTCGACCGTCTCTTTTTGAACGAGCACCTCGGTCACCCGGTCCATCAGCTCGCGGTTGCGCTGCAGGATGCTCCGCGCCAGGTCGTAAGCCTGGTCGATGAGGTCGCGCACTTCTTTGTCGATCACAGCGGCTGTCTTTTCGGAGAAGTCGCGCTCGGTCATGATGTCGCGGCCCAGGAACATGCTGCCGCCCTGGCGGCCCAGGGCCACAGGACCGAGCTTGTCGCTCATGCCGTAGCGGGTGACCATGTTGCGGGCGACCTGGGCCACCTGCTGGAGGTCGTTGGAGGCTCCGGTCGTCACCTCCGCCTCGCCGTAGATCAACTCCTCGGCGATTCGGCCACCGAGGGCGACCGCCATCATGTTGATCATGTAGGAGCGGCTATAAAGGCCGGAATCAGCGCGCTCTTCGTCGGGCACAAACCAGGTGAGGCCACCGGCCATGCCACGGGGGATGATCGAAATCTTCTGGACCGGATCGTACTCGGGCAAAAGCGCACCGACCAGGGCGTGACCGACCTCGTGGTAGGCTACCAGCCGCTTGCGCTTTTCGGTCATCAGACGATTTTTCTTTTCGGGGCCGACCAGGACGCGATCGACGGCGTCGTTGACCTCGTCCATCGAGATCTCGGAGAGGTTGCGGCGGGCGGCGAGGATGGCGGCCTCGTTGAGCAGGTTCGCCAGATCCGCGCCGGTAAAGCCGGGGGTGCGACGGGCAATCTTCTCGAGGTCGATGTCCTTGCCCAGGGTCTTGCCGCGCGCGTGGACTTTGAGAATCTCCAGGCGGCCCTTGAAGTCGGGCCGATCGACGACCACCTGCCGATCGAAGCGACCGGGCCTGAGCAGGGCCGCGTCGAGGACGTCGGGGCGGTTGGTGGCGGCGATGATGATGATGCCAGTGTTGCCCTCGAAACCGTCCATCTCGACCAGTAACTGGTTGAGGGTCTGCTCGCGCTCGTCGTTGCCGCCACCGAGGCCGGCACCGCGCTGGCGGCCTACGGCATCGATTTCGTCGATAAATACGATGCAGGGGGCATTTTTCTTGGCCTGCTCGAAGAGATCGCGCACCCGGCTGGCACCGACGCCCACGAACATCTCGACAAATTCAGAACCAGAGATCGAGAAGAACGGTACCCCCGCCTCACCGGCCACTGCCTTGGCGAGCAGCGTCTTGCCGGTGCCGGGAGGACCGACGAGGAGCACGCCCTTGGGAATCTTGGCCCCGACCGCCGTAAAGCGATCGGCGTTCTTGAGAAAATCGACGACTTCCTGCAGCTCAAGCTTCGCTTCTTCGACGCCCGCAACGTCGGTGAAGGTGGTCTTGGTCTGGGGCTCCATCTGCACGCGGGCCTTCGACTTGCCGAAGTTCATCGCCTGGTTGCCGGGACCGCCCTGGGCGCGGCGCAAAAGAAAGAACAGGCCGCCCAGAAGCAGCAGCGGGAAGAAGAAGGAGCTGAGGGCAGAGAAGAGGAAGTTGTTGCCGCTAGGCTGAATCGGCGTCGCCTCGACCCCCTTCTTCTGCATCAGATTCCAGAATTGCTTGTCGCCCGGAGGCAGGTTCACCCGCACCTTGGAGTCATCCTTGAGTACCACCTGGGCGGTCAGGTTCTCCTGATTGACCTGCACCTGCTTGACCTGGCCTTGATCCACCTGCTGCAGGAACTCGCTGTAGCGCAGTTCGGGCTGAGCCTGGGGCTGACCACTGAAAAAAGCGCTGGCAAGCGAGATGACGACGATCGCCAGCAGTACGTAAAGACCTGCATTGCGCCAGTTCTTGTTATTCACAGAACGGCTCCCTCCCGGACACGAGTGTTAAGTTTATTAACTAATTTTAAGCTAGGCCAACTGCGGGCATCCGTCAACAGCCGACTTCCCTCTATTATGGCTCAAAGCCGCTTTGGCAGCACATTCTAGCGACAAGCAAAAAGCGCCGCGTCTGCGGCGCTTTTTAGGAAGACGAAGTGGAATCGGCAGCGCTTAGAACAGTCCCAGGGTGAGGGACTTGCCGATGTCAGGAATCATCGCTCCGATGCCCAGATAGAAGGTGACCACTGCGCCAATCAAAAAGACGGCGGTGGCGATCGGGCGGCGGAACGGGTTCTGGAACTTGTTGACGTTCTCGATGAAAGGCACGAGCGCCAGGCCGAGCGGAATCGCGACCATCAAGACGACACCCAGAAGCTTGTTGGGCACCGTGCGCAGCATCTGGAAGACCGGGTAGAAGTACCACTCCGGCAGGATGTGCTTGGGTGTCAAGAACGGATCGGCAGGCTCGCCCATCTTGGCCGGGTCGAGGACGGCCAGGGCAACGATGCTTGCGATCGTACCGAAGATCACGACGCCAAAAATCAGGATGTCGTTGGGCCAGAAAGGCTCACCGTAGGTGTTGTGGCCCATGCCCTGTTCGAGCAGCTCGCGGATCTCAGGATCATCCAGTTCGGGACGCTTAATCGGCATCTCACTCTCTCCTTGTCTGGTAAATCCGGTTTGTGCTTACAGGGGACCGGAGATGCCCTGCTTGCGAATCATCAAGAAGTGCATCAACATAAAAACCACTGTCAGCCAGGGTAGCACAAAGGTGTGGGCGCTGTAGAAACGGGTGAGTGTCTCCTGGCCGACACCGGCACCGCCGCGCAGGAACTGCACGATCAGATCGCCTACGACCGGAATGGCCGAGGGCACCTGGGTGACGATCTTGACCGCCCAGTACCCTACTTGATCCCAGGGCAGCGAGTAGCCGGTCACACCGAAGCTGACCGTGAGGCAAGCGAGCAGAACACCCGTTACCCAGGTCAACTCGCGCGGGCGCTTGAAGCCGCCCGTCAGGTAGACCCGGCAGACGTGCAGGATCATCGCCAGCACCATCATCGAAGCCGACCAGCGATGGATCGAGCGAATCAGCCAGCCGAAGCTCACCTCGTTCATGATGTAGTTGACCGAGCTGAACGCCTCGGCCACCGTCGGCTTATAGTAGTAGGTCATCGCAAAGCCGGTGGCGAATTGGATCAAAAAGCAAATCAGCGTCACCCCGCCCAGGCAGTAGAAGATGTTCACGTGGGGAGGGACGTACTTGCTTGTGATGTCGTCCGCGAGCGCTTGAACTTCGAGGCGCTCCTGGAACCAGTCATACACCTTGCTCATGAAGCCGCAGTCCTTGCAATAAATTGCGCTTTACGCATGAATGTAACACCGACTCCAGAATACCATCCGTTCTCCTTTACAATACTTAATCGAAAGATGAAATTAACCGCCCGGGGCCATTACAGCGTTAAAGCGTTGCTGGATCTGGCGATCCACCGCGCCGGACCACCGCAGTCGATCCGCCAGATCGCCCTTCGTCAGAACATTTCTAAACATTTTCTTGAGCAATTACTCATTATTTTGCGACAAAACGGTTTCGTGGCTTCGGTGCGGGGAGTGCAGGGGGGCTATCTGCTCGCCCGGCCACCGGCGCAGATCAGCCTGGGGGCGATCCTCAGGGCCGTGGGCGATGGGATCGAGCCGTTGAGTCGGCAGTTGCGCGACGACGAGCAGGCGGAGGACTGGGTAACGTTTGCCCTCTGGGACCGGCTGCACCGCTCGGTGCTCGCTGCCCTCGATCAGGTGACGCTCGAAGATCTGTACTTTGATGCCCGCAGCTACCAGGCTGCCCAAAATAGCGATGGCCAGTTCATCGTCTAGAGCACAGGACTGAGGCTGCGCATGACGACGCCCTGGCCCACTGCCACCCCAAGGCGGCGCGCACAGTCGCCTCCCTCGAAGACCAGTTGGACAAAGCCGTGGCTTGCGATCTGTGCCTGCAGTCTGCCCCCCTGGGGATCGGCACCGGCAAGGGAAAAAAGAAAGTGATGGCCCAGGACGCGCACTTCCCAGAGCCGCTCGCCTACCCATTCGCCGGGAATGTTCGTAATCAAGTTGCCGAAGCGGTCGATTCTCTGGATCTGGCCGTGGATGCCGTCCGCCCGCCGATCGGCGAGGTTGACCTCAAAGCGCGCCAGCGACGCCGGGGCGATGGGCCTGCCAACCTGGCTGAGAGCTTTGCCGGCAGCGAGGGCGGCTGCCGCCGGGGCAAAGACATCGCGGCCTCGAAACAGGCGATTGGGCGGCGACTGGAGACCGGGCAACTCCACCGCCTCTAAAGCTGGTTCGAGATCGAGCACACCGTCGAACAGGCCATTGTCTGGGCCGACAAAAGCATATTGGGCGGTGCGAAAGGCCACCGCCCGACGGCCCAGCATCGCCCCCGGATCGACGATCGCCAGATGCACCGTCGCCTCCGGAAAGCTGCGGTAGGCCGTCATCAGCTCGAAGCGGGCCGCAAGCAGATCCTGCGGCTGGATCTGGTGGGTGAGGTCGATAAGTTGTACGCCCGGACACCCCTTCATGAGGGTGCCCTTGATGGCACCGACGGCACTGGTCTCCAGACCGTAGTCACTGAGGAGCGTGATTACAGCCATGATCTGTCCATTCTCCAGGATCGCTGTTTATTTACAGCGTAGAACCTACAGTGCCGATTGACCAGCCCGGCTCTGGGCGCGAATCAGGCGCTGTACGGCGGCGAGGGCACGGTTCGGTTCCCAGTTTTTTTGAGAGGGCGAGTGGTCGTAGGCGCGCTGTTCCTGTTCGATCATCTCGACATCCTGGCGCACCAGCCCGTCGAGCAGGCTCTGGGCGGAGCCGAAGAAGCTGTCTTTAACTAAGCGGCGAAAGGGCACCGGCAGTTTGTGCAGGTGATCGAACGCTTCGAGGGAGGTGAAGTGAACGAGGTAGGCGCGGGTAGTGCGCAATCCCGTGGGGCAGATCAGGCAATAGATCCGAAAATCGGCTCCCAGACTGGATCGCCAGTGGGGATAGATGTAGCTCACCTTGAGCGTCTCCGGGTGGGGCTGGCGCAGGGCCGGTATAAACAGTTGCGCCACCGACCAGATCCGATCGATGCGGTAGTAGCTCTCGGCGGTGTAGGTGGCGTCTATTTGCTCCGGTTGCTCGCTCAACGACTCAAGCTGAGCTTCGCCCCACGCCTGGAAGTTCTCGTGGAGGTGGCCGTGGTGCATGTCCATCAGGTTTTCGATGAGATACGAAAAATGGGCCCGGCAGTCGATGAGCGAGACGGTGGCGATGTAGTTAAGGTGCGACCATTCGGGAATGGCGAGGGGCAACCGGCTGTGGGCCTGCGCCGGATCGCCCGCAAAAATCCAGACAAAGCCGTCGCCCTCGCAGGCGGGGTAGGAGCGCACCCGGCAGCCTCTAGGAACCCCCTGCTGGTAGGGCGCGTAGGTGCAGATGCCCTGGCTGTCGAAGCGCCAGCCGTGGTAGGCGCACTCCAGTTCGTCTTTGAAAATGCGGCCACCGCTCAGTCTGACCTGCCGGTGGGGGCAGCGGTCCTCCAGGGCATGAACAGTGCCGCTCTGGCTGCGAAATAGAACGATCGCCCTGTCCCAGAGGGTGACTGCCAGGGGCTTGTGGGCCAGTTCGTGGCTCTGGGCGACGGCGTACCAGTGGTCGGGGTTGATGGGCAGCCTGCGAATGTCGTTCATCGCCTACGGATCCCACAGCCGGGTGAGGGGACGCAGGGCACCTTCCGGGTTGACCGTGTGCAGGGTCCGCCGCTGCAGCCCCTCTGATTGCAAGATGGCGTTGGCGGCAAGAAGGCCGGAACTCACCGCCCGCTCCATCAGGCCGCAGGGAAAGGGCATCTTTACCCAGTCACCGGCAAACAGCAGATTCGCCACCGCTGTCTTTGTCTCGGGGCGATCGGCGTAGCTGCCGGGGGGATAACCGGAGAAGTTTTTTTGATTGAGCAGTTCCCGGTGCAGGATGCGGGCGGTGCGCAGGGCAGGCACGATCTCGAACAGTTCTGCCTCGAAGGTGGCGAGCAGTCCCTCGCGGGTCGGAAATTCTTTTTCTTTGTAGCAGTAGGCGTGCAGTTCGACGACGCTGCCGCCGGTGCGCTTTGCCCACTCGATGTACTCGCGCTGGATGTGGTGGTAGAGGGTGATGCTGTCGGTGAGCCGGTAACCCGACAGCGAGGCAAAGTCGCTGTAGTGCCACTCGAAGTCGCGGTCGAACCAGAAGCGGGCGACTGCAAACGGGTCGGCGACCGGTAACTTGCGCACCTGATCGCGCACGGCCTCGTTGACATCGCCCGAACTGCGCTCAAATAGCTGTTGCATTCCCGGCACGTCCGCCGCCAGCACAAAGTAATCGGCCTCAAGCTCCACCGGTGTTGCCGCCGGTGCTTCGCTTGCCAGTTGCAGCCGCTCGCCGGTGGACGAAACGACCTTGAGGCGAGGCAGGTCCCGGCGGGCTGGTCCCTGCAAGACCCGCCCCTCGCTGTCGTAGGTGGCACCGTGGCAGGGGCAGCGAAACTGACCGTCCGGCAGGCGAGCCACCGTGCAGCCCTGGTGGGTACAGGTGAGGGAGACCGCCTGGCGGGCCGCCCCCCGCACGGCGAAGGACTGCTCGCCGTCCGTATAGTTCTGGTCGGGACCGGCGCTGTGGACGCGATCTGGCTCTACCCAGAAAGGAACTGTACCGGAGCTGCTGTTGCCCTGGCGGTAGGTGAGCGAAGCGATCCGGCCATTTTGCCAGCGGATGTGCTCGATCTGAGCACCCGCGACGATCGTGCCGCCGCAGCGCGTTATCGCCCGCGCCATCGGCTCGATCAAACTCGTGCCCATATCGGTGCGGGTGCCCTGAAAGGCAAGGCCCTCGGGGTTGCCAAAAAAATAAAAGTGAAAAAACTGGAGCATCTCCCCGACGCTCAGCAAATCCGGGGCGTTGAGGGTCGATTTGGCGAAGGGCAAAAAATAGAGATCGAACAGTCCCCTCGGAAAGCTGCCGGCTGCCCACTCGCTCACCGAAAAATCCTCCAGCGGCCTGCGGTTCTGCTGGGAGTGGAAGCTGGTGATCGCCTGGAAGACCTGCCAGTGGGCGGGGCTTACCAGGTTAAGGCCCCAGTCGGCCCGATTGGCCGATGCGATCGCCAGATCGACGATGTTCCACGGAAAGGCAGCACTGCTCGGGCGAAAAATTTCGGGGGCGTACTTGCGGCGGTAGAGAACCGCGTAGGTCTTGAGATCGCGAAAATTCCCCCCCAGTCCCAGTTCGGCCACCAGGCTCTTGAGGTTGTAGTACTGGGGGAAGAAGCCGTGAAAGCCGTGCTCCATCGTGAACTTTTCGCCCAGTACCTCGATAGGCCAGCTCACGAGCTTGCCACCCAGTTGGTCGGCGCGCTCGATGAGCGTCACTTGAAAGCCCCGACTCGTCAGCTCGTAGGCGCAGGCCAGTCCCGCCAGTCCACCGCCGACAACAGCGACCCGGCGCGGCCTGTCCAGCCGTCGGGGCAACTGAAGCCTGTCCTGCTCAAAGACTGCAGGCTGTGCCTTTGCGAAGCGCCACTGCAACAGACCGCCACCAGCTGCTGCTAATGTCAGCCAGCCGAGCAGGCGGCGACGGGAGAAGGTGCGCCACCGCAATCTGCTCGTAAGTGGGCCAGTTCGAGGTTCACGCACACGCACCTTTGAAGCTACGGTCCGAACTTACCCAGAGCACCGCTCACTTCGAGCGAAGTTCCAGGATCTCTTAATAAAGTTAACAACTAAACCAAAAGCGAACCGACAGCATCGGAGACTTTCTTTATTTGCCGATACAGAACTTGCTGAAGATCCGATCGAGCACGGCCTCGGTGACAGTCTGGCCGGTGATTTCACCGAGCGCCTGAGCGGCGGTGCGCAGATCGATCGTCCAGAAATCGAGGGGCAATCCTGCTACGAGGGTTTCATCGACGCGGCTGAGGGCCGCCTCGGCCCGTACCAGTGCCTCGTGGTGCCGCTCGTTGATCGCCAGGTCGCTGTTGCTGAGCTGCAGCTGTTGCTGGCCAATCGCCGATAAGATCGCCGCTTCAAGTTCGGCGATGCCCTGGCCCCAGGCAGCGGCGGTGGCGACCTGGGCCACTACGCCCCGCGTCGGGGTATGGATGGGCGGGCCTTCCAGGTCACTTTTGTTGACCACGACGATGAGCGGCGGCGGCTGCTGGTCGCGCAACTGGGCAAAGATCTCGCTGTCGGCGCAGGTCCAGCCTTCGGTGCGATCGATCACCAGCAGCACCAGGTCGGCTGTGCGGGCGGCGCTGCGGGAGCGCTCGATGCCTAGCTGCTCGACTTTATCCTGCGCTTCGCGGATGCCGGCGGTATCGAGCACCTGCAGGGGAATACCCTGCAAGTTGAGCATCGATTCGACCAGATCGCGGGTCGTGCCAGGGAGTTCGGTGACGATCGCCCGATCCACCCGGCTCCAGGCGTTGAGCAGACTCGACTTGCCGACGTTGGGCCGCCCGACGATCGCCACTTTTAAGCCCGTGCGCAACAGCTCGCCCCGGCTGGCGGTGGCGATGAGTTCGCGCATTCCGGCATGGAGAATAGCCAGATCGGCTTTGATCGCCCCTTCGTCCAGGGGCGGCAGGTCGTCTTCAAAGTCGAGCCGCGCCTCGATCTGGGCGAGCAATTCCAGGCAACGGTTGCGCAGGGTGCCCACCTGCTGGGCGAGTTTGCCCTGTAACCCTGCGACGGCCACCTGGGCAGCCTCCGGGGAGCGGGCGGCCACCAGTTCTGCCACCGCCTCCGCCCTGGTCAGGTCGATGCGGCCATTGAGAAAGGCCCGCAGCGTAAATTCGCCCCGCCGGGCCAGCCGTGCTCCCTGCTCGATGCAGGTGCGCAGAATCTGCTGGACGACGGCGATTCCGCCGTGGCAGTGAAATTCGACCACATCCTCGCGGGTGAACGATCGGGGAGCCGCCATCAAGAGCATCAGGCACTCGTCAATGACTGTTCCATCTGGAGCGACGAAGTGGCCGTAGTGGATGCGATGGCTCTCGAAGCGCTGTTTGCCCGCCGCTCGAAAGACGCGAGCGGCAATTGCCTGCGCCTCGTCGCCCGATAGTCGCACGATGCCGACGCTGCCCTGCTGGGGAACGATGGCGGTGGCGATGGCGCAGATCGTCTCGGACACGGGCTTTGCAGGTTGACAGGACTCCCTTAATTATCGGAGCCCATGCCACAATAAATTGCCCCAAGACCCAAAGAGCGTCCAACCGATGGCCGAGGTGGTGCTGATCTACCCTTACGTCCACCGCGAGGCACCAGGGCGGAAGCTGTGGCTCTTCCCGCCCCTGGGCCAGGGCTTCATCGCCGCTTATCTGCGGGCGCGCGGCCACAGCGTTCGCTTTCTCGACTGCACCTTCCGGGGTACAGACTGGGCAATCGAGCAGGCGGTGGCCGAAAAACCGCTGGTGGTGGGCATCTACTGCATGGTGACGATGCACGCCGACGCCTTGATCCTGGCGCGGAGCCTGCGCGAGCGCCTGGGCCGGGACGTGCTGCTGGTCGCCGGGGGCCCGATGCCCTCCGGCAAGCCCCAGGCGTTTTTGCCCCCCTTCGATCTGGTGATGGGCGGCGAGGGCGAATTGCTGTGGGACGAACTGATCTGCCGGCTCAAAGCTGGCCGCCCCTACGAAGAGCTTGCTGGACTGCGGAGGCTGGATGGGGCCGGGGCGCTTACCGGCACGGCGAAGGCACCGCTCATTCCCAAAGCGGTGCTCACCCAGCTACCGATGCCGGCGCGGGATCTGTTCGATCACGAGCACTACCGCGATTACTGGCTCAAGACCTTTGGCTACGCCCAGACGCCGGTCTTTACCGCCCGAGGCTGTCCCTACGGCTGCGAGTACTGCGACCAGCCCATCTTTGGAGCCACCTACCGCGAGCACAGCATCGATCAGGTGCTTACGGACATCGAAGCGGCCCTCTCGGCGGGCTACACCCACATCTGGTTTTCCGACGATATTTTTATGCTCAACTGGCAGCGCGCCCTCAAGATCTGCGAAGAGATCCTCCAGCGCGGGCTCAAGTTCAAGTGGGACTGCCTGGGCCGGGTGGATGTGCAGCGCAAGGTCTTCGAGCGGATGGCCGAGGCGGGCTGCGAGCGGATCTTCTTTGGCGTCGAATCCGGCAGCCCACGGGTGTTGCGGCAGATGGGCAAGCGCTTCAGCCCAGAGGATGTATACGCAGCGATCCAGGCGGCAAACAGCGTCGGGATCAAAGCCGCCGCCTTCTTTCAGGTGGGCTATCCAGGCGAGCGGACCGAGGACATCCTCGCCACCCTGCGCTTCATCCCGACGTTGCCCCTCGACTATCTGAGCTTTACGGTCACCTACCCGCTGCCTGGCACCCAGCTATTCGATCGCGTCGTCTCCGAGGGTAGACTCAGCCCCACCGAGCAGAGCGACTGGCAGCGCGCCGGCCACAACGTACTCACCTATCGGGCGGACCATTCCCAGTTCAAGCTGCGCTCGGCGATCTACGCCGCCCGCAGCCGCTTTTTAGCGGAGAAGCACCTGGGAGGTCTGGGCCGGGCGATTGGACCTGCGATCACCCGCGTCGCCGGGCTTGCGATTGCCAGAATGCGTTGAAGCTCTTCACCGCCGCACGGCTGCCGGACACTTTTTGGGCTGCCTGACGGCCAATGGATAGCACCAAATGTGTTAATCTGTCCATAATTGGCGAAGATCACTCCAGAGCAGGTTATGGAAGTTTCTTCTGAACAACTGGCGGCGGCGATCGCGAATCTGGTCACCGAGGATGATGCGCCGGTGGACAATTTTCCTTCCGAAAAGCAGTAGCGGCTGCTCACCGAGCCGCTCTACAGCAGCCAGGTCTTCACAGCTCCGTTTATCGTCGCTGCCAACGTCGGGCTTTTTTATGCGCTCAACCGCCCGCCCCTGGTGCCGGATGCCTTCTTGAGCTTAAATGTCCAGCTCGCCCGCGACTGGTGGCAAAAACAGAACCGTTCCTACTTTTTTTGGGAGTTCGGTAAGCCGCCGGAGGTGGTCATCGAGATTGTCTCCAACACCGAAGGCAACGAGCGGGGCAGCAAGTTCAGCACCTACGCGGCGATGCGGGTGCCGTTCTATGCGATCTACGACCCGCTGCAACAGCTCAAAGGACCGGTGCTCGAAATTTTTGAACTCTCCGGCCTCGACTACGTTTCCCGCACAAGCACCTGGCTTGACAGCGTGGGGATTGGTCTCACCCTCTGGCAGGGCGAATTTGAGGGCCGCGAGGACACCTGGCTGCGCTGGTGCGACCGCGAAGGGCAGGTCGTACCGAGCGGGGCGGAGCGGGCCGCTCAGGAGCAAGTTAGAGCAGAGCAGGAGCGGGCGCGGGCGGACGCGCTCGCTGAGCGCCTGCGGCAGTTGGGCATCGACCCGAACGAACTTTAGACTGCGAGCGCTGATCGAAGTCGGTAGACTTGTAGGGGTTTATTGAACATTTTTCGATGACGAACGGGCAGGAAATCGGACTGGCGACGAGCCGACGACAGTTGCTGGCCGGTGCGGGCCTCTTCGTCGGTCTCGCCGTGACTGCACCTCTGGTGCGCCGGGCACTGGCAGCCGGCAGTGGACCGCTTTTTAGCCTTGGCGTCGCCTCGGGCGATCCGCTGCCCGACGGCGTGGTGCTCTGGACGCGGCTGGCTCCGGAGCCGCTGGCAGGGGGTGGGATGCCCAACCGGCCCGTCAATGTCCAGTGGCAGGTGGCCAAAGATGAGCGGATGCGCCAGATCGTCCGGCAGGGAACGGTGACGGCCCGACCGGAGTGGGGGCACTCAGTTCATGTCGAGGTGAGTGGGCTTCAGCCCGCTCGCTGGTACTGGTACCGCTTCAAGGTGGGTAACGAGGTCAGTGCGGTCGGGCGAACCCGCACCGCTCCGGCAGTTGGCACCCACCCAGCACGACTGCGCTTCGCCTTTGCCTCCTGCCAGAACTACGAGGCGGGCTACTACGCAGCCTACCGGGACATGGCAGCCCAGGATCTCGATTTTGCCCTGCACCTGGGCGATTACATCTACGAGCGGGGAGCGTTGCCGGGCCGGGTCCGGCAGCACGACGGCCCGGCAGCGACGAGCCTTGAGCAGTACCGCAACCGCTACGCCCTCTACAAACTCGACGCCGATCTCCAGGCCGCCCACGCCGCCTTTCCCTGGATCGTCACCTGGGACGATCACGAAGTCCAGAACAACTATGCCGGGCTCATCCCCGAGGATAGCCAGGATCCCCAGACCTTCCGCAGACGGCGGGCCGCTGCCTACCAGGCTTACTACGAGCACATGCCCCTGCGCCGCAGCGCTCTGCCGGACGGTGCCAGTCTAAAACTCTACCGGCGCTTCGCCTTTGGCGATCTGCTGGCCCTGCAGGTGCTTGACACCCGCCAGTACCGCAGCGACCAGCCCTGCGACGATGGCCTCAAGCCCCGCTGTGCCGCCGCCCTCGCCCCAGAAGCGACGATGACAGGAACCGATCAGGAGCGCTGGCTATTCGGGGGGCTCAGCCGCTCGCACGGGCGCTGGAACGTGATCGCCCAGCAGACGATGATGGCCCAGTTCAATAGCGGCAGCGATGCCGAACCCATCTACAACCTCGATCAGTGGGACGGTTATGTGGCGGCCCGTTCCCGGTTGCTGGCGTTTCTTGCCGAAGCGCGAGTGGCCAACCCGGTCGTCTTGAGCGGCGACATCCATTCAAGCTGGGTCAGCGATCTAAAGAGCGACTTTGAGAAGCCCGAATCGGCCACCGTCGCCACCGAATTTACCGGCACCTCGATCAGCTCCGATTTTCCAAAAGACTGGATCCGGCGCGTCCAGGCCGCCCTGCCGGCCAATCCCCACATCCGGTTCTTCGACGGCGCGGCGCGGGGCTACGGACTTTGCACTCTTGAGCGCGGGCTGTGGCGGACCGACTACCGGTCCGTAAGCGATGTCACCCGCTCCGATAGCCCGGTAAGCACCCTCGCCGCTTTTAGACTCGAGGCCGGTCAGGCTGGCGCAAAGCGCCTGTAGGGCCATTCGACCTTTGGCGAATGGTCCGCCTCCGCTAAGCTTGATAGTCTATGGAACGCCCCATGCAGGTGCGGAATTGTCTTTGTGGAAGACTCACTGAGCGAAAAACAGCGCGCGTACCTGGGTACGGGCCTGGCCTTTCCCCTAAGGCTCAATTTGCAGGGCGGCATCCAGGTCAGCTCCGCCGCGCAGGATGTCGAGGAGGCGATCTGGATCATTTTGCGCACCGGCGTCGGCGAACGGGTCTACCGCCCCAATTTTGGCTCCCGCCTGGCGGATCTGGCCTTTGCTCCCCTCAACACGACGACATTGTTGCGCATCCGGATGGCCGTCAGCGAGGCACTCGAAATCTGGGAGCCGCGCATCGACCTCGACGAGGTGCTCACCGAGCCGGACCCGGTGCGCGGGCGAGTCGATATCATCATCAAGTACCGCCTCAAGGGCGTCCCCGATCCGCGCAGTCTGGTTTTCCCCTTTTACCTCAATCCGCAAGCCGAGACGGAGTAGCCACCCGTGGAGTTCGATTTTCTGCCCAAGCTACCAAAGTCCAACCTCGACGACCGCACCTTCGAGGATCTGGTTTCCGAGTGCCTGTTGCGCATTCCTCGCTACTGCCCGGAGTGGACCGACTACAACCTGAGCGATCCAGGTATCACGCTTATCGAGCTATTTGCCTGGCTCACCGACCAGATGCTCCTGCGCTTCAATCAGGTGCCCCGGCGCAACTACGTCGCCTTTTTGGAGCTGTTGGGCATCCGGTTGCAGCCCCCCGCTCCTGCCAGCACCGACATTACGTTTTATCTCAGTAACTCCCTGCCGGATGTTTACCGGATACCGGCGGGTGCCGAAGTCGCCACCGAACGCACCCAGACCCAGGAGGCGATTGTCTTTACGACCGATCGGCCTTTGCTCATCGGGCGGCCTTATCTGACCCACTTTCTCACCTCCCAGACCACCGACGAGACGCCCCAGGCGCTGCGCGACCGAGTCACCGACCTGTGGACCCGCCAGCCGAACGGCCACTGGGGAGGAAGCGAGCAACCCATCTTCGACGAGCAACCCCAGGCGGGCAACTGTTTTTATCTGGTGATCGATCCCGAGCAGCCCCTCGACGGCAACGTGCTCGCTGTCACCTTCAAAGGGGCAGCGGCCACCCCCACCGGCATCAACCCCAACCTGCCGCCCCGGCGCTGGGAAGCCTGGGACGGTGAGCGCTGGCAGCCGGTGCTTTTGCGGGAACCGGACGACGCCACGCGGGGCTTCAGCTTCAGCGAGATGGCCCAGCAGGGCAAAAATCCTTTGCAGGGCGTCGATACGATCTTGCACCTACCCCAGCGCTGGCCACCGGCGCGCTTCACAAGTTACCAGGGCCGCTGGCTGCGCTGCGTCTGTCTGCCTGCCTCCCCCAACCAGCCTGCCTACAACGCTTCGCCCCGGATTGTGGGCCTGGCGGTGCGCTCGATCGGTGGTACGGTCAACGCCAGCAACAGCACGACAATCCGCGAGGAGCGCCTCGGTACGAGCGACGGCATCCCCGGCCAGAAATTCCAGCTTCAAGGTTCCCCTGTGCTGGCGCGCACGCCGAACGAGCACATCCTCGTCACCCCCCCGAGCGGCCTGCCGCAGATCTGGAAGGAGGTGCCCGATTTTGCCGATTCCGGGCCGGACGACCTGCACTATACGATCGACTCGCTCACCGGCACCGTCCAGTTTGGTCCCCTGATTCGCGAACCCGGCCAGATCCGCATGGAAAGCGCAATTCGCTCGCGCATCCAGCAGCAGGGCATCACCCCGCAACTGGTGGCCTACGACGAGCAGAACGCCCAGCAGGAGCGCCAGTACGGAGCGATTCCACCGCGCGGGGCGCTCATCCGCATGGTCTCCTACCGGGTAGGCGGTGGCCGCAAGGGCAACGTGCAGGTCGGTGCCCTCAAGGTGCTCAAATCCGCCGTCCCCTACATCGCGCGGGTCACCAACCACCAGCCTGCCCGCAACGGGGCGGACGCCGAGTCCCTCGATCAGGCCGTCCTGCGCGCTCCCCAGATGCTGAGAACTCGCGACCGGGCGGTGACTCCCGAAGACTTTGAGGTCCTCACCGAGCGCGGTGCCAGCGGTGCTGTCGCCCGTGTGCGCTGTCTGCCGACCCCCGAAGGCCAGGCCGGCACCGTTCGGCTGCTCATCGTTCCCCAGGCCAACACCGATTCGGTGGGCCGGGGTGAGGGCATCAACCCGGATCTCTTTAGCCTCAGGCCCCAACTGCAGCAGCAGATCCTGGCTTACCTCGAGGAGCGGCGCTTGATGGGGGTGCAGGTGCAACTGCAGGAGCCCGAATACGTCGGCGTCGCCGTTCAGACCGAAGTGGGCCTGGAACCCGAGTACAACAATCCCCGTGCCCAGCAGGAGATCTTGTTCAATCTGCGCGTCGCCCTCTATCGCTTTCTCAACCCGATCACCGGCGGCCCGGATGGCAGGGGCTGGCCCTTTGGCCGCCCGGTCTATCCTTCGGATGTGATCGCCCTTTTGCAGCAGACGTCGGGGGTGCGCTACCTGGGGCAGGTACTGCTTTTCCCGCTGCGCAAGCGGGGGCCGAACTGGACGCGCAAGCCGGCCCCCGACCCGGTGATCGATCCGGGTCCGTTTGGACTCATCTGCTCGTGGGCCGACAACCGCCTGCGCTCCAGCCACGTCATCAACCTGATTACCAACCGCTAGGAGGTGTACGGTGGCGCAGGCCAGCGACCGCAAGCTCATCAGCATCCAGCTGACCCCGATGCGCATCCCCGAGGCGGTGCCCCTCGCTGGTCTGCAGGTGGCCGGGCCCGCTGAGGCGACGACTGTCGCAAGCCAATCCGCTGCGAGCCTGCTGTTGCATCCGGGGGAGCCGAGCGAGATGATCGTGCAGGTCAAAAATCTCGGCAAGCGCCCAATCTGGCTGAACTTGCGCGTCGAAGGCAACTTTCCTGTCGATTGGTGCCGCATCGGCATGGAGGGCCACGAACTCGCCCCCGGCCAGCAGATGGAGGCGGTGCTCTACTTTCAGGTCAACGCTTCTTACTTTGAGGACCAGCAGGCACTCAGCCCGCAGAAGCGGCGGCGGCTCGACCTTGATTTTCAAAGTCGGTTATACTTTTTTCACGGCACCAACGCCCTCGAACTCGATCAAGTCGAGCTCGAAGAATTCAGCCTCCACGTGCGGGCCCACAGCCTCTATCTCAACTATTTGCCGGTTCTTTATCGCGAAGTTGACTTTATCGGTCGCTTTCTCAAGATCTTCGAGGAGACCTTCGAGCCTGCCTACCACAGCCTCGAAGCGATGTGGGCCAATCTCGACCCGCTCACCGCTCCCCAGACACTGCTGCCGTTTCTGGCTTACTGGGTTTCCTGGCCCATCGATGCGCGCTGGGATCTCCCCCAGCAGCGTCGGCTGATCAAGCGGGCGGTCGAAATCTATCGCAACCGGGGCACCCGGCGCGGGCTGAGACTCTACCTGCACCTTTACACCGGCCTGCCGCTCGACGATCACATTGCCCAGGAGGCGGGCAAACACATCAGCATCAGCGATCACTTTGGCCGGGGCTTCGTCCTCGGTGCCGAGCACCTCGGCCAGGGAACCGTACTGGGGGGCGGGCGGCCCTTTCACTTTGTCGTGCGCCTGCGCGAACAGCGTCCCAATCAGGTCAACGAGCGGCTGGTGCGGCTGATTATCGAGCAGGAGCGCCCGGCTTTCTGCACCTACGATCTGTTCATCGAGGGGCCACCTGCCCCGCCCCCGCCCCGCCCCGGCCAGGGGGGGCCAGGCGGTGCCGTCCTCCCCCACCCGCCCACCCGGTTCGCCCGGTGCCCCCCGACCTGCTGCTCCTGCTCAGGGACGGGCCGGTGTGCCGCCGCGCCCCCCGGCACCGGCCACCAGTCCCCATCCAAAGGCGGCTCCTGCGTCCCAGCCACCGAATACACCTGCCAACGGCGGCCAACCAGCTCCCGCCGCCCCGAATCGGTCCCAGCCCGCTCCTCAGCCACCGGCCCCCCCGGCCAAACCGCCCGCCCAGGGAGGAGCGGCACCGCCTCCGGCTCCCCCTGCCCAGGGTGGAACTGCACCGCCTCCCAAACCGCCCATCCAGGGTGGAACGGTACCGCCAAAGCCAGCGGCTGGTGGTGCCGCCAACCCGCCTGCCCAGGGCAGACCCACTCCACCACCGCCCAAACCGCCCGATCCGCCTCCACCGGCGGCTTCTTGAATTTTTCTTACCCCGAGTGCTACGGCTTGCGATCATGACTCAACTTTTTCCGTCTCCGTCCATCAAGCCCTTCGAGCGCCTGCAGGCGAGCGACGGCCTGCTCATCAACGCCGAGCGCTGGCGGCGCGCCCACGAGTACCACCGCCTGCGCCAGGGGATGCACTTCCAGGCACTCAACCAGCCAGGAATCGTCTGCGGCCTGGGCGTGCAGGCAATCCCGGCACCTGCCGATGTGAGAGTCGAATTTCGCGATGGGCGCTGGGTGCGCATCCAGCCGGGCATCGCCATCGACCTCATCGGCAACCCGATCGTCGTGCCCCAGCCCATCGACTTTCGGATCGCCGTCGAGTTGAGCGACCAGGAGCCGCTGATGGTCTATCTGGTCGTCAAGTACGTCGATCCCGACGAGTTGCGCCGCGACGAGCGCCGCGACATCGTTCAGGAGACTTTCCGCGTCGATGAAAAAAGCAGCCCCCCCGAAGATCTCGAAGTCGAAGTCTGCCGGGTGCTGCTGCAGCCCGGACCGGTGCAGCTTGAGAACCCACGCGATGTCTTCTTCCCCGGCTACAACGCCGTCGATCTGCGCTTTCGGCTGCATGCCCAGCCCCGGCCCCAGGCGGTGGTCAACATGGCTCTGGTCAACCACCCCGACCCCGAATTTACGCGCAACTTCTTCAATCTGTCTTATCTGCTCAAGGCGACCGGAGTGCTCTATCCGGCCCTGCAGGGTGCAGAAGAAGTCGGACAGGTCACCCTTGAGCCGGACGACGAAGAGGTCGAGGCAGAAGCTTACGACCTGCTCTATCTGACCGGTCGTCAACCGCTGGTGCTCAACAGCCGCGAATTTGAAGCGCTCAAGAACTATCTCGACCGGGGCGGAGTGCTCCTGGTCGATGCGCCCCTCGACGCCACGCCGCTTATCGAGAGTGTCATGGCCCTGGCCCAACAGTTTGAGACTCCCCTCGAATATCTGGAGCGGCTCAGGCGGGATCACCCGCTTCGCACCCAGCCGTTTTTGTTTGCGGCCCTACCGATGATCAACCAGCAGCCACTGCGACTTTTGACCGGCGGCGGCATCATCCTGGTGGTGGGCGATCTCGCCTCCGCCTGGGGCATCGACGAAAACTTTGCCCTCTCGCGCCTCGCTATCCGCACCGCTCAAGAATTGGGGATCAACATTCTCACCTACGCCTGGCGGCGGCGGCAGCTTTTTGGCCTCCAGCAACAGGCAGTTGCCTTCGGTGGACGCTAGCCCCTGCCGACCCGGCTGCATATTCTTGCAAAAACGTCCCTAGTAGTTTTATGACCCGTGCGTCCTGACGGTGCGGTTGTGCTGTGGCATTCCGGCTGGTACAGGAGAACTGGCTATAATAGCGGGGCAGATCCGCCATACATTCTTTGCGGACGCGCCCTGCCGTCCCCTCCGGTCCGGAGAAGGAGCAACCATGCCCAACTTTTTCGAGTCTATCCTCGACCTTCAGCAAGTCGTCTACGGCCTCCGGCAGACGATGTTCGGCGGAACGTTCAACAAGTCACACCGACCCGACAAAGGGGCAACTGCGATCGTCGAAGGGGTAGCAAGCCGGGCCCGCCCCGGCTTCAAGCCGCCGCCACTGCCCAAACGTCCCGGCATGGCTGCCGCTGCGCCGCCCCAGGTGAGCGCCCCCCAGCGCCCCGGTGCGCCAGTGCGTCCCAACCCTCCTCAAGCCGGGGCACCAGCGCGCCCCAACCCTCCGCAGGCAGGAGCGCGCCCCAACCCGAATGCGCCGGTTGCGCCCCAGGCGGGTGCTCCCCAGCGACCAGGAATGCCGCAGCGCCCCGCCGGTCCACCCCGACCGATGGAGGCTCCCTCCGGGGCCAAGATCTTTGGCAAGAGCATGAACGATCTGCCGCAGATCCCTGGGATCGGTGCCCGACCAGCCGGTAAGCGCAGTGCAGCTGAGGAGCGGGCCGCTCAGGAGATGCAGCTATTGCAGGCGCGCGGCATGAACTGGTTCTCCGCCGCCCTCAACCAGTGGGTGACTGTGGCCTACTCCAGTGCGAGAAGTTTCTTTGAAAGAAGACAGTAGAGGTCACTCTCAGGGGGTAAGATTGCGCCACGCTCATGCCTGGGCGGGGTAGCCGGGCACACTCTGTATGGAAAAACGCCTGATCAGTGCTGTCCTCTCGGAGCAGACGGTTACCTACCGGCCCGGTGGTCCGCCTGTCACCTTTGAAGTGACTGTCAGCAACGACAGTGAACAGTTTGCTGGTTTCAAACTAGAATTGCTTGCCGCCGGGTCCGGTCGCAACCCCAACTGGTACCAGCTGCATCCAGAAGTTTCGACCGCCAAGCCCCCCGGTGGTCGGACCCAGTTCCAGATCACGATCGTCGATACACCGATCGCGGGATTTGTCGGGGCCGTCAACGTCACGGTGCTCATCACCTCGCCCCAGCTCAAAGAAGAGCGCAAGTACCTGTTGCGGCTGATCATCGAGCCGGGCTCCGGCCCCTCGCAGCTGTCGATCGAGTTGCCGGTGCGCCAGTTTCAGACCTATCCGCGCAACCCGGTCGATATTCCCGTGCGCGTGCGCAACATGAGCCAGCGCCCCTTCGACATGGTGCTGCGCTTTGTGGGTATCGACAGCACCTGGATGAGCATGGGCACCGAGCGCCGCTTTATCATCGAGGCCGGTTCCCAGCTCGACTCCACCTTTCAGTGTCTGCCGCCAGGACCGAGCCAGGCTCCCAGCCAGGAGTATCCCTTCAGCGTCGAGGGCGTCCCCCAGGCGGGTCCGCCTGCCCGCGCCGAGGGCAGCCTCGAAGTGTTGCCGGTTGGCTTTGTGCAATTTAACTGCAGTGAGCCCCAGCAGCGACTGCCCGCCAAAGGCGGTGCCTGGTGGCCCGACTGGAGCGAGGAGAGCGCAAATTTTGCCTTGGTATTCAAAAACGCGAGCAACCTCCGCCAGGAAGTCACCGTCGATCTGCAGGGCCGCGACACCAGCCGATGCGGCCACCAACTCACCCCCGATCCAGGTGTCCTCAATCTCGCCACCACGACCGAGTTGAAGCTTGCGATCCTCAAAAAGCGGCCCCTGTTTGGTCTGCCGTGGACGTACCGCTTCGAGACGGTGGCGGTCCTCGCAGACGACCGGCTGGGCAACGCCGATCCGCCCGCACAGAAGCTGACGCTGCGCATCCTGCCCAAACTGCCGCTGTGGCTGCAGCTGCTGATGTTTGGCTTTTTCTTCGTCTCAGGCAGTTTCGGGGCAATTTCTCTCTATCAGTACTTCAACCCGCCCTACCACACCGACCTGGTCAATTCCGTGCGCATCAGCTCCGATGCGCGATTGGTCTTCAGCGCCAGCGACGACCGCACGATCCGCAGCTGGAGCATCGAACCGGGCAGCGGTTCGCTCAAGTACGAGGGCGTTCTGGTCGATACCGGCAAGCCTGTGCGCGCCCTGCGCTTTATGCCCCGCAACAACAGCGAACTGGCCGCCGGTCTTGAAAATGGAGCGGTGCAGATCTGGAATGTCGCCACCGGTGAAAAGAGCCGCGAACTCATCTACCAGCCCGAACTCAACGACCGCGTCTTCGATCTGGCCTTTACGGCCAATTCGCGCTACCTCTTCAGCGGCCACGGCAGCGGGATCGTCGTCATGTGGGATCTGCTCTCCGACGATACCCGGCCCAGACACGTCTTCGAGCTGGACAAAAAACTCGACTACACGGTGCAGGCGCTCGAACTGAGCGGCGACGAGCGCACCTTGATTAGCGCCGGGCGCTTTTTGCGGCTGGTGCTCTGGAACCTCGATGCCCCCGACAGCAGACCCCGACGCCTGCAGCCGCGCGGCGGCCAGAACGACGTAATCTGGAGCGTCGCCCTCGCCTCCCAAAATCCGAATATTCTCGCCACCGCCGATTCCCAGGGCAACATCACCACCTACGATCTCACGCAGTGCTCGGATGTCGCGAGCCCTAAAAAAGCGCCCTTCAAAGGGGCTGTGGCCCTCGGTAGCCGGGTGCAGGCCGACAGCAAAGACCCGACCCAGGCAGTCGCCATCGATTCTGGAGCAAAGGTTGCGAGCAACGTGCCCATCGATATCACCTGTCCGGTGATCGATCAGTGGGTGGCCCACGGCGGCTTCGCCGTCCGCTCCCTCGCCTTCAGCGACGATGGCCGCTTTCTGGTGAGCGGCGGCGACGATCACAAAGTCGTCCTCTGGAACATCACAGCCAAAGGCGGGCGCGACGCGCGCTTTATCGCGGGCCGCACCGTCGAGGAGCGCGCCAAAAAGATCAACACGGTCGATCTGAGCCGCGACCGCCAGGGGCTCATCACCGTAAGCGGCGGCGACGATTTTCAAGTGCAGATGCGACGGGTGGGCCTGCCGTGATTCAGACGCGACCGAGTCCGATTGCGCTTATCATGAACCCGCCCGGTTCGCAGGTCAGTATGCCGGGCGAGGTGGTCGAGCTTTTTATCACCGTGAGCAACCAGGGCGATCAAAGCGCGGTGATCGATGTCTTTATCGACGACTCTTCAAAAGAGCTGCGCAAGTGGTGCGACTCGCCCCGCCAGCGACTCGCCCTCGATCCCAAGCAGAGCAGCGAGGTCGCCTTCCGCTTTTCGATCCCCGCCCAGGCGTTTCCGGGCACCTACGACTACGTCATCGTCATCGACGCCCCGCTGCACTATCCCGAAGACACGCCCATGCAGCGGCCCCGTCAGCTGCAACTGCTGCCCCGCGACCAGCAGGCCGTGCGCGTCAGCGATCCGACTTTTTCGCTCAAGCCCCAGACCTCCTCCAGCCAGCCCCTCGTTCTCAAGCCCGGCAAGCCCCAGCCCATCCAGATCCAGGTCCACAACCGCTCCGATCGGGTCGATCGCTTTCGGCTCACCTGCCCCGACCTCGAGGACAACTGGTACTCGGTGCGCTATCAGGTACCGAGCCTGAGCGGGCCGGGCCTCATCGACTGCCCGGACGGCCTCGACCTCAACCCCAACACCAAGGGGCTCATCACCCTGTCTTTTCAGCCGCCCCCTGACACTCTGGCGGGCAGCTATTCGCCCACGATCCGGGTCTACTCGGCCAACACCCCCGATCTGGTACTGCTCGATCTGGTCTACCTGCAGCTGCCGCCCTTTTATAAGATTGCCGCCGAGATTGAGACGCTTTTGGGCAAAGTCACCCGCAAACCGGGGCGCTACAAGGTGTTGCTCACCAACGACGGCAACGTGATTCGCGAACTGAATATCCGGGCGGTAGGCACCGAGGAGGACGAGTACGCCATCTACGAGTGCAAACCCTCGCAGATCCGGTTGTTGCCCGGCAAAACCGTTGGCCTCGATCTGACGGTCAAACCCAAAAACTGGTGGCAGCGGCCCTTCTTCGGTCAACCGTTTGAGATTCCCTTCAAGATCGACCTCGAAGATGCCAAGGAGTTGCCCCTACCGAAGGAGATGCCCAAGGCGACCCTCGAATGGCTGCCCCGCCCCTGGTGGCAGCTGCTGCTGGCGGGCTTGATCGTGCTGGCGGTGATCCTGGGCCTCATCTACCTCATCTGGTGGTTCTTCTTCCGCACCCCCGATCCGGTACGGGTCGAAAGTTTTGGTGCCGACAGCGTCGTCTACCGCGAACAGAACGGCGACCGGATCACCCTCAACTGGCAGATTCGCAATCCCGACCAGATTCGTAAGATCGTGATCAACCCCCGCGCCGGTAACGGACAGTCGGTGAGCAAGCCCCTCGAATTTGCCTTCGAGGGCAGCCTGAACGATATCACCAACCTGCCCAGCGACCTCAAGGGCAAATGCCAGTTGCTGGGCGGCGGTGGCTGGTTTACAAAACCCGACTTGTTGCAGTGCCGATTCGTGAAGACCGATGCGCGCAAAGGCGGTTACTATGTCTTCGAGATGAAAGTGTTGCAAAAAAATTCTGACGCCGCCGCCGTTGCCGCCCAGACCGACTTGATCCAGATCGTGCCGAAGCCGCAGAAGCGGCCCGACCCGATTCGCAAGCCCTTGATCTCAAGTTTTACCCTCAACGGCACACCGGCACCCGCCAATGTCTCCCTCAAGATCAAGACCGCCAAGGATCCGGGCGATAAGGTGACACTCAAGTGGCAGATCACAGGCGACAACGTCAACGTCGAGATCGAAACCTACGGCACCTTCCCGCCCAAGTACACCCTGACGCTGCCGCCCTTTACGCGGGCGGGTGAGCAGATACCGATCACCCTCCAGGCGACCAACAAGGCCGGTACCGTGAGCCGTGGCTTCGTAATCGAGACGTACGATCCCACCCCACCGCCACCGCCGCAGTCGGTCCCGACCGCTGCCACCCTGAGCAAACCCGCCAGAGGTAAACCCGGTCGTGGGGGGGGCGCAGGCGGACTGAAGCCCGCTGCCGAACCGCTTTCTTCACCCTCATCTAACCAGTAGCCCTATGCCGATCATCTGTACCCGGTGCGAGCACAGCAACCCCGACAACGCCCTGGAGTGCCAGCGCTGCCAGAGCACCGTTGCCGTTGTCTGCTACGAGTGCGGCAGCATCAATCCTCTGCCCAGCCAGTACTGCGGCGAGTGCGGCATCGAACTCGAAGTGGAGCCCAAAGTGGCTCCGGTAGCAGCGAGCGCTCCTGTACCGCCCCAGCCCGTAGCGAGTGCTCCTGTACCACCTCCGCCGCCCCCACCCCCTACTCCGCCCCGCCCTGCTCCGGCAGCAGCGACGGCTCCGCCGCCACCGCCCCCACCGGCTCCACCGGCAGCTATTCCATCGCCTCCGCCACCAGCCGCTCCTGTGGCTCCTCCGCCTGCGGCGGCCAAGGTTCCCCCTGCCCCGGCTCCGCCCCGTCCGGCTCCGCCCCGTCCGGCTCCGCCGCCACCGCCACCAGCGATCAAGGCTCCGCCCCCCGCCCCACCGCCCATCGTCGAATCGCCGCCGCCCCGTCCCAGCGCCCCCCTGCCAGGACCGGCTGCTCCCGCTCCCACCGCGCAGAACACGCTGCCGCCGCGTCCCGTCCCAACTCCACCGCGCCCAAATTCGCCCGCCGTCGGCTCCCCCGGCACCCGTCTGCAGCTTGCTGCCGCCGCCCTCGTCCACACAGGCAGCAGCGAACGGCTCGAACTGCCGCCGGATCAAGCGCTCATCTATGTCGGCAAACCCAACGAAGAGATCCCGCCGGACATCGACGTCTCCCATCTGCCGGGGGCGGAGTTCGTCTCGCGCATCCACGCCACGATTCAGAACCTCGAGGGCACCTTCACCCTCGAAGATGCCGGAAGCAGCAACGGTACCTACCTCAACGGCGAGCTGATTCGACCGGGTACCCGCTTTCGCCGCCGCCTCAACCACGGCGATCTGATCGCTCTGGGCAAGGGCAACAAGTTGAGTTTCCGGTTCGAAGTCGAAGAGTAGGGCAATGTACTATCTGATGAGCGGCAATTGCCAGGCTTCAGGCAGGCGCTATCAGATAGTCGCCCCGGCTCCGCTGGTGGTCCGCGATCTTGAGCCGGAGCAACCAGTCGAGTCCCCTGCCCAACTGCCTGCCCTCGCCCGACCGTACCAGCGGCTCAACCTGTTTCGCTGGGCGATTCCAGAAATTTATACCTGCTCCAGCGCTCTGGACGGCCCGCCGTGGGTACTGTTGACCAACGGGCCGCTCTTTGCCGATGGTTCTCCCTGGCCGACCCTTGTCCAGGGATGGGCGGGGGCCAGTTATCTGCAGCAGCTCGGCTGGCTTATCCAGGTTGTCCGGCTCTGGAAACCGTGTCTGCAAGAAAAAGTCGCCTCCTCCCTGCTGTCGCCGGACAACATTGGCGTGCTTGGCTGGCAGATTCGCCTGTTTTATCTGGCTACGGACAGCCAGCCTCCATCTTTGAGCGCGCTGGGCAGTGCCTGGCTTGCTCTGCAGCCGCTCGCGCCGTCGCTGTCGCAGATCGCCCGCGCCGTCGCCGCAGGCGAACTTGCCACAGCCGATGCCCTGCTCGCTGCCCTTGAGGCCCAGGCAGGCCGCTGGCAGCTCACCCGACCGCCGGATGTCTACGGGATCACCGATCCGGGGCGGCGCGACAACAACGAGGACTGCTTCGCCTACGACTCTCAAGGCAGCTTCGGGATCGTCTGCGACGGTATGGGCGGCCACGAGGCAGGCGAGGTGGCAAGCCGCATGGCCCTCGAAAGTCTCAAGTACGACCTCGCCCAACTGAGCACCCAGCAGGTGCCGCCCCTGCAGCTGCGCCAGGGCCTCCTCCAGGCGCTGCATCGTGCCAACGAGCAGATCCTCGAGGCCAATCGCCGCCAGGGACGCAGCAAGTTTCGCCAGATGGGCACGACCGTCGTCGCCTACCTGCTCAGCGGGCGATTGCTGCACATCGCCCACGTCGGCGACAGCCGCATCTACCTCATCGACCGCCACCACTGCCAGCAACTTACAGTCGATGACGACGTTGCCAACCAGGAGGTGAGCCTGGCCCGCGCCACCAGCGGCGCGATGCTGCAGATTAGTAGCAGCGGCAACCTCACCCAGGCCCTCGGAGTCGCCACCGCGTCTCCGCTGCAGCCCACCGTGCAGACTTTCGTCCTGCCGGAGGAGTGCCTGGTGCTGCTGTGCAGCGATGGGCTGTGCGATGGTGGCCTGATCGAGCGCTTCTGGCAGAGCGCCCTGCTGCCCCTGCTCGACACCGATCTGATCGTCGGGGCAAAGGCGCTGGTCGATCTGGCTCTTGAGGAACTTGGCCACGACAACATTACGTTTATTCTGCTGAAGTACGCCGCCCAGGATGAGCGCCGCCGTTGAACGTCGTCGAACTCGATCGGATCGTCAAGTCCTTCTGTGACCCCGCTGGAAACCGGCTCAGGGCCGTCGATGGGGTGAGCCTGAGCGTGCAGGCGGGGGAGTTCTTTTCTTTTTTGGGAGCGAGCGGCTGCGGAAAGACGACGCTCCTGCGGCTGATTGCCGGTTTTGAGGCACCCGACAGCGGCACGATCGCCATCCTCGGTGAGCCGATGGCCGGAGTGCCCCCGTACCGCCGGCCCGTAAACACCGTCTTTCAAAGCTATGCGCTCTTTCCCCACCTGAACGTCTATCAAAACATCGCCTTTGGGCTTGAGATGGAGCGGCTCGACCGCCGCGAGGTGCGCTCCAGGGTCGAGCAGACCCTTGAACTGGTCAGGCTCGAAAAGCTCGCAAGCCGACGCCCCGACCAGCTCTCCGGCGGCCAGAAGCAGCGCGTCGCCCTCGCCCGTGCCCTCGCCAAGCGACCGGCGGTGCTGCTGCTCGACGAACCGCTGAGCGCCCTCGACCTGCAACTGCGCCGCCAACTGCGCACCGAACTGAAGGCTCTGCAGCGGCAGACGGGCATCACGTTTATCTTTGTCACCCACGATCAAGACGAAGCTTTGAGCCTCTCCGATCGGATCGCCGTAATCTGCCAGGGCCAGATTGCCCAGGTAGGAAGGGCAGGCGAAATCTACGAGCGGCCCACCAGCCGCTTCGTTGCCGAGTTCGTGGGCGAGACCAACTGGCTTGCCGGTACAGTCAAATCAGAGGAGGCCGCAGGCGGTGTCGCGATCTTCGTCCCAGCCCTCAACCGGCGACTGCGCGGCGTAGCCACCGTGCCCCTTGCCCCCGGCGCACCGGTGGCCGTCTCGATCCGGCCAGAAAAACTGCAGCTTCTGCCGGTGGATGCCTCTCCCAGTGCGGGCAACTGGTTTTCTGGAACCCTGCTCGAAGCCAGCTACAGCGGTGCCCAGACCCTGCAGCGGGTGGCCTTAGAGGGCGGCCTGCAGCTGCGGGTGCTGCTCCAAAATCGCGCCGACACTGGCAACCTGTCACCGGGAACGTCCTGCCGGCTTGCGGTCGATTGGCGCGATACGGTCGTCCTGCCGGACAGCGCGCCGTGAAGTCCTCCGCCTCCAGGGGTGTGCTGCTTGCGGCTCCGGCGGTTGTTTATCTATTCGTCTTTCTCGCTGTCCCGCTGCTGCTCGTTGCGCTGATGAGCGTGCTCAGCCGTGGCCCCTACGGCGACGTTCTGCTGCGCTTGAACTTTGAGAGCTACGTTCGGCTCTTCGACCCGCTCTACTTCAAGATCTGGCTCGATTCGCTCGCCATCGCCGCCCTCACCACCGCCGCCACGGTGTTGATCGGCTATCCGCTCGCCTTCTGGCTGGCCCGCGCCCCCCGCACCCTGCGCCAGATCGCCCTGTTTGCTCTGCTGGTGCCTTTTTGGACCAATTTTTTGATCCGCATCTACGCCTGGATCTTGATTTTGCGCACCGGCGGGCTGCTTGAGAGCCTGCTTGCCGGTCTTGGCCTCTGGCGCGCCTCGCTGGATGTTCTTTACACCCCCACGGCGGTGCTCATCGGCATGATCTACGAATTTTTGCCCTTCATGGTCCTGCCCCTCTACGCCAGCCTCGAAAAGATCGACCCCGCGCTCATCGCCGCCGCCGCCGATCTGGGGGCAAAGCCGTCCCAGGTCTTCTGGCGGATCGTTCTGCCGCTGGGCCTGCCGGGACTCGTCGCAGGCAGCATCCTCGTCTTCGTCCCGGCGATGGGCATGTTCGCCGTACCGGACCTGCTGGGGGGAGCCCGCACCCTGCTGGTGGGCAACTTGATCCGCAACCAGTTTTTGACCGCCCGCGATTGGCCCTTCGGCTCGGCGGCGGCAATGGTGCTGGTGGCGCTGACCCTGGTTCTGCTCGCTCTTTATTCGCGCTTTGCCGGACGGGAGCCGCTTCTTTGATGGCAAGGAGCTTCTGGCTCAAACTCTGGGCAGCCCTCGTCTTTGCCTACTTGTACCTGCCCATCCTGGTGCTGGTCGTCTTTTCGTTCAACAGCCAGAAACTCAACCTGCAGTGGCAGAGCTTTACGCTGCGCTGGTACGGCGTGCTCTTTGCCGACGAGCGTCTCCGGGAAGCCACCTTCAACTCGCTGATCGTGGCCATAGCAGCGACGCTACTTTCGACCATCCTGGGCACCCTGCTCGCCCTCGCCCTCGAACGCTACCGGGCCGTCCGTCCCGCCGAACTGTTGCTGTACACGGCGATCATCGTGCCGGACGTGGTCCTCGGTATCGCCTTGTTGATCTGGTTTTCCCGGCTGGGCTGGCCGAGCGGACTGGTGACGATTGCTGCCGGTCACGTCGTTCTTTGCACGCCCTTCGTCGCCCTTACCGTCCGTGCCCGCCTCGCCGACTACGATCCTGCCCTCGAAGAGGCAGCGATGGATCTGGGAGCAAAAGAACTCACCACCTTCTGGCGGGTGACGCTACCGGCCATCGGACCGGGGGTGCTGGCCGGTGCCCTGCTCGCCTTTACCCTCTCGCTGGACGACTACGTGGTCGCCCTTTTTACTGCCGGTCCCGGCTCGACCACCCTGCCTCTGCGCATCTTCTCGATGGTGCGCTTCAGCATTACTCCAGAGATCAACGCCCTCTCCACCCTCTGGATCGGCGCTGTCAGCCTGCTTCTGTTTGCGGGACAGGTGTTCGCTCGTCGAGCCAGGACAAGGTTGTGAACTACCCAGTTCCTCGGAAGCTTGCTCCAGGCCGAAAACTTCCTGCCAGAAATCAAGAACTTAAGTAGACGAAGCCAAATAAGCATCAGGTTTTGGGCTGGAGTGGGGGAAGTAGATTCTTTGGAGGGGGGCGTTCTTTTGTTTTTTGGGTATCGCTAAAACGGTCCCCACCCCTCCACACCCCCCCTGCCCCCCGCTCTCCTCCCCTGCCCCGCCGGGCAGAGGAGAAGAGATACGGTATTGAGAGTCAAGCAGCCTCCTCCTTTCTTCTCTTCCTCCGCCCTACTGCAAGCAAACCAACCTGCCGTGCTCTGCATCGAAAGGCGTGTCTGTTTTCACAACCGCCCAGGCAATGTGTAAGAGTTTGCGAGCCGCAGCGCAAAGCGCTACCTTTGCCGGTTTACCGGCTGCTCGTAGCCGCTGGTAAAAGCTTTTAATCTGCTGATTGCAGCGGATCGCACTCAAGCTCGCCATATACAGCGCCGTGCGTAAGCGGGCATTGCCTGCATGGCCGATGCGCTCTGGTCTATGAAGGCTGGTGCCGCTACGGTGGGAGCGGGGAGCGAGACCCGCGTAGGCCACCGCCGCTTCCACCGTTGCACAGCAGCCGAAGTTGAGGGTACTCACCAACACCCACCCAGCGGTGACAGACCCAATGCCTTTGATAGTGCGCAGCTTGGTTGCAGCTTGATGCCAAAGCGAGTCTTGGGCGAGCAGCGCTTCTAGCTGAGCTTCCATCTGCGCAATCTGCTCATCGAAGGTGTGGCTCAACTGCTCCAGACTCGCTTGTACCGCCGCCACCACCAACGGAAATTGCCGCAGAGCGTGCAACTGGTTGTGCAGTTGTTGGCGTTGCTGCAGCAAGGCATCGCGATGCTGCAGGCGCTGTTGGAGTTGGTAATAAATCTCAGGCGGCGGCTGCCAAAGACCAGGTTGCAGGGCGGCAGCGAGTTGGGCAAGCGTCTGGGCATCAAGCGCATCGCTTTTGGAACGCTTGAGCAGTGCCCTGGCAAAGTAATGAGACTGAGCGGGGTTGACCACACTGACGGCAAAACCTTTGAGCGCCAGAAATGTGGCCAGTCGCATCCAGTAGGAGCCTGTGGCTTCGATGACCACTAACACCTCAGCGGCGGTGGGACAGACGGCGAGTAAGCGTTCGGCCAATTGGCAGTGTCCTTCGGGGGTTTGGGGCAGTGTGATGGCAGCGGTAGGCTTTGCGTGGGTGAGCAGCCAGGCGGCAGTGACAGTGAGTGCCGCCACATCAATACCGACAAATAGCTGATAGTCGTTTTGTGAACCGTCTCGCTGCATGAGTGTCTCCAGTTGAAGCTTCAGAGGAGGTAGGCAAGTTCCGCAGGACGGCAAAAGTCTAGCCTCGTGATACGTGGTCAGTGCCACTCGATACGGTTCAGCTTTGCCGGTCCTTGATAGCGGGGGACAATCTCTTCCACGCGGTCAAAGCCGCAAGGGGGGGCACAGTCCTCACCGCTACCTTGGAACCAATAGCAATATACGAGGGGGGGTTCACTGTAACTGGGCTGCAGAGGGGATGGGTACAGTCAGTTGCAGGCTTGTAGTATTTTTCTTCTGCCATAAGGGACGTAGGGCTGCTTGGAGCTGACGTTTAATCACCTTCGTCTACTTATGTGTATGTCTTCCCTGCCCCATGCATTGGCAGCATCAGGGTCACAGGCTCAACTGGCAACTCAAGAAAACCACGCTTTAGATAGAAATTTTGAACAGACTCCGAGATAGCATGTACAAGAATAGCGCGGACCCCGATAACCTCGCTTATTTGCATCACACGGAGTACGGCGTCTTTTACCAGGCCCTTTCCGTACCCCTGGCCTTCCAGACTTCGATCCACAGCCAGCCTCCCGAGCACAGCTACGGGGATGGGATCAGGCATGTTCCGGTGAACTTTGCCTGGAGCCAGGTTCAGGTTGATTGAACCGTCAGAAGTGCAGACAACGAGCGACATCGATGAGCGGCAAGATCTGGCCTGTTTCGAGATGCACCACCCCAGCAATCCCTCGCGGCGGCGGCACAGGTCCAGGCAACGGTTGAAAGCGGCACTGCGCCACCGCAGGCCAACCTTCGAGCGGCAGGGCGAGGTGGTCGCCATCTAAACTCACGATGGCGTAGAGCGCTGGGGCACTGGTAGAAGTCGCAGCGAAACTCCGGCAGGGAACGTCCTGGCCGCGCCAGGGAACGGAAGGCCGGACAGGACCAGGTAACTCGATGAGTTCGACGATCTCAGAAAGGGCAAGGGCGATCGTGCCTGCAGCGTGCGGGCAGACGAGCACCGGCAGTTCCCCGCTTCTGACAGACGGTTGCTTTTTTTCAAATAGCGGATGCACCTGAGCGACGGGTCGGCTCGGGACAGGCTGAACGCGACGGGCCGTAAACAGTTCTTCCAGCGGGCTCGGTTGCATGGTGAAAATTTTCTCTCAAGTAATCTGTTCTCGCCGCTCTCAGCCCGGTTGTTGCCATTTTTCGAGCTGGTTGCAGAACGACTGGGCCTGCCTTTCAAGGGCCGCCAGAGTTAACAGGGCCGCCTGCAGCGCTTCGTTCTGGCTGTGCAGTTGCTGGATCAGGCTGGTCTGCAGCGTTTTTTCTGGCGGTGACTGGCAAGAGGGGGGCGCTTCGAGGATACCGCCCGCCTGCCCGGCGAGCTGTCCCAACTCTGCCGCCCAGCGGTGTGCGCCGTCGCCCCGGTGCGCCGCCTCGATGCTGGCGTTGAGGGCGAGCAGGCGAAGCCGGTTGGTGAGCTGCCGGTAATCGTCCAGGGCCGGGCAGGAGGCAGAGCTGGATGCTGTGTCCTGGTAGGTTGCTGCGAGGTGCTGCATAGCGAGAAGCGGAGGCTGCAGGGAGGTGCAGCAGGTGGCAAGTACCTGAGCCAGATCGTCCGCCCCTTTGAGCAGTGCCGCAGCGCTGTCGCTGGTTTGTGGCCGTTGCTCGCAGCCTCCGCTCACCTCCGACGCCGCCCAGCGCAGGTAGCGCCCGGCCACTGCAGCGACGATTGCTACGATCCCAACTGCAGCGAGAGCACCGGCTGCACCGGGTACGGCTGCCTCCCCTTGACCGAACGGATTCCAGCGGGGCCAGAAGAAAGTAAAAACAACCGCCCCGATCGCTGCTAGGGCAAGCACGGCAACGGCAACCGTCTGGCGGCGGCTGAGCAGTTCTGCCGCCGATAGACCAGCGGGGGGTGCAGGAGCGGGGCGGGTCGCAGGAGCCTCGGCGCGAAAGATCGCAGCAAAGTCGCTCTCCTCGGGCGGTGCGACCAGTTCGGGTGCAAGCTGAACCGGGGCGGTAGGACGGGACGGCGCATCTTCGATGACTGGCTGCTGTTGCCTGGGCGCATCGTCAACGATTGGTCTGGGCAGTTTTTGGGGACCAGAAGCGACCGTATCGAAGCGCTGCAGCGCCTTTTGAGCGGCCTGCAACAGTTCCGGCTCGCCTGTAAGGCCGAGCACGACCTCGTACTGCTCGCGGGCCTGATCGGTTCTGCCCCGCTGTTCTTGAACCAGGGCCAACCACAGCCGCAGATTTGCATCTCCCGGTTGCGCTTCGACCAGGGCAACGAACAATCCCTCTGCTACTTCGTACTCCTCCTGGGCAAACGTTTCGATTGCGCGCTGGTAATCGGCGGTGTGGACCATCGGGAGGCTCCTTAGATGTCTAGTCCGGTCGGCAACAAAGCGCGAGCAAGGCCGGAGGTTCAAGGATCGATCGCCCCGCTGCGAGCGAAACGACCGCCTCGACAGCGTTCACGGCAAGGGCGAACCGCCCGCCTGCGGGCTCATTGACGACGATGGCAGGCCAACAGGAGCGCTGGGCTGTTATCAACCTGCCCTCAAGGGGGCCAGCCGGATCGATGAGCCAGAACAGCTCGCCGTCACGACCGAAAATTCCCACTACCGCCGCCGGGGTACCCGGTAGGGTTGTCACCTGGCAAGCAGCCAGCTCGATGACCTCGCAGACCACTGAGGCTGCCAGGGCGTAGCGACCGGAGCCACCCAGATCGAACGTCAGATAAGCCTGGCCGGTGGCAGGGGCTAGAACTTTCACGCGGCAACCTCCACAAGCGGATCAAAGACGGCGGGCAAAAATTTTTCGATTTGCTCGTTCAGTTCGCGCCCGCTGAAGGGCTTGGCCAGCACGGCGGACGCTCCGGCGATCCGGGCACGGGCATCCGGCAGTGCCCCGGCTTCGGCGGTAAGCAGAACGATCGGCACCGTCCTCAAGTCAGGCTTTTGCCTGAGCAGGGGGCAAAGTTCGTAGCCGCTCAGCCAGGGCAGCTCCGCCGCCAGCAAGATCAAAGCCGGCGGCTCGCCTGCGAATCGCTCGAACGCCTCGAAGGGATGGGCGATGGCCTGAACGCTGTAGCCCCGCTCCGCCAGCAGTGAAGAGATATACTTTTGGACAGCAAGGCTGCTATCGATGCAGCCGATGCAGCCGGAACGAACGGGCGGCGCGGCTGCCCCACCGGTCAGCTCGATCCAGCCTTCGGCGAGATACGGAGCAATCGCCTCGCCCACCGCCACCGCGTCGCGGCCCAAAAACCGCCCCAACCGCCGCAGGCTGTATTCGCCGTTCAGCCACTGGCTGAGCTGCTGCCAGACCGGGGCACTCACCGACTGCTGCAACTTCTGGGCCTCGACGATGCGTGGGCAGACATCGAGGGACATTAACAAGGCGCGCAGCGGTCGCCAGGCGCTCAGCCGTTCATCTGCCTCTATGAGCAGCGTTTCAAGATCCCAGCCCCACCCCACCGGCGGCAGACGGACGGCTGGATCGAAACAAAAGGTTCCGCCGTCGCTACCCAATAGCTCGAACAGCACCTCCGCCGCCATCGCCCGCAGCGGCGCTTCGGCTCGATCAGGGGCAAGGCCGCCCCTTTCGATGAGTTGCAGGACCGGCGGCGACCCGACGCAGCGCTCCACCTCGACGGCAAGGGAACTGGCGTAATCGTGCAGCGCTTCGAGACTATCGATGGCACTTGCCGCAAGCAGGCGGCCTTCGGCAAAAAGCAGCGACCAGCCGCGTTCCTGGCCGTCCTCGATCAATAGCTCACCACTTTGAGCGCTCCTGGCTATTCCCCTCAGCAAGCCGGGCAGATGAGAGCCGTCCAGTTGACCACGCATATTGCTATCCCCAGGCACGGGCCGATCTTCTCAGCCCCGGCCCCTGTGATCTTTTTCCGGACAGTGCCGCACGCCCACACCAGAGAAAAACCACTCTGGCGTGGGCGAGGAGCGGCCCGCGAGCTAGCTTGAAGCCAGCTTTCCGCGCCAAAGGACATCCACCGTGCGCCACCTGACCACAGATTCGAGCCCGCAACTCACTGCCCTGCTGGCTGAGATCGCCCGCTGCGAGCAACACCGACAACTGCTCGACGAGCTGAGCGGCAGCGAACCGCAGGCCCGGCAGGCCCTCGATCGCAGGCGGCAGGAGTACGCGCAGTGCGAAGCCTTTCTGCGCGCCCAGTCCGAGGAGTACGCGCAGCGCGAGGCAGAAGTCACCCGGCTCGATCCACAAAGCTTTGAAGCCCAGGCGCACCTGGCCCTGCGCACTTCCCTCGGCCACCAGCGGCGCTCATTGGCCAACCGCAAGGCTGTCCTCGATGAGCAGGCGGCCCGGCTCGTTCCCCTCAGCCTGAGCGCCGAGGCGGTGCAGCGGCTTTACGAACACCTGGATCGCTGGCAGAGCACCTTGCAGCAACAACTGCGCCAGTTCGACGATAGATCCGGGGCAATCGCAGCCCAGTCCGTGAGACTTGCCACTCCCCAACAGGTGTAGTAGTAATAGCTCAACGCCTAGCAGGAAAGACCGATGCTCGGAATGTACCGCCTTCGCCGCACCCTGGTGTGGCTGTTACTCTCAGGAGCGGTGTTGAGCGCTCCGGCAGCCGTTCAGGCCCGTCCGCCTCTGCCTGTCGCCTTTGATCTGCAGCTTGTAGATTCGCCGAAGGCAATCGTAGACGAGGTCTGGCAGACGGTCAACTCCGAGTACGTCGATGCGACCTTCAACAAGCAGGACTGGCAGCGGGTCCGCCAACAACTGCTCAGCCGCGAGTACGCGAGCAAAGCGGACGCCTACAAGGCGATTCGCACCGCCCTCGAAGGGCTGGGCGATCCGTACACGCGCTTTTTAGAGCCGCGCGAGTTTCAGGCATTGACCGAAGAAACCTCCGGCCAGCTTATCGGTGTCGGCGTTACCCTGCGCCCGCCCTCCCCCGATCGCCGCCTGCCCCAGGTCGTAGCGACCGTAGCCGGTGGTCCCGCCGCCAGAGCCGGCGTACACGTCGAAGATCAGCTGGTGGCCGTCGATGGCCGTCCGACCACCGATGTGCCGCTGCCGGAGGTGACGCGCCGCATCCGGGGCGAGAACGGTACGCAGGTCACCCTCACCGTTCTGCGCAACCGCAAGCAGAAGATCAAATTTACTCTCACCCGCGCCCCTATCGAATTGCCGGTGGTCACCGCTGCCCTCAAGAGCGAACAGGGCCAGAAACTGGGTTATATCCGGCTGGCAGAATTTTCTGCCAGAGCCACCTCCCAGGTCAAAAAAGCACTTCTCTCTCTCAGGCATCAGGGTGCCCAGGGCTGGATCTTCGATCTGCGCTCCAACCCCGGCGGTGCGGTCGATGCGGCGATCGGCATCGCCAATCTCTTTCTTGAAAACGGCAACATCGTCTCAGTCATCGACCGCGAGGGCGTCCAGGATACGGTGGCCTCCGCCCACCGGCCCGTCAGCAGCCTGCCGATGGTCGTCCTGGTCGATGGCGGCTCCGCCTCAGCGAGCGAGATCCTGGCCGGTGCCCTGCAGGACAATCGCCGGGCCACCCTGGTCGGCACCAAAACCTTTGGCAAAGCCCTCGTTCAGCAGATGAACGCCCTCTCCGACGGCTCGGGGCTGAATGTCACCATCGCCCACTATCTGACGCCCGCCGGTCAGGATATCGGCCACAAGGGGCTGAACCCGGATATTGTGGCCCCTTTTCCTGAGCAGCTGCGCAAAAAATTTACGATCGAACAGGTCGCCACCGCCGCCGATCCCCAGTACAAACAGGGCACTACCACTCTGCTCAAAGCCCTCACCCCACCCCCGCAGGCGACCAGTCCTTCTTCTCAGAGCCGTTCGGGAGCCCAGGTGCCGTAGACTGTTTCTTCTCAGCGCTGCTGCAACCGCTGAAGCGCAACCGGCAACAACCCGCCATTCGCCGATAGCACCTCAGCGCAAAGCTCAGCCCTCTGGCCACTCCAGTGCATGAGCAGCGCCACTTTTACCCGCCGCCCACTCGCCTCCAGGAGCTGAATGGCCTGGGCCCGCTCCAGTTCTGTCAGCGTCGTGAGAATGCGCGCCGCCCGGTCGTAGAGCTTTTGATTGGTGACTGCGACATCGACCATCAAATTGCCGCAGGTCTTGCCCAGACGGACCATCGCCCCGGTCGAGAGCATGTTGAGCACGAGCTTGGTGGCTGTACCGGCCTTCAGGCGCGTCGAACCCGCGAGAATTTCCGCTCCCACCGGCACCCGAATCTCGATGTCCCACTGCGCCGGGATCTGCTCTGTCGGCACGCAGGCGACAAAGACCGTTGCTGCACTGACCTGCCGGGCGTAGCCCAGGGCACCGAGAACGTAGGGAGCCGTCCCCCCGGCACTGATCCCGACCACCACATCCCCTGCCTCCAGATGGCGGGCTGCCAGATCCGCAGCACCGGCCAGCGGATCGTCTTCTGCTCCTTCGACGCTGCGGGTCAGGGCACTCACTCCCCCGGCGATGATGCCCTGAACCTGCTCAGGAGCGGTACAGAAAGTCGGTGGGCACTCGCTTGCATCGAGGACGCCCAGCCTGCCGCTGGTGCCAGCCCCGATATAAAAAAGCCGGTGCCCCCTACCGAGGGCCAGCGCCACCCGGTCGATCGCCTGGGCGATCGCCAGCCTGGCCGTGCGCACCGCCGGCACCACCAGGGCATCTTCATCACAAAACAACTCGACCAGCGCGGGAGTGTCGAGCTGGTCGAGGTTGATGCTGTTGGGATTGATCTGCTCGGTGAGCAGGTGGGCGCGCTCGCTCATCGCAGCGGACGGTTCGGCAGCCACTCAGCGGTGTACTGTACCGCGTCGGCGACCGCAATCGTGCCAGGCTGCATCATGCCGTCGATACCGGCATCCGCCCGCTTGATCGTGTCTGCCCAGGTCGGAATCGTCCGATTGAAGCGGCCCTCCTGAATCGGCTGGTAGTTGAGGCCGCCCAGATTAAAGGCCACCGCCGTCACCAGCAGTGTGCCGCACCAGACACCCAGGGTCGAGAAGACGCCCAGGGTGGCTGCGATCGTCCGGGGATTGACGAGGCCCACGGGGCTGATGGCGAGCCGCCAGACATAGTTGTAACCGCCCCAGAGACTGTAAGTTTCGATCAGATCACCCGCCCCTGCTGCTTCGTCGCTGCTCCGACTGACCAGAGCCGAGGCGGACACCGAGCCGTCGAACGCGCTCAAAAGTGCTGCCCCCAGCACGCCGCTCACCGCCAGCATGTGCAGCGGATGGTTGAGAATGTCGTGCTCAGCCTGCAACTGCAGCATCCAGTTGAATGTGCCTGTAATCCCCAGGGGCATTCCGCTTGCGAAGGCTCCCTGGCCAATCGGGTAGATCAAAAAGACAGCGAAGGCCGCCGAAGCCGGAGCGCTGAAGGCAATGGCGATCCAGGGACGCATCCCCAGCCGGTACGAAAACTCCCACAGCCGTCCCAGATAAGCGGCGACGGCGATCAAAAAGTGCAACACGATGAGCTGGTAGGGGCCGCCGTTGAGCAACCATTCGGTAACCGACGGTGCCGACCAGATGGGATATAAGTGCAACCCGATTGCCGGGGAAGTAGGCAGCACTGCCGCAGTGATCACATTGTTGCCGTCGATGAGCGAACCGCCCATCATCCGGCCCAACCCGTCGATCACCACCGGCGGAGCCGCGATCAGGGCAACCACAAAGCAACTGGCCGCCGCGAACATCGTCGGAAAAAGCAGAACGCCAAACCAGCCCACATAAAAACGGTTCTCAGTGCTGGTCACCCAATCGCAAAAATGATCCCAAGGTCCCCTGGAACGCCGGTTTTCAACAACTGCGGCCACGGTCTTCTCCCTGGCTTCAACTCGTCATCTTATTAGTAGCAGCTTGAAGCCCAGGGCAGGGGCCAGTTATGACCTCTTGTAACCTTTAGAAAGTAAGCACTCAGACTCCCGGCGGTTCCCGCCCAGTCCCTGAAAATTGCTCACTACTTCTCTACAAAAAACTTAATGGATTTAGACGAGATCGAGTGCTCAAATGACTTGTAAGATGCGGGGCTGCGCTCGCAAACTGTTTTAAGTTGGAGGACGGTACGGATGACTCTCAATTACCAGGAAGATTTTCTCGGAATCGACCGGTTTTTTCAAGAAGCGGTTTACCACGATCAGACGGACCTGAACGCTGCCTCCTCGATCGAAGTGGAGATTTACGAGCACGAGTGCATGTACCCCACCTTCGCCGAGATTGCCCGCCAGTCCGGGGCGCTCGAGGTGGCCGGCATGTTCGAGGCGATTGCCCGCGAGGAGAAGGAGCACGCCGAGCTGTTGCGCGAACTCTATCCGCAACTGGAGATCAAGGATTCTCCCGAGACGACCGAGGCCCGGCGACTCGTCGGCGAGATCGAGGCCCAGATGGAGTTGGTCAGCAGCGATCCGCGTGGACTGCGCCGCGCCCTCGAGACCGCCCTCGAGGTCGAATCGATCGAAGCGACCAAGACCTATCCGGCCTTTGCCCGCCTCGCCCGCGAGCAGGGCAAAGAAGCGATCGCCCAGCGCTTCGATGCGATCACAGCCAGTGAACAGCGCCACATGCAGTGGGTGCAGCGGGCGCTTGAGCGCCTGGTGGCTGTCTAGTCACGGATAAAAGCCGACAGCGGGCAGGCCCAGCATCTCCTCCCAGCCCTGGTTGAGGTTCATCGCCTGGATCGCCTGCCCCGACTGGCCTTTGACAAGATTGTCCACCGCCGAGAGCACGACGACCCGCTCGGTGCGCGGATCGACTTCGAGGCCGATAAAGCAGGTGTTGGTGCCGCTTGCCCACTTGGTCTGCGGGTAGACGCCGCTGGCGAGAATCTGCACCGCCGGGGACTGGCGATAAAAAGCAGCGTAGATCGTGAGCATGTCCTCGCTCACCAGGCCGGGGTCGCGCAGCTGGGCGTAGAGGGTGACGAGCATCCCCCGCGCCATCGGAATCAGGTGCGGTGTGAACTGCACCTGCACTTCGGTACCGGCCAGCTCCGAGCAGATCTGCTCGATTTCTGGGATGTGGCGGTGGCGGGCGACGTTGTAGGCAGCGACGCTGCTGTCCGCTTCGGCGAAAAGTGAACTGGTCTTGAGGGTGCGCCCAGCCCCTGAAACGCCGGACTTGGCATCGATGATCAAACTGCGCGGATCGATGAGTCCCTGCTTGAGCAGGGGTGCCGCCGCCAGGAGCGAAGCGGTGGGATAACAGCCCGGACAGCCCACCAATCGGGCTGTCCGGAGGCGCTCGCGGTACAGTTCCGGCAACCCGTAGACCGCCTCGCGGGCAACGGCTGTATCCTGCCGCTCGCCGCCGTACCAGGTCTGGTAGGTGGCGAGGTTGACGAAGCGGTAGTCCGCCGAAAGATCGAAGACCCGGCAGCCCCGCTCCAGCAACGGGGGGGCCAGGGTATAGGCGACCCCGTTTGGCGTCGCCAAAAAAACCACCTCGCAGCGCCCGGCTATCTGCTCGATATCGATGGCCTCACAGACCTGGTCGATGCGGTGCGCCAACTGGGGGTACAGTTCACCGAAGGGCGTACCGGCGTTCTGGTGGGCTCCGAGAAAGGCGATCTCCACACCCGGATGATCGAGCAGCAGCCGCACCAGCTGCACCCCCCCGTATCCGGACGCACCGACAATCCCGACCTGCAGTTTCTCTGGCATCGTCAACCCGCCCCTGGCAACCGATCGTCCGGCCATCAGTGTAATGCCTGGACCGGCAATTGCACCGATGCTGAGCGGGATTCTCATCGCAAAACCGCTTCTCGCAAAAATTTACGCTAATTTACATACTTTTGAGCCTTCGCTCACCTAATAATAGGGAGAAGTACTTAAACAGGCCAGCTCTATGGAAACACTGATCTACGGAAGCTATGTGGTGGCAATTGGTGGAGCGATCCGGGCGGTGGATGGCCGCTTTCTCAACGCCCTGGCCCTGCTTCCCGACGATCAGTATCGTCCGTTGATTGGCTGGCTGTTGGCGGTGATCTATCTGTGTCTGGGCTGGGCCTACATCGAGCTGGTCCACGTCTTTGACGC
The DNA here is from genome assembly GCF_000484535.1 of Gloeobacter kilaueensis JS1. Taxonomy (NCBI): domain Bacteria; kingdom Bacillati; phylum Cyanobacteriota; class Cyanophyceae; order Gloeobacterales; family Gloeobacteraceae; genus Gloeobacter; species Gloeobacter kilaueensis. The sequence continues at coordinate 2,874,790 of NC_022600.1, read as the reverse complement.
TCCGGCGATCGGCATCTCGGTGGGCTGGATCGGGATGAGCTGGTACCTCATCGATCGGCACCTCAAATCTCCGGACGCTCAAGATCACGCCTACGCCTGGGTGGGCAATCATCTGCTGTTGTCCGGAGCCTTCTTTTTGTTGCTCTGGCTCGAACGCAGTTTGATCGAGGGCCGACTGATCGCCTGAGACCCAATTCTCAAAGCTTGCTCAGCACCGACACGGTGGCAACGGCGTAGTCGCGGTCGTGGCTGAAGCTGACCTGCCAATCGAGCGGGCCATAGCGTTCTACCCGCCGGGCGGCCCTGCCGTGCAGGTGAATCGTCGGTTCACCGGAACCCAGACGCACTACCTCGATGTCCCGGTAGCCCACTCCCCGCCAACCGGTACCGAGCGCCTTGCTCACCGCCTCCTTGGCTGCCCATCTTCCTGCCAGCCGACTTGCCAGGTGGCGCTTTGCTGAGAGGGCGTAGCCCTGTTCGTGCTCGGTGTAGACGCGGTCGAGAAATTGCTCGCCGTAGCGCTCGTAAAGATCCGCGATCCGGGGAATATAGACGAGGTCGGTGCCGACGCGGTGAAGAAAGACCATTGGAAGCGGTGAGACAGGCTTGCGATGCGCCCGACAGGATTCGAACCTGTGACCGTTCGATTCTAGAAGATCGGGGCAGGAGCGAGTTAGACTGCTTTCGAATTACCAGTTCTGGGGCGGAACCTTGGTGTTGCTCAAAGTACGGCCTACCGCCTCTACAACCATCCGGACGTTATCCCCCGGCCAGAGGTCATCGATGCGATCTGTCGGACCTACCATCTGCAGCCCGGCGAGCTCTCGAGTACATCCCCAACGGAGACCAGGAGAGCAAAGATGACTAGCACCAACCCGCCCATTCGGGGGGCAGGCGAGCAGCCCGAGAACTGGAGAGAGCGGCTGGATCGCGTAGAGGCGATCGTCGCTTCTAACAGCGAGCAGATAGCGGCCACCCAGCGTCAGGTCGATGCCAACAGCCTCGCCATTGCGGATCTGGCGCTTCGCACAGATGCCAACAGCACCGCCATCTCCCGCCTGGAAGCAGCCCAGACCGCCTCAAATCAGCGAATGGACGACCTCACCGAGCGAGTGAACATTCTTTCTGAGCGGGTGAGCGACTTAACCCGCATGGTGGAGCAGGTGAGCCGGATTGCCCTTGCCACGTTCCAGCGCATCGACGCGATGCAGTCGGAGATCCGGGAACTACAGACAGAGAACCAGCGAGTACTCGACATCCTCAAGGGCGGGCAGGACGGCCAGCAGTAGGATGGTCACTGTCGCATTGATTCACCGCTTCGGCATCCTTGGCAAGGTGGTGAGCGGGCTGCTAGTGCTTCACGGTGATAACGGCTTAGTGTTCACCAGCCACACTCGTACGGTGAAATCTTACGGGTTGATGCAGGAGTTTATCACGCCCCGTACACGATCGAGCAGAACGGCATGCTCGAGAGGTTAAGTCGGGCATTTCAAGAAGGAGTGCACCGGGCAGCATCGGTTTGAATCGTTGTCACAGACCCAAGCAATGCTCAGTTGCTAAGTGTGTCACTACAACCAGGAACAGCCCCATCAATCGCTGGAGTATTGTTCACCTGTTGTACTGCTCCCAAAGCACCCAGCAATCACCTGAACAGCGCAGATCCCAGAGGGCCGCTACAACTTTATGTGGGAGTTTACCTGCTTGTCTGATGGTGCTTACCGCTGTTCCCAGAGGAGGTCGAAGAATCAGCCTGCTCGAGCATTGGTCAAACGTTGCAGCATTAGGATATCAGCAAATCGATTTGCAGAGAGCAACTTGGCAGAACTGTCTACTCAGCTTTTGAAGAAGGTGCATAATTTCAGAAAAAATGCATAAAGGTTTAAAAGGTACACTCCTATCTTTTTTGTGAGAAATTTCCTTCCCCCTCCCAGAACCTGTAATACCGACGTACTTCTGAAAACAATATGAGTTTGGAGGACAGCATGACTGATCTCAAACAGCCGAAAAACAAGCAGCCCGGAGACAAAGCTCTTGCTAAAATTCTTGCCGGAGTAGCAGCTATTGTTGCAGCAGGAAGCGGTATTTACTTTCTTTCAACGGGTAATCGTTCACAGACGACTGCCACTACATCAGGTTCCGGCAGTCCGAGTAATATATCTGAGACACAAACAGGAAATAATACCAACAGCCCAGTTACAACGGGCGGTTCAGGTACAACAATAGACTCTAACACGGGGGCTGCCGTAAGAGATATAAAAGCCGATACAGTCACAATTAATATAAAAAGCAACGATGAACTCCCCGGATACTTCCCTCAAGAAGGATTCAAAGCTCCGCCTTTGCAGTTAGAAGGTATTGACACTAGTGGTATTCGGATGCAGAACCGACTTATACTGGGGGAAGACAACATTGTTTTTCAAACGGGTAGCGTTCCCGTTAGGGGCAAGGTTTATGACACAGTCTTCAGTGTAAGTAGTTATTTAAACCAGCCTAAAAAGCAGATCGAGTTTCGGTTAGACGGGACTGAAAAAGGATTTCTGCTGCAGTTTGGCCTATCTGATACGTCTTATGGTGATCCTCAGGTCGAGTTTCAAGTGGAAATATGGGTTGGCAATCAGCTAGTTTGGGCTGAATCTTGTAAATATGGAAGTGCAAAGCAGATCCGATCTGTTCCTGTAGGTTTTGGTGAAAAGGTGAAAGTTTCAGAGAACGATGTCTTGAGAATCGTCTACTATGTATCTCAGCAAACAGGTGCCGGTAGTGGCGCTGTGAACAGATTGTATTTCACGAAAGCTATACTGTTCTCTAATCAAGGATAGATCAGCAAGTACATCGGCAATGAGTTCGCTCATCAAATATATTCTGTGCGATGCGCCCGACAGGATTCGAACCTGTGACCGTTCGATTAGAAGTCGAATGCTCTATCCCCTGAGCCACGGGCGCGCCTTTTGCATTTTAATCTGCCTGGTTGGTTACTCGTGCTCGAAGTTGCCGACGATGAGCGTGTCGAGGTTGCGCGTGCGCCTGAGCACCTGCTCGATCACCGAGCCGTGCAGGAGTTTTTCCAAATGGGAGCGGCGCGATTCGCCCAGCACCAGAAGGGTGGCCGCCTGCTCGTGGGCAAGACTTACGATTCGCTCAGCGACGTTGCTGGCCGACAGCTCGATAAAGCTGCCCCCGAGTTCGGCGCTCAGCCGACGCACGCCATCGAGTTGCCGTTTTTCGGCCTCGCTCAAGGCCGAACCTGTCGTCTGAATATAGGTGACGACGAGGGCAGCGCCCAGCCTGCGGGCGATGCGCGCCCCCCGGCGAATCAGTTGCTGGGCGTTGGACCTGAGGTTGGTGCAGACGAGCACGCGCTCTTCGGTGGGTGTGGCTGTATCGAATTTGCGGGCCGTGCAGTCGTCGGCCACCTCTCTTAGAGCCAGTTCTCTAAGGGCGATCAAATTTTCGGCGCGAAAAAAATGGCTCAGCGCCTGTTCGATCTTGGCCGGAGCGTAGATCTTGCCTTCGCGCAGCCGCCGCTGCAATTCGTCGGTAGTGAGATCGATGAGCACCACCTCGTCGGCGCATTCGACCACCAGATCCGGAACGGTTTCGCGCACCCGCACGCCGGTGGTGCGCTCGACTAGAGTGTTGAGGCTTTCGAGATGCTGAATGTTGAGGGTCGAGATCACATCGATCCCGGCAGCCAGGAGAATTTCGACATCCTGGTAGCGCCTGGCGGTGCCGAGGCCGGGCAGGTTGGTGTGGGCCAACTCGTCGAGCAGAACGATCGCTGGACGGCGTGCCAGTACCGCCTCGCGGTCGAATTCGCTGAAGGCGCGGCCCCGGTAGGTGAGCTGACGCCTCGGGATCACCTCCAGCCCGGTAATCAGGGCGGCTGTCTCCGCCCGTCCGTGAGTTTCAATCAGGCCGCAGACCACATCGACCCCGGCAGCGCTGAGGTCGTGGGCCTCCTGGAGCATGGCACAGGTCTTGCCGACGCCGGGAGCCGCGCCCAGGTAGATCTTGTGGCGGCCACAGCCTCGGGTTTGCCGCTCCAGCGCAGCGGGTAAAAAGCAGGTGTGGCTGGGTACGGGCGGACTCGCCGGTGGCGGCAGCGGCCCCACCGATTCGGTCTCACCGACGACCAGGACATCTAAGTTGCTGGTAGAGCGCAACAGATCGTTAATCACCGAACCGCGCAACAGCTGCTCGACCGGCGTGCGCATCGACTCGCCTAAGATCACCTGGGTGATGTGTTTTTCGAGGGCAAAGCCAACCAGCGCCTGAGAGATATTGTGTCCCTGCAGGACCACAAAGTTGCCCCCAGCCCGCTCGCATAGCTGCCGGTGCTCCGCGAGGGTCCGCTGTTGCTCAGCGCTCGGGGTATTGCCGGCATCGACGTAGACGACAAATAGCTCGCCGTCGAAGCGCTCTGCAATCCGAGCGCCCCGGCGGATGAGCCGCGCCGAGGACGGGTTGGTGCTCACCGCCACCAGCAGCCGTTCGCGCACCCCCGCCGGTCCCGCCACACCGCTGCCCTGCCGGACGAGAATCGCATCGTCCACCAGTCCGGCGACGGTGCGCAATGCCAGTTCCCGCAGATAGACCAGCGTGCTGGAGCGAAAAAACTGGCCTCCTGCCTGGAAGCGCGCATCGACTTTGCCCTGGGCCAGCCGTTCGAGCAGTTTTTCGGGACTCGTATCTACCAGTTGGATTTCGTCGGCGGCCTGGACGATCCGCGCCGGCACGCGCTCGTGGACAGCAAAACCGATAAGCCGTCCAGCTGTCTCGGCGACACTCTCCAGGTGCTGGATATTCATCGTCGAGATGACGCTGATCCCGGCGGCCAGCAGCGCCTCCACATCTTCGTAGCGCCTGGTGTGGGAACTGCCAGGGGCGTTGGTGTGGGCCAGCTCGTCGATGATCACCGTAGCTGGACGGCGGGCGAGCACCGCTTCGAGATCCAGCTCTTCGAGGGTGACGCCCTGGTGGAGTGCGCGCCGGGGATCCACCACCTCCAGACCTTCGAGCAACCGGGCTGTCTCGGGCCGCCCGTGGGTCTCGACGATGCCGACCACCAGATCGACGCCCCGGCAGACCAACAGTTGCGCCTCCTGCAGCATCCGCAGCGTCTTGCCGACGCCGGGCGCGTAGCCCAGGTACAGCTTGAACCGTCCGGGCGAAAATTCCAGCAGCGTGCGCAGCAGCGTCTCCGGATCGGGCTGCTCGTCGGATTGTCTGATCATGGTGAATTTTGCTCGGTGGAATTGTAGGGCAAAAGTCCTCGCTCGATGGCGATCACCGCCGCCTGGGTGCGGTCGCTCGCTCCGAGTTTGCTCAAGATGGCGTGGACGTGGACGCGCACGGTGCCGCTGGAGATGTGCAGGTGGCGGCCAATCTCGGGATTGCTCGCCCCACGGGCGATCCACTGCAGCACTTCGCGCTCGCGCTCGCTCAGGCTTACCGTCTGGGTGGGACCGGCCAGGTTCTGCTCGGCGGAGCCAAGCGCTTCGCGCAACTCGGCGAGGACTTTTGAATCGAACCAGCCGTGGCCGGCGCTCACCTCCTCGATCACCCTGAGCAGGTGCTCGGGGGCGATGCCCTTGAGGCAGTAGCCGTCCGCCCCGGCCTGGACCATCTTCTGCACCAACCGCGCTTCGTCGCGGCTGGTGAGCACGAGCACTTTGATCTCGGGGTGGCTCTGCTTGAGCTGCCGGAGCGTCTGCTCGCCCCCCAGCCCCGGCAGGCCGATATCGAGCAGCACCACCTGCACAGGCTGGCGGCGAACAAATTTAAGGGCCGATTCGCCGTCTTCGACCTCGCCCACCAGCACACAGCGCGGGCTGCTCTTGAGGAGCAGGCTGAGGCCCATGCGGAAAACCGGGTCGTCTTCTACCAGTAGTACAGTTGGTCTGGAGGCCATTGCCCTGGGTGCTCGCTTCTTTAGACAACAGAAACCGCCGCCTGGGAGGCGACCGGCAGGCTCACCCCGAAGGTGCAGCCGCCAGTGGATCGATTCTCCGCCCAGATCTGCCCGCCGTGGGCTTCGACGATCTGGCGGGAAAGATAGAGTCCCAGGCCCGTACCGGGTACATCGCGGGTGCCGTCCGACTGGTAAAACCGCTCAAAGATACGGCTCAAGTCGGCTTCGGCTATGCCTGAACCGGTGTCTTCGACGAGCAGACAGTACTCGCGGGGACGGTGCAGCAATCGGACGACCACCTCGCCTTCGCGGGGGGTGTGCTTGATCGCGTTGCTCACCAGGTTAGCCACCACCCGCCCCAACTGCATACCGTCCACCGCCAGGCGCGCCCCTTCGATTCCCTCGTAGCGCAGATCGATCTGGCGGCTCATCGCCAGATCCTGCAGCAGCGTCAACTGCTCGGCGCACAGTTCGTCGAGATCGATAAAGTGGCGCTCGAGGACCAGGCCGCGCTCGTCGTTGCGGTAGATCGACAGCAGCATCTCGACCATCGCCAGTTGCTGGCTGTTACTTTTTTGGAGCACGGCGAGCACCTCCTGCTGCCCGGCAGTGGTAGGACCGAACTGCCCGTCTTTGAAAAAAGCGAGGGTGCTCTGGGTGCCCAAAAGCGGCGTGCGCAGGTCGTGGGTGAGGGTGGCGATAAAGTCGGCGCGCACCTGGGCCAGTTGTTCCTGGGTCTCGATGCGGGCGCGCTGATGGAGCGACTCCTCCTGGATGTGGCGGTAGCTCGCCGCCAGAAAGGCGACGGTGAGCAGGGCGGCCACGGTGATCAGCCGGTCTACCAGGGCAATCGAACTGGGCGGATCAAAACCCGGCACGATCAAGTTGGCGAGGGTCAGCACAACGCTGCCCCCGGTTACCCAGGCTGTGGCGCGGCGGCTGAGAAACCAGTTGGAGAGCAAGATCGGACCGACGTAGAGGTAGCCCAGGATGTACTCCGGCGGCGTCGAGAATTCGACCGCGACAATCGCAAGCAAAATCAAGGCGATATACACCGCAACCGGATTGAATCGAACCATCGCTATCAAGACGTTCTTTCTTCTTTGATAACACTACAGGCAGATCCTGACGATGGCCGATTTCTTGGGCATATATCAGCCGGTTAAAGCTGCTCTTGTTTTGTTGCTGATGCATCCTGTGCTGTCGGTGAATGGAATCAAGCGTTCAGGTATTTCTCATGGGTACGTCCTTGCCCGCCGAGCATCAATGGGTCTGGTTGTTCATCGCGCTCTGGGCCTTTTATATCGCCACCCTGGTCTTCGATAATCCCCAGGCGCGGGCCCTGCGCACCTGCCGCCGGATCGAGCGCGAGCGCGAGCGCCTGCAGGAGGAGCGCACCGAAAAGCAACTGGCCGTCAAATCAGGTTCGATTGCCGACGATTGAGGCAGAAGATGGCCTGTGAACCTCAATTTGGGCCTGCAAGCTTGAAAATGATCTACTCGAAAGTAGCGCATATATCAACTGATATATATCGCCAAGAGTCTTCAGATTTCTGCTGCTTTGATGGCTGCTGGTTTTACTTGGCTGCATCTTTTTGAAAGGAGATCCCAGATGAGCCGTATTGTCGTGGTTGGTGGAGGGCGCTACGGTGTTGCGCTTACCCACACGCTGCTCGAGCAGAACCACAAAATCACCCTGCTCGAAGCGGACCCCGAGAGGGCAGGTGAACTTGCCGCTAAGTTCGGTCGGGTTGTCGTCGCGGGCAATGGCTTAAATCGTCACACGCTCAACGGTGTGATTCACACTGGCCTGCTGGGTCGTGCGGCGGACTGGGTGGTTCCCTGTACCTGTGACGATCTCACCAATCTCACCTGCGCTCTTACCGCTCGTTACGTCAGCTCAAAAGTCAAGATCTGTCTGCGCGTGGAGGATACCAAGCGACTGGCATTCCTGCGTTCGGTCGATAAGGTGATTCCCGCTCCTCTCTACATCCCGCCTGAAACATTCGCTTCAGCCGCCGTCTTGATGCTGCTGTCTTTTGAATCTGCCGCAGAGAAAAGCAGGCAAGGTCCAGAGCACTGGAGCCCTCCGTGACCAACGCTGCCGCCATTGCAACATCCAGCAGCCGAGCCTTCCAACAAGAGAGCAATCACCTTGAGTATCATCTTGATCATCGAAGACGATTGGCAAATCCGCCACTTTTTACAAGCCGCTCTACTAGATTGTGGCTACAAGCTTATCGAGGCAGCAACTGGTCGCGAGGGAATTTCTCAGGTAGCAACCCGACGACCAGAATTGATCTTACTGGCTCTCAGCCTGCCGGATGTCGATGGGCTAGAGGTGATTCGGCAATTGCGGGAATGGACGCAGGTACCGATCATCGCGCTTTCGACCCGCGACAAGGAAGACGACAAGATCACTGCTCTGGATGCGGGCGCGGATGATTGTCTGACCAAACCGTTCGGCGCGGGAGAACTGCTCGCCCGGATGCGCGTCGCCCTGCGCCGCTCGGTTCGCAACAGACTTGAGCAGGGACAAGCGGTGTTTCGCGCCGGTGACTTGCTCGTGGACATCGAACACCGGCGGGTCTTCGCCGCCGACCGGGAGGTGCATCTCACTCCCCTCGAATACAAACTGCTGGTCACCCTGATGCGCCAGGCAGGCAAAGTTCTCACTCACCAGCAGTTGCTGACTGAAGTCTGGGGATTGTCCTATGCCAAAGAAAGTCACTACCTGCGCGTATACATGGCGCAGTTGCGGCACAAACTGGAAGCCGATCCCGCCAGGCCACGTCATCTGGTTACCGAACCTAGAGTGGGCTATCGACTCAAATCCGATTGAAGAGACGTTTCTCACTTTTTCAGGTCCATTCGCACACAACGGAAAGCACCGATTTTACAGTTCACTTACCCAGAAGAAGCCAAGCTTGATACTTTCTTGAGCAGAGCCGCGATTCAATAGAATAGACAACCAACTACATCACAGTTGTTCGTCAAAGAAACCCTGATTCTGGTCAACTCCATGACTATTTACGTCGGAAACTTGTCCACAAGTGTGACAGAGAAAGCGATTGAATCTCTTTTCCGAGGCTACGGTGTTCTTGAACAGCTCATGCTGCCCAGGGAGCAAGAGACTGGTCGTGCTCACGGTTATGCTTTTGTAAACTTGAACAACGGCGAGGATGAAGAAAAGGCCGTTCGTCTTCTAGATGCTACTGAGTGGATGGGACGTTGCCTATACGTGGTCAAAGCCACTCCTCGCATCTCGATCAAATTGCGCCAAGACAACGCATCCTAGGAGAAAACTTCAATGTTAGCTATTGCAGCGGTTGCTCTTGCTATCTGGTATTTCCACTTAAAAGAGCACTGAGCAGGTATTGGCTGTTGGCAGGAATGGAGAAACCATCATGCAATCTAAAGGGGCACAAACCCATTTTCAGCTCGCCAACGATTGGTTGCGTAAAGGAGAACACGGTGAGGCGATTGTCGAATATAACTATGCCTTGCTCTTCGAGCCGGGGTTTATCAGTGCCTACGTTAATCGTGGTGTTGCTCGCCAGGGACTCGATGATTGGCACGGAGCGATCGCCGATTATACCGAGGCTATAAGGCTTGCTCCAAAAGACGCCCTCGCCCTCAACAACCGTGGTACCGCCCGGTTGCACGTCGGAGATTGTCAGGGAGCAATCGACGATTACACTCAGGCGTTGCGGCTGGCTCCAGCATTTGCCGGTGCCCAGTTCAATCGGGGAGTGGCCCGTGACAGGCTGGGGGACAAGCGAGGCGCTTTATCTGACTTTAACAAGGCAATCCGCTTGAACCCGGAAGATTCCGAGTCGTACTACAATCGCGGCTCCGTGTACTGGGATCTCAGACATTACAACCGGGCGCTCGCCGACTTCAGTGAGGCGATCCGGTTTGCTCCGAACGATTGGGAGGCGTTCTTCAACCGTGGGCTGTGTCATAGCCAGTTGGGAAAAGACTCAGCAGCGATTGCCGACTATACCCAGTCGTTGCGGCTCAATCCCGGTAGACCAGAAGCCTACTACAACCGCGCCTTTACCTACTTCAGTACAGACAGGCTGCTGGAAGCAATCGAAGACTTCCGTCAGGCAATTCGTCTTATTTGTGCAGTGGACCGATCCGCTTCTCTACCAGATTTGAGCGAGTGCTGTGGAATTTTTGAGGATTTGCTCATAGTGGCGGAGCGGCTTTATAGACAGGGAGACCGGGCTGGCTGCCGCAGCATTCTGCTGTGGTTAAAGAATCTGCGCACCAGCAAACTCACCCGCGAGCGCTGCGGGACGTAAAGGGCCATTCACTTTTGCTGCAAGGTCTGCAGCGCTAAGCCGTACTGTCGAGCGATGTCCTCGCGGTCGAATGGCTCGTAAATCTGGGCGGTCTGGCTAGATGCAATCATTTCAGCATGATGCAGCAGGGCGGCTCGGTTCATGTCCAAATGGGCATGTTCAGCAATGGTAGTGATCGCTTCTAGCAACCGGATCGTTACGGCTACGTCTGTACGGCTGTACTGGCGGATCTGGTGGAAGGCGTCGTCGAGCAATTCAAGAAACGTTACCTGGTCGGCCATCACCCGCAGGCGATGGTCGCCGTCGTAGATGCGGCCAGAGGGAAAGTCTTTTTCAGCAAGGCTGCAGAGGGCCGCACAGAGCTGGTCGATGCAGCGGATCGCCGTGAAAGGGTCGTTGATCGCAGGCGAGATAGCGCGAATCGCAATTTCCACCAGCTGCTTGATCGAAAACTCGACGTCTTGAAAAGGTGTGCGCTCCCGACCCAGAATAAAAGCCTCGCTGATCTGTACGATTAGTCGGCGGGAAGCGCGCTCTGCAGGCCAGACAATTGCAAGTTCACTGCCAGAAACGACAAATTTGCCAGGGCGCAAACATACATTCAGCAAGAGATCGTGTTCTCTTGCAAGGCGAAGCAGATGCTGGTAATCGATCGAGCGAATGTAGCCGCTCACCTGTGCCGGAATAGACCGGCCTTGCTGAGCGTCCTTGCGATCGATCCTATCGCCTGATCGAGTAGTCGAGCCAGCCTGGCCAAGTGCTCCAGAAAACATATAGATAATATTTTCCTCTAGTTCGCCGCTGATTTCCCGGATAATATGCCAGGCATTGATCGAAGTGGCAGCATGGTGGATGAAGTAGATGAGCACGACAATGCCCGCCAGGGCAAGCAGAATGGCCACTGCTACCGAAAGATGCGGGACGAAGGTGCCGGGCGGGTCCACCCGAACGGTGCGCAGAATCAGTAAGCAGTAGATGAACGTCGCGACGAAGGTGCCCAGCACCGATTGGTAATGAATATCTTGCATAAAGTTGCGCAGTACCCGTGGCCCAAACTGCTGCGAGGCGAGAGCTAGAGCGACAAGGGTGACCGAAAATACCGTGCCAGCAACGGTGATCGTTGAACCGGCCACGGTAGAAAGCAGCATCAAGGCACCGTTTGGTCCGCCGAAATAGCCTTCTGCGATCAGGCCCGTCCACGGAGCGGTATTGAGCCTGTCGATGGCGAGCATAACGCTTGATAGCGCGACAGCCGCGATCGCCATTGACGACGGCACGAACCAGTAGCCAGCGAGCAACCTCTCCTGCCAGCGAAGCAGAAGAAAGCTCTTATGTTGCAAACGCCGTTTGAGCAGTTCGATCTTCACCTTTGCTTCTGTAAACATGGTTGCGTGCTCGCGGAAGCACCCCGAGCTGTCTCCCGTTATCACTCCCGCCCCAATAACCCGAAGCTGATCCTAGACGGTCGAAAGTCTCATTGTGCTGGTCTTGACGAAATTTTGATGTCCCTGCAATCCACACTGGGTGATATAGAACGTTCCGCTACACTTTGGCGGGTGGCTCGTTGCCGGCGCAGAGGCCGCTATCTAATAAAGAAAGCGGCCCAAAGAGGGAAAGCGGATGGCGGACGTTGTTTGCCTGCTCTGGATATTGGCGCTCTTCGCCGGGGCGGGGGCACTGGTTGTGTTTTGCGGATGGCTGGCGGTAGAGCCGGCGACCGAGCAGGCACTGGTGGCAGATTCTGACGAAGTGTCCACCGGCTCCGAAGAACCAGCCCTCGCCGCACGTTCTGAGTAGAGAGACTTATGTGGACGCAACTTCGGCCAGCGCTACTGTCGGTGATGGTTCTAACGCTGCTCACCGGCATCGTCTATCCACTGCTGCTCGCGGGGATAGCAAGTCTGGCTTTTCCTTTTCAGGCGCACGGCAGTCTGGTAACCCGCAACGGACGGATCGTCGGCTCCCGACTCATCGGCCAGGAATTTACCTCCCCACGCTATTTCTGGAGCCGCCCTTCGGCCACAACCCCTGCGCCCTACAACGCGGCTGCTTCGTCGGGCTCTAACCTCGGGCCTACCAACGAGAAGCTGACCCAGGAGGGGCGCGGGCGCATTGCTCACCTGCGGGCCACCGATCCGACCAACACCGCGCCCGTACCTATCGACTTGATAACGGCCTCGGGCTCCGGGCTCGATCCGGATATTTCTCCGGCGGCGGCCCACTATCAGGCTGGGCGAGTGGCCCGTGCCCGCAGTCTCGCACCTGCCCGTGTCCACGCTCTGGTCGAACAGCAGATCGAAGGGCGAGTGCTGGGCTTTTTGGGTGAGCCGCAGGTGAATGTTCTGCAGCTTAATCTGGCCCTCGACGCGCTGGGGAGCCGATGAGCGCCCTGTTACCTGCATTCTGGAGGACTGACGATCGATGAGTGGGGCGAACTTGCTGCAGTACGGGATCTTCTTGCTGGTGGTCGCCTTGCTGGTTCAGCCTGTCGGCACCTACCTCGCTCTAGTCTTCGAGGGCGAAAAGACCCTGCTCGATCCGCTGCTACGACCGGTGGAGCGCTGGCTCCTGCGGCTGTTCGGCGTCGATATCTCCGAGCAGATGGACTGGAAGCGCTACGCCCTGTGCTTTGTTCTGTTTGGCCTGGGCGGTTCGCTGGTGCTCTATGGATTGCTGCGCCTGCAGTCGGTGCTTCCTGGAGGACCAGCGAGCTATCTGACGACACCGCTCACCCCCGATCTGGCATCGAACACAGCGATTAGCTTCGCCACGACTACCACCTGGCAGGCATATGGCGGCGAGACGACGATGAGCTATATCAGCCAGATAGTGGGGCTGAGCGCTCAAAACTTTCTGGCCGGGGCTGCCGGGCTGGCGGTGGGGATTGCCTTTATTCGCGGTCTGGCCCGGCAGCAAAGTACAGAACTGGGAAATTTTTGGGTAGACATTGTCCGCGCGTCGCTGTGGGTGTTGTTGCCACTGTCTCTGGCAGGCGGTCTGGTACTGGTCTGGCAGGGTGTACCCCTCAACTTTGATCCTTATACTGCCGTTACCACCCTCGAAGGCCGACAGCAGGTGATCGCCCAGGGACCGGTGGCTGCCCTTGAATTCATCAAAAATTTGGGCACCAACGGCGGCGGGTTCTTCAACGTCAATGCCGCCCATCCCTACGAGAACCCGACTTCGCTGAGCAATTTTCTGGAAATGCTGGCCATCGTCGTTCTGCCTGCTGCCTTGACCTGCACTTTCGGGCGGCTCATCGGGCGGCCACGGGAAGGCTGGATGCTTTTCGGGGTGATGACGGTGTTGTTCCTGCTTGGTCTACTGGCCTGCGGCTGGATAGAGCAGGCGAACAATCCACAAATTGCCGCACTCGCCAATATCCTGCCCGACGGCAACCTGGAAGGCAAGGAGGTCCGCTTTGGCATCGGCGGTTCGGTGTTGGGAGCGATCACGACCTCCAACGGGGCTACCGGCTCCTACAACTCGATGCACGACAGTTACCTGCCGCTGGGCGGCGCGGTGCCACTGGTGAATATGCTCCTGGGTGAAATTATCTACGGCGGACTGGGCACGGGCCTCTATAGCCTGATCGTCGTGCAGGTAGTGGCGCTGTTTGTCGCCAGCCTGATGGTGGGGATCGTACCGGAATATCTGGGCAAGCGCATCGGCATCGTGGAAATCAAGCTCGTCGCTCTTTACATCGTGCTTGGGCCGTTGGCGGTGCTGTCGCTCACGGCCCTGGCTGTGAGCACCGCCGAAGGCCGAGCAGGGCTTGTCACCAACAGCGGCTTTCACGGCTTCAGCGAAATTCTCTACGCCTATAGCAGCAGCTTTGCCAACAACGGCCAGAACTTTGCCGGTCTGAATGCCAATAGCCCCTTTTACAATCTGACCACCGCGATTGCGATGATGCTGGGCCGTTTTGGCCAGGGTGTGATTGCCCTGGCACTCGCAGGGCAATTCGCAAAACAGGTCCGCCGTCCTGCCACTTCTGGCAGCCTGCCCTCAGCGACGCCGCAGTTTGCTGGCTTTTTGATCGCAGTCATACTCATCACCGGTGGCCTGAGCTATTTTCCGGTGCTCGCCCTTGGTCCCATCGCCGAGCACGTTCGCCTCAACTGGTAAATAACCTCTCGCTCCACTGCAGCAAGATTGAGGAGCCCTGCATCTTAATTTGGGCCTGCAAGTTTGCAGATATTCTGCTCGAAAGTGGCGCATATATCAACTGATATATATCGCCGAACCAGAGATGTTTCTTCACAGTTGTAACGGCCAAAATTGGTGTGAATCAATGGAGAAATCGAAGCGTTTTTGAATCAGGAGTACCGTGCATGACGCTGCCGCTGGGATTGCTGTTGGTGATGACTGTTGGTCTGGCCGTCTACCTGCTGGTGGTCATGGTCAAGCCGGAATGGTTTTAGGGGAGACAGGCAATGGCCACTGAGGGTTTTTTGCAGATTGCGGTCACGATCGCCTTGATGGTGGCGATCGTGCCTTTGTTTGGAACGTACATGGCGCGGGTCTTTCAGTTCGAGCGGACCTGGCTCGATCCGCTCTTTGATCCGATCGAGGGGCTGGTGTACCGGTTGGGGGGAGTCGATTCGGCGGCGGATATGGATTGGTGGACTTACGCGCGCGCGGTGCTGGTGAGCAACCTCGCGATGTTCGTGCCGGTCTTCACGATCTTGCTGTTTCAAGGAAGCCTGCCCTTCAATCCGAATGCGATTGCCGGGATGAGCCCGGATACGGCTCTGCACACGGCGATCTCGTTTTTGACCAATACCGACCAGCAGCATTATTCCGGCGAGACGGGGACGAGCCATTTTGCCCAGATGGCCGGGCTGCAATTTTTGATGTTCACCTCGGCTGCAACCGGTCTGGCGGTGGGGGTTGCCTTTATCCGTGGGCTTCTTGGTCGGCCCATGGGCAACTTCTACGTCGATCTCACCCGCTCGATCTCGCGGATCTTGATGCCGATCTCGATTGTCTTTGCGGTCGTCTTCTTGAGCCAGGGGGTGCCGCAGAACTTGAGCGCCCTGACTGAGGTAAAGCTCACCGACCCCTATCAGACGACGGTGGACAACAAGACCGGGACCGTCGCCACCCAGAAACTCTTTACCGGGCCGTTCGCCTCGATGGAGAGCATCAAGCAACTGGGTGAAAACGGCGGCGGCTCCTACGGCGTCAATTCTGCTCACCCCTACGAAAATCCCAACCCCTTTACCAACCTGGTGCAGATCCTGCTGATGCTCTCGATTCCCACCGCCTTCATCTACACCTTCGGGGTCATGGCGGGCAACAAGAAGCAGGGCTGGGTCATTTTCTGGACCATCTTCGTGCTGTTTGTCGCCCTGGTCGGTGTCGCCGCCACCAGCGAATTTTTTGGCAATCCAACCTTGAATGCCGTTCTAGGCAGTGCCAATCCCAACTTCGAGGGCCAGGAGGTCCGCTTTGGTTGGGCACAGACTGCCCTCTTTGCCACCTCCACCACCGGGACGATGACCGGAGCAGTGAATGGGATGCACGATTCGCTGACGCCCCTGGCGCTGCTGGCAACGATCTTCAACATGTTCATGCAGGTGATCTGGGGCGGCCAGGGCACCGGACTCGCCTACATCCTGGTGTTCTTGATCATCGCTGTCTTTGTCACCGGCTTGATGGTCGGGCGGACCCCGGAAGTCTTTGGTCGCAAGATCGAGAAGCGGGAAGTCGCGCTTGCAAGCGTGATCTTTCTTATTCAGCCCATCATCACCAAAGTGCCGACAGCGATCGCCGTGGCCATCCCTGGGCTCATCTCCCTTGGCAATCCGTCCTACCACGGGCTTATGGAGCCCTTCTACGAGTACACTTCGGCAGCCGCAAACAATGGCTCCGGCCTGGGCGGTCTGACCAGTGCCGTGCCCTGGTGGAACCTCACCTGTGCGCTCGTTCTGCTTCTGGGGCGCTACGCACCGATCATCGCCTTGCTGGCTCTGGCGGGCGGCCTGCAGAAAAAACAGCCGGTGCCGGAGACTCCCGGCACCCTGCGCACCGATACGCCCCTTTTTGGAGCGGTCACCGCCGGTACGATCCTCATCCTCGGTGGACTGACGCTCTTTCCGATTGCCGCCCTGGGGCCGATCGCCGAATTCTTCGCCAATCTCGCCGGTAAGACGTTTTAGGAACCTGTCATGCAACTGAAAAATAGACCCCAAAGTCCCGTTGCTTCCGCTACCAGCCGCTCCCTCAAACGGCGTACTACGGATAGTACGGGGATTTACCAGCGGGCGATCGTCGAGTCGTTTGTCAAGCTCAACCCGCTGACGCTCTACAAAAATCCGGTGATGTTCGTCGTTGCCCTGGGCACCCTCGTCACCCTCGCCATCACCCTCCAACCGGATCTCTTCGGCGCGCAATCCAATTCGCGGTTGCTCAACGCTTTGATCACGGCAATCTTGTTTGTGACGGTGCTGTTTGCCAACTTTGCCGAGGCGGTAGCCGAGGGACGGGGTAAAGCCCAGGCGGACGCGCTGCGCCGCACCAGGCAGGATACGCTCGCCCGGCGGGTGGCAGCGGACGGGCAGATCGAGGAGGTCTCCTCCACCCAACTGCGCAAGGGGGATGTCGTCCTGGTGTCAGCTGGGGATCTCATCCCCGGCGACGGCGAAGTTCTAGACGGCGTCGCCTCGGTGGACGAATCGGCGATCACAGGCGAGTCCGCTCCAGTTATCAAAGAACCCGGCTCGGATGTGGCGAGTACGGTGACAGGCGGGACGCGCATCCTCTCCGACACCCTGCGCATCCGCATCGTCGCCAATCCGGGCGAGGCGTTCATCGACCGGATGATTGCCCTGGTGGAGGGGGCAAAGCGGCAGAAGACCCCCAACGAGATCGCCCTCACCGTTCTGCTGGCGGTCCTGACGCTTATCTTTCTCATCGTCGTCGCCACCCTGCCGCCCTTTGCCAACTTTGTCCAGGCTCCAGTGAGCATCGCGACGCTGGTGGCGCTGCTGGTGGCCCTGATTCCGACCACGATCGGGGGGCTGCTCAGTGCCATCGGTATCGCCGGTATGGACCGCGTCGCCCAGTTCAACGTGATCGCCACCTCCGGTAAGGCGGTAGAGGCGGCGGGGGACGTGGGCACTTTGATCCTCGACAAGACCGGCACGATCACCCTCGGAAACCGCCTGGCGGACGAATTTGTCCCTGTGGGCGATCACAGCCCGCTGGCGGTGGCAAACGTCGCCTGGGCCGCTTCGCTCTTTGACACCACACCCGAGGGCAAGTCGGTGGTGCGCCTGGCAGGTGAACTGGGAGCAGTGGGGGGCTACAGCCCGGAGGGGGCCGTGGGGATCGAATTTACCGCCCAGACCCGGATGAGCGGGACGGATTTTGCCGATGGCCGCAGCGTGCGCAAGGGAGCGGTCGATGCGATCAAGCGCTCTGTGATTGCCCAGGGGGGCCGGGTGCCCGCCGATCTCGAAGCGGCCACCGAGCGGGTCTCGCGCCTGGGAGGCACGCCGCTCGCCGTCTGCCAGGGCACAGAAATTTATGGCGTCATTTATCTTAAAGACATCGTCAAGCCCGGTATCCGCCAGCGCTTCGAGGAGTTGCGGCGCATGGGCATCAAGACGATCATGCTCACCGGCGACAACCGGATTACCGCCAGTGTGATTGCCGCCGAGGCAGGGGTAGACGACTTTATCGCCGAAGCGACTCCCGAGGACAAGATCCGGGTGATCCGCGAAAACCAGGCTGCGGGCAAGCTCGTGGCGATGACCGGCGACGGCACCAACGACGCACCGGCTCTAGCGCAGGCGGATGTGGGGGTGGCGATGAACTCCGGCACCCAGGCTGCCAAAGAAGCGGCCAACATGGTCGATCTCGATTCGGACCCGACCAAGCTCATCGACGTGGTGACGATCGGCAAGCAGCTTTTGATCACCCGTGGTGCCCTCACGACCTTCAGCATCGCCAACGACGTCTCCAAGTACTTCGCGATCATCCCGGCGATGTTCTCGGCTGCGGGCATTGGAGCCCTCAACGTCATGGGCCTCACCAGCCCGACTTCGGCGATTCTTTCGGCTTTGATCTTCAATGCCTTGATTATTCCGGCGCTCATCCCGCTTGCTCTGCGCGGGGTGCAATTTAAGCCCCTCACCGCCGACGAGCTACTGACGCGCAACATTCTCATCTACGGCGTCGGGGGTCTGATCGTTCCTTTTATCGGGATCAAGCTCATCGACGTGCTGGTGAGCGCGGTTGGCCTCGTTTAATACTGGAGAACCTGAGTGATGTCTGCTCTTAAAGAAATCACGACCAGCGTGCGGATGACGATCTTCTTCTGGATCGCCTGCGGCCTTGCCTATCCGCTCATCGTCACCGTCTTCGCCCAGCTCGCTTTTCCCCGTCAGGCGAACGGTTCGCTGGTCACAGATGCCAGAGGCGAGGCGGTGGGCTCCGCCCTGATTGGCCAGAAGTTCACCTCGCCGCGCTACTTTCATGGCCGGCCCAGTTCGATCGACTACAAGGCAGAAGCTTCCGGAGCCAGTCAGTACGGGGCGACGAACAAAAAGCTGATCGAGCGGGTACAGGGCGATGTCACTGCCCTCACCACCGAAAACGGCAGCAAGCCGACCATCGACCTCGTTACGACGTCGGGATCGGGGCTCGACCCGGATATCACCCCGGCAGGAGCAGAGGTGCAGGTGGGCCGGGTGGGCCGGGCGCGCAACCTCGATCCGGCACTCGTGAGGCAACTTGTCGCCGCCCATACGGAGGGCCGGTTTCTCAATATCTTTGGTGAACCCCGCGTCAATGTTCTGGCCCTGAATCTCGCCCTCGATCAACTCAAGCCCTAGATGAATGGCTCTCAAAGCAGCGCGCCGATTGCCGCCTGCGAACATTCGCGGCGTATCTCGAACGCCTAAACTGGTGAGGTGGATAAACCGACGCACTACCAGACCCTGGGCATCGACCCGTCGGCGACGACGGAGCAGATCCGCGCTGCCTACCGGCGACTGGCCAAGCAGCACCACCCCGATACCGGTGCGCCTGCCGGTCATCAGCGGATGGTTTCGCTCAACGAAGCCTACGAGGTTTTAAGCGAACCGGAGCGGCGGCGCTCCTACGACCGGCTTTTGGCCCGCGACAGCGAGCGGGGAGTGACCGCTACCCAGACGGTGCCCCGCGCTCCGGCGGGCCGGGGAGTCTCCGAGGACAACGAGCGGCTGAGTTGGCTCAAAGAAATCTACCAGCCGGTGAGTGCCGCTATCCAGAAGGTGGTGCGGCCTTTTGAGCGCCAGCTGGACGAACTTTCTTACGACCCCTACGACGACGAATTGATAGGCCAGTTCGAGGCGTACCTCCAGCGCAGCCAGCAGTACTACCAGCAGGCGCGCACCCTCTTCGCTTCAAGACCCAATCCCGCCGGGGCGGCGCTGGTGGCGGAGCTGTTGTTTCACGGCCTCAATCAACTCGGAGACGCCCTCGACGAGTTGCGCTACTTTACCCAGAACTACGACTACCAGCACCTGCACGTTGGCCAGGAACTGATGAGCATCGCCTGGGATCTGCGAGGCCAGGCCGTCAAGGCGGCTGAACGGCTGCTGCGCACAGCGGCGTTCTGAGGTGTTTACGATCGAGACCGCTGCACTTGGAGCCTTACTTGCCGCCGTTCTTGGGGGCGGGCAGTTGCCGGAGCGCGTCTGGGGCGTCAGTACCGACACGCGCAGCCTGGGGGCCGGGTCGCTCTTTGTGGCGCTGAGGGGCGAGCGCTTCGACGGCCACGACTACGTAGGGCAGGCGTTCGAGCAGGGAGCCATTCTCGCCATCGTCGAGCGGCCCGTACCGCAGCCCCACCTGCTGGTCGCCGATACGCTCATCGCGTACCAGGCGCTGGCCCGCTGGTGGCGGGAGCACTTCGCGCTGCCGGTGGTCGCCGTTACCGGCTCGGTGGGCAAGACCACCACCCGCGAACTCATCCGCGCCGTACTCGCCACCGCCGGTCCGGTGCTCGCTCCGCCCAAAAACGAAAACAACGATGTCGGGGTGCCGAAGCTGCTTTTGGGCTTGAACGCTGCTCATCGCTTCTGCGTCGTCGAGATGGGGATGCGCGGACCCGGCGAGATCGACCGGCTCGCCCGTTGCGCACTTCCTACGGTCGGACTCATCACCAACATCGGCAGCGCCCACATCGGACGGCTGGGTTCCTACGAGGCGATCGCCGCCGCCAAGTGCGAACTGTTGGCGGCTCTTGCCACCGATATAGGGGTTGCCATCCTCAACGCCGAGGATGAGAGGCTGCTGGCGACGGCCCGCCGCTTTTGGGGAGGCAGGGTGCAGACTTTTGGCTTAGAAGGCAGTGACGCCGATCTGACCGGCCACTTCGACGGCCAGTTGCTCTGGGTGCGGGGCGTTCCTTTTGTGCCGCCGCTGCCGGGCCGCCACAATCTGCTCAACTTTATCGCCGCCCTCGCCGTCGCCGTTCAGCTCGGGCTGGATCTGGAACAGGTGCGCTCCGGCCTAAAAGACCTGCAACTGCCGGAGGGCCGTAGCCGCCTGCTGACGCTGTCTGAAGACATACAACTCATCGACGAAACTTACAACAGCGCCCCGGAGTCGGCCCGCGCCGCCCTCGAATGGCTCGCCCAACTGCCGGGCGGACGCCGCATCGCCGTACTGGGTCAGATGCGCGAGTTAGGCGATTTCAGCTACGCGCTGCACCACCGGCTAGGCAAGCAATGCCGTGCTCTCGGGATCGATGAGCTGGTGGTCCTGGAGGCGGGGGAGGATACGGCTGCGCTGCTCGCAGGGGCCCAGGGGATGGCAAGCACTTCCCTGCCCGATCACCGGACAATCGCCACGTATCTGGCGGCGACGGCGCAACCGGGCGATCGGATTTTATTTAAGGCGTCCAGGGCCGTTGGCCTCGAAGTGGCTTTGACCCATCTGCAGCAGTTGTTGCAGGACGAAAAGTCATAGAACAGGCCACAATAGGGCATCCGATTTCGACGGTTCCGTATGACCAGTAGCACCGCGCCCACGCCCTACCGGCTCACCGGCATCAGCCCCAAAGCCTACGAGCACCCCGCCGATCGCGCCGCCACCGCTGCCCTCAAGCAGATTCCTTTTATCGACGTTTTGGTCAAAAAGCTCTTCGAGTTCGGTTTCGAGCGCTCGATCAAGCAGGATCTGCTCGGTAACGGCATCCGGCTCGGTCCCAATCAACTGCCCCAGCTCTACCAGGCGTATCTCAGCTGCCTTGACACCCTCGATCTGCCCAGCGTCTACGAGCTGTATCTGCTGCAGACTCCCCAGGTCAACGCGATGGCCTACGGTGCGGATCGGCCCATCGTCATTCTCAACTCTGGCCTCACCTCGATCCTCGACAAGGACGAACTCAAATCGGTACTCGCCCACGAGGTCGGCCACATTCTCTCCGAGCATGTGCTCTACCGCACGGTTTTATTCTTGCTGTTGCAGATTAGCTGGAACACCCTGCCGCTACCGCCCTTGAGCGGACTGCCGCTCCAGGCAATCACTTTGATTTTGCTGGAATGGTCGCGCGCTTCGGAGCTGACCTGCGACCGGGCGGCAGCTCTGGTCGTCCGCGACCCGCGCATCCACTGCCGGACTTTGATGAAACTGGCGGGCGGCAACGTCGAGGGCCTCAACGTCGATGCCTTCATCCAGCAAGCGAGCCAGTACGAGAGCTGGGACGATTATCTCGATCGCGGCCTGCGCTTTTTTGGTGAGATGGGCACTACCCACCCCTACGCGGTGCGCCGCGTCTCCGAGTTGACGCGCTGGATCCAGGCGGGAGACTTTGATCGGATTATCAGTGGCAACTACGTGCGCCGGGGGCAAGAGCCGCCGCCCACCGCCGAGTTCGAGCGGGCCGTCGATTTTTACGCAAGCCAGTTCCGGCACCTGATTAGCGAAACCGGCATCGGCGTCCAACAACTCTCGCGCCAGATCTCAGACTGGCTGAGAGACCTGCAGCGCAGCGCCTCTACCCGCAGCGAGCGGGCGCGCTAGGTGCGGGCGCTATTTTTTGGCTGGAGGCTGGAGCCGGACGATGAGATCGCGCGGATCCACCCAGCCGTAGCGCTCCCGCAGCAGCGGCTGCAACTGGTGCGGATCGAAGCGGCGGGCCAGATCCGCCTGCCGCTGCTCCTTTTGGACCCTGGCGTGGGCAAGAACCGTCTCCAGTTCGTTCAAGTGGGCAAACTGGGCACTCTGAAACTGCCACAGGTGCCACAGGTGAACGGCAGCGAGGGCAGCGAAGGCAGCGACCAGCAAAAGGCCCAGGGCGGGACCGAGGACCAGCGGCACCGGCAGGTTCCGCCGCGATCGGCCAGAAAAAGCTGCAGAGCGGGTCATAGGTGGTTGGTTATTTGGCCAGGGCAGTCGCCAGCAACAAAGCGGCGATACCGGCGATCGCAGCCACGACAAAGGCAATCGCCACCTGGGCGGGAGAGACGACGGTGCTCAAGGGGTGCTCCTTTGCAAATCCTGGGCTCATTATACTGGGGCAGGCGATACTGGCCATGCCTGGACCAAAATTTGCAACTTTACCTGCAACCGGAGCAGTTTTTCGATACAGTAAATGGTCGAGCCTGCGCTGCGAATGTTTGTGAGGAGCTTCCTTTTTGTCGTTTTTGCGCTACAAGACAACTGGAGAACTCTAGCTACTGGGAGGAGACATGGCAGTAATCGAATGGTTTTTTCGCGGCGGCATCGTCATGTACCCGATGCTGCTCTTGTCATTGATTTCGCTGGCGATCATCATCGAGCGCATCCTCTACTGGACAAGGCTGTTGCCCAGGCAAAAAGCCTTCGTCGAACAAGCCTTCGCTGACGAGCGCTGGCAACCGGAGCAACTGCGAAAGCTGATAAACGAAAACGCAGACATTCCCCTTGGCCGCATCTTCGGCTCGGCACTGTCGATCAAGACCGACGACGAGACTGCTTTTCGCCTGGCTCTCGAAGGGGCAGCCAAAGGCGAGATTCCCAAGCTCAAGCGCTTTGTCTCGGTGCTGGACACGATTGTGACGCTCTCGCCTTTGTTGGGTTTGTTGGGGACGGTGCTGGGTCTGATTAACTCGTTTGCGTCGTTGGGTCTGGGCACCGAGAATTCCAGCAAGGGTCTGGAGGTGGCTGGGGGCATCTCCGAGGCGTTGATAGCGACGGCGACGGGGATGATCGTGGCGCTGGTGACGCTTATTTTTGCGAGTACGTTTCGGGCGTTGGCTCGTCGTCAGGTGACGCTGATGGAGACGGCGGGTACACAGTTGGAGTTGCGCTGGCGGATGGCAGGCGGGAGGGCACTGAGCAATGTCAGTTAAATTCAGCGGCAGTGAAGACGATGGCAGCGTCGCCGGTGAGATCAACGTCGTTCCGCTGATTGACGTTCTATTTGCGATCTTGACGTTCTTCGTGCTCGCTTCGATCTTCCTGACCCGGCAACAGGGGCTCAACATGCCTCTACCAAAGGCGACCGCAGCGATTACCAACCAGTTCAACGAACAGGTCACCCTGTCAGTCACCAGGGATGGCAAGTTCTTTCTCAACAAGGATCCGATCGAT
This sequence comes from Gloeobacter kilaueensis JS1, assembly GCF_000484535.1. Classification (NCBI taxonomy): domain Bacteria; kingdom Bacillati; phylum Cyanobacteriota; class Cyanophyceae; order Gloeobacterales; family Gloeobacteraceae; genus Gloeobacter; species Gloeobacter kilaueensis. Next base: position 2,850,997 of record NC_022600.1, on the reverse strand, counting down.
AAAAAAAGTATCGGTCCGGCGATCAAAGCTATCCTTGACAAAGACCCGAACCGGCTGGTGGTGATCGCCGGTGACAAGCGCGTCCACTATCGTTTTGTTGTAGACATTCTCGATGAGCTAAGACAGGTCAATGCAACCCGGATCGCTATGGCAACAGACGTCAAGTAGCGGTGGCAAGATCATCGTTCTGTGCTTTCTCGGCAGCGCTATCCTGCACGCCGGACTGTTCATGGTCCGCCTGCCCGAACCCAAAGCCCCCGAACTGCACAAAACCCAGAATGTCGTCATGGTCTCACCGGTCCAACAAAAAAAGCTGCCCCCCAAACCCAAACCCGAACCTCCCAAACCCAAACCCCCTGAACCGAAGCTCACCAAAAAAGTCGTCCGCCAGAGTGCCCCTCAAAAAGCAAAAGCCTCCCGTCCGATTCTCAGCACCAAGGCGACCACTCCCAGTGAATCGACCGTCTCGGAGAGTCAAATTGCGGGTTCGCGGGGCACCGGTTACGGCACCGATTCAGGCAACGACAACGGCAGCACCAGCCCGACGGGCGTCGATAACGGCAGTGGAGGCAGTGCGCCTGTGGAGGCACCGCCGCCTCCCCCGCGCCGCCGTTGGTGAATGCGCGGCCCAAAGGAGCGGTGCAGCCGGACTATCCGGAGATAGCCCAGCAGAACAACTGGGAAGGCAAGGTGATCGTCAAGGCGTACATCAACGCGGACGGGAGTGTGGGGGAGGTGCAGGTGGTGCGTTCGTCTGGTCATGCAGAGTTGGACCAGGCGGCAATCGAGGCGGTGAAGCGGACGCGCTTTGAGCCAGCGCATCGTGGGGAAGAAGCGGTAGCGGCGTGGGTGCGGGTGCCCATCACCTTCTCCCTCCAGTAGGCGGATTTATAGAGCTGCAACTTCGGCGCTCTGGAGCGGCTCCAGAGCGCCGAATACCTATACCATGAAAATTAAGGATTCTTAAGACAGGTGCCGGCCCGATGACCCAGAACCAGACAGAGCACAGGCGCGACAAGATGCGGATCATCTTGATGACGGGCAAGGGCGGCGTCGGCAAGACGAGCATGGCGGCGGCGACCGGTCTGCGTTGCGCCGAGTTGGGTTATCGGACGCTGGTGCTCTCGACGGACCCGGCGCACTCCCTCGCCGACTCCCTCGATCAGCCTCTCGGGCATGAACCCAGGCAGGTGAGTGAAAATTTTTGGGCAGCGGAACTGGACGCCCTCGTCGAGCTGGAAGAAAACTGGGGTTCGGTCAAAAAGTACATCACCCAGGTACTCCAGGCACGGGGACTCGAAGGGATCCAGGCGGAGGAGCTGGCGGTTTTGCCGGGGATGGACGAAATCTTTTCGCTGGTGCGCGTCAAGCGGCACTACGACGAAGCGGATTTTGACGTACTCATCATCGACTCGGCACCGACCGGCACCGCTCTGCGCCTGCTCAGCCTGCCGGAGGTGTCCGGTTGGTACGTGCGCAAGTTCTTCAAGCCGATGCAGGGCATTGCCAAGGTGCTCACCCCCATCTTTGACCCGGTGGCGCGGCGGGTGGCAGGTATTCCCCTGCCCAACGCCGAGGTGATCGACGCGCCCTACGAATTTTACGAAAAGATCGAGGCGCTCGAGCGCATTCTCACCGACAACACCCTGACCTCGGTGCGCCTGGTCACCAATCCCGAAAAGATGGTGATCAAAGAATCCCTGCGCGCCCACGCCTACTTGAGCCTCTACAACGTCGCCACCGACCTTGTGATCGCCAACCGGATCATCCCCGACGACGTACAGGATCCTTACTTTCAGCGCTGGAAACAATCGCAGCAGATCTACCGGCAGCAGATCCACGACAACTTTTCTCCCCTGCCGGTGCGCGAGATCCCCCTCTATCAAGAAGAAATGGTCGGTATCGCCGCCCTTGAACGCCTCAAAGGTGATCTCTACGGCGAGAGCGATCCGGCGGCGGTGCTGTACGTCGAGACAACCTTAAAGGTGGTTCAAGAAGAAGGGATCTACCGCCTCGATCTCTACCTGCCCGGCGTGCCCAAGTCGGAGGTGCATCTGGCCAAGACCGGCGACGAACTCAACATTCGTATCGGCAACCATCGCCGCAACCTTGTGCTGCCGCAGTCGCTCGCTGCTCTGCAACCGAACGGTGCCCGGATGCAGGACGACTACCTGCAGATTCGTTTTGCGGCGCTCACCAGATGAAAAAACCCGGCGTAGACATCTACGCCGGGTTTCGCTCAGAAAATACTTGTGCTCAGTAACGGCGTTCGCGGTTGCCGCCACCGCCGCCACCGCCGCGATAGCCACCGCCACCGCCGCCGCGATTGCCACCGCCACCACTGCCGCCGCTACCGCCGCGACGAGGTTCAGCTTTGTTAACGCGGATTTCCCGGTTGTTCCAGGTTGCCCCATCGAGATCGTCGATTGCTGCCTGCTCGGCTGTCTCCGATTCGAGATCGACGAAGGCAAAACCCCTCGGGCGGCCAGTTTCACGATCCATCGGGATTTTAACGGACTTGACTTCACCGTACTCGGTGAACGCCTCAATAATTTCCTGCTCCGTGGCTGAGAAGGGCAGGTTACCCACGAATAAAGTCACTGCTTGTCTCCAAAACGAAAAAAACCGATCGACAAGGACAAAGCAGCGACCTTACCGATAGGTTGAGCGGTTGGACATTCGCCGACCCCAATCGAAACCGACGATTTCCGAAACGAGCAAAGAACTGCCATCTCGAACCGAAAGAGCCCCCTGATCGTTACCAGACTTTGCTTTCCGCGTGTCCGCGCGGTACTGAGATATTAGCATAGACCTCAAAGGGGAAGCTATGCCGACGGACTAACCCAATAACCGGCGCAATTCACTGTAGACAATCTCCGGTGGCCGGTCGCCGTCGAGCACCTGTAATTTTTTTTGTTCGCGGTAGTAGGCGATGAGCGGTTCGGTGGACTGGCGGTAGACGGCCTGGCGCTTGCTCACCACCTCGAGCGCATCGTCGGGGCGCTGCACCAGTTCGCAGGGGCGATCCGGGTGCTCGCTCGGGTAGGGCGGTCCTGGCGGTGGCGGATTGAAGCGGAGATGATAGATGCGTTTACAGATGGCGCAGCTACGGCGGCCCGTCAGCCGCTCGATGAGCTGGGCTTCGGGTACATCGATGAGAACGACCGCTTCGAGCGGTTGGCCCAGTCCCACGAGCAGGGCATCGAGCGCCTCGGCCTGGACGGGGGTGCGCGGAAAACCATCGAGGATCCAGCCGGTAGCCGCGTCCGCCTCGGCGAGCCGCTGCTCCACCAGACCAATCACCACCTCGTCGGGCACCAGTACGCCGCGCTCCATGTAGGTCTTCGCTTCCTGCCCCAGGGCCGTGCCTCTGCTGATCGCTGCGCGCAGGATGTCGCCGGTCGAAATCTGGGGAATAGCGAGATCGGCCATCAGTTTTTGAGCCTGGGTACCCTTGCCCGCCCCAGGCGCGCCGAGCAGGATGAGCCGTCGGATCGGCATGTTATTTTTTCACCATGTTTTCGTAGCGCTGGGAGATGACGTAGGTCTGGATCTGCTTGACAGTATCGATGGCGACGCCCACCAGGATCAAAAGCGAGGTCGCTCCCAGGCCGTTGAAGGTGGTGACGCCGGTTCCCTGCTCGACGGCAGTCGGGATAATCGCCACCAGCGACAGAAAGATCGCTCCCAAAAAAGTGAGCCGGTTCATCACCTTCTCGATGTACTCGGAGGTGGCAGTGCCGGGCCGCACGCCGGGAATGCTCGAACCCATGCGCTTGAGATTTTTGGAGACATCCTCGGGGTTGATGATGAGCGTCGCGTAAAAGTAGCTGAAAAACAAGATCAGCACCATGTACAGCAGCGTATGCACCCATCCGCTGGCCAGGAAGCTCACGATCTGATCGACCGCTCCATTGCGGGCAAACTGGGCGAAGGTAAGGGGCAGGTACAGAAGCGAAGAAGCAAAGATGATCGGCATCACCCCGCCCTGGTTGACCCGCAAGGGCAGATAGCTGGTCTGTTGCTGCTGGTACTGCTGCCGACTGGGACCGACCTGACGGCGGGCCGAGATGATCGGGATGCGGCGGATGCCTTCTTGGACGAAGACGATGCCGACGATCATGGCGAGAAACACCACCAGCAAAATCACCGTCCCGGCGATGCGCGAGGAATCGGCCTGGATGAGCTGGAATGTCTGGCTGAGGGCGGTGGGCAGGGTGGCGACGATGTTGATAAAAATCAGGAGCGATGCGCCGTTACCGACGCCCTTTTCGGTAATCAGCTCGCTGAGCCACATGACAAAGATCGCCCCGGCGCTCAAAGCGAGAGTCGTCTGGATGACAAACAGCGGGTTCCAGTCGGCGACGAAGGGCCGGATATAGATAGCAAGACCGACACTCTGGATGATCGCCCAGCCCAGAGCCAGATAGCGGGTGTACTGGGCAATCTGACGGCGGCCTGCCTCACCCTCGTTTTTTTGAAGATCTTCGAGCTGGGGAAAGACCGGTACCAGCAACTGGACGATGATGCTGGCGTTGATGTAGGGCAGGATGCCCAGCGTAAAGATGCCAAGCGTGCTGAAGCCGCCCCCGGCAAAGATGTTGAGAAAGCCGATGAGAGCGTTACTCTGGGTAGCTTGATGAAAGGCGGTCTGATCGACTCCCGGCAGCGGAATGTAGATGCCGACGCGGGCCAGAACCACCATCGCCAGCGTAAAGAGCAGGCGCGTGCGCAGGCCCGAAGATGATGCCATCTGGGCAAAGGTTTCCTGGGGTGACATCTTCCGGTCACGGCCTGCAGTCATCGAGCCCAACCTCCCGCGTTTTTTGTCAAAGGACAATTGCTGTGCGAATCCGCTCCAGCACAGATCCGGCACTGCACTATATTAACGTCCGCACCCGGCAATTCACACCGCCACCGGTGCCCGCAACGCCTCCGACAGGGGCGCACGCCCCAGCCGCGCCTCAAGAATATCCATCACCGCCCGGCCAAAATCGTCGGGCCGGGAGCGCATCGCCTCAAGACAGACGTTGCCAAAAAACGCGCCGAGCGGTTCCGGGTTCCAGAGCAGTTTGCTCGCAAGCCAGGGCAGCATAAAGCCCATCGGGTCGTAGTTGGGCCGCAGCGCACCGGTCTTGAGGGCGTACTCTTCGAGGCCCGTGTGGGGTTGGAGGCCAATAAAGAAGATCGCCGGTTCGACTTTATCGGCCCCAAAGATCGCCTCCAGTTCGCGGTGAAAGGCGATCGTCTCGCGGATAGTCTGATAGGTCTCGCCGATCACGTTAAACGAGTAGTTGACCGACACCAGATCCCCAAAGCCGTTCGCCTTGAGGGCACGACAATTTTCGATCACCGTGCGCAGGTTATAGCCCAGGCGCATCTTGCGCACCAGCGACTGCGAGCCGGAGGTGACACCAATCTCCAGATAGTTCATGCCCGTCTCGACCATCAGGCGGGTCAATTCTGGCGGCAGGTTGTCGGCGCGGATATAGCCTGCCCAGTGGATGTCCTGCAGGCCAGAATCTTTGATCTTCTGCAGTAGCTCGATGCAGTCGGGAATGTATTTTTTAGAGGGGACAAACTGGGCGTCGGTGAACCAGAAGTTGCGGATGCCCCGCTCGTAGAGCTGGCGCATCTCTTCGATCACTTCGTCGGCGGGGTTGACCCGGACCTGCTTGCCCTCGACGACGGTGTAGACGCAGTAGATGCAGTTGTGGGGGCAGCCGCGCTTGGTCTGCACGCCGATATAAAAGTCCCCGTCGAGGTAATAGTCAAACTGCGGCCAGATGCGCTCGATGTAGTCGTAGTCGCAGGCGGTCTTGACAAACGGGGTGGGCGCTTCGTGGATGAGCCGGGTCCGGGGAACTTCTTCACCCGCGATATAGCAGCGCTCACCGGCAATATCTTCGCCGCGCAGGAGCTTCTCAAAGAGCGTCTCCCCTTCGCCTACCGAGACGATCGTCCCCTTGGGCAGGCGCTGAGCTAACTGCTCATAAAACACCGAAACCGCTCCTCCTCCCACGACCATGCGGGCATCGCAGTTGAGCGAGCGGGCCATCGCGTAGCCCCGGCGGATCAAGCTGAGGTTGCGCCAGAGTTCTCCGTAGCAATCGACCGCCATGTGCAGCCCACCAATCGCCCCCTGCAGCCGCTCCAGCCAGTTGTCCGAATAGAAAAACTGAAAGGCATTCTGGAGGGGATTGCCGGCCCGCCCCCCCACCGGCGCATAGATCTGGATGTCGCGCCAGGAAAAGGCGAGCAGGCTCGGCTGAAATTCGAGAATCTTGTCCTCGAGGGCCCGCGCAAAATCTAAAGGCGGTACCGCCCCCAGATCAAAAATTTCTTGATCGACATCGGGAAAGCGCTTGTGAACGTGGTCGGCCAGGTAGACGACGCCGATCGGAAAGATCGGATTGCAGGGCAGGCGCACGTAGAGAATGCGTTCGTGCCGGGGACGGGTGGCGGACATTTTTTGCGCTTTGTGAAGGAGTGTTTTCTTCATCTTACTTCCCGGTTGTGGCTGGTATCGTCGGAAAAACACCGAAGGACCCCATGCAAGTCACCCTGCGCGAGATCAACTGGACCGATCTGTGGCTGTGGTTCGTCTTTGAGGAGGTGCCTGCCGAGCGCCAGCGCCTCTACCTTGAGCAGGTACTGGACGCCTGGTACTCGCTGGGGCTACTGGGGGGCTTCAACGCTTCGCGGCTGCCGCTGCACGAGTCGGCGGAGGATCTGAGCCTTTCTTATGCCAGCTACGAACTGGACGAGGAGGCGGTGATGCCCTCGCTGATGCACAACATGGGCGATCTGGAGTTCGAGGGGCGCACCGCCCGCTGCTGGTTCGATCTGGGTACCTCCGACGCACTCTCCCTCGACGTGCTCATCAACGCCCTGCAGACGCTGAATCAGGAGTACCTGCCCATCGAAAAATTTGTCGTCGGCGGCTCCGAGGATGCCCCACCCTGGCAGCAAGAGGAGGACGAGTAGAATATTTCCGGTATGAAAGTCGCAGTCACCCCCAAGCTTCCCGCTGCTTACGCCGGTTTCTGGCGGCGGCTACTGGCCTTTGGCCTCGATCTGCTCGTAGCCGATCTATCGGTGTTTGCCCTCAGCTACGGCCTGGGCTGGGTCGAGGCGCGGCTCGGGGTCAACCCCAACCGTATTTTGCTGACCGGCTATCTGGTCGGGTTGCTCTTTCCCTGGTTGTACTGGTCGCTCTTTGAAAGCTCCTCCCTCCAGGCCACCCCCGGCAAATGGCTGCTGCGCCTTGTCGTCACCGACATCAGCGGTGGGCGATTGCGCTTCAAGCAGGCAACCCAGCGCAATATCTGCAAGATTCTCTCGATCGTGCCTGCTTTTGCCGGTTTTGTCGCAGCGGCGTTCACCCCCCGCAAGCAGGCACTGCACGATCTGGTCACCGGCTGCCTGGTAGTCCGCCGTCAGGTTCCTCAGGGCAACAGGAGTGTCCCGAGCACGATCGTGCTGACAAAGTAAAAAGCGACCGGAGCGGTGAGGATATAGCTGTCGGCGCGATCGAGGATGCCGCCGTGGCCAGGGATGAGGTTGCCTGAGTCTTTGAGACCAACGTCGCGCTTCATCAGCGATTCGGTCAGATCCCCGAGCAGCCCGCTCAGGCCGACCAGAAGGCCAAAGAGGACACCGGTGAGGGGCCAGAGGGGCCAGTGCAGCCAGAAGGCACCGGCCAGACCGACGAGAATGCTACCGGCGGTGCCGAAGAGGGCTCCCTCGACGGTTTTTTTGGGGCTGATCGGGGTGAGGGGCGTCTTGCCAAAAAAGCGGCCAAAAAAGAAAGCGCCGATATCCGATGCCCAGATACAGGCAAAGGTGAGCAGCAGATAGTAGCCCCAGTGGTCGAGTTCGCGCAACCGAATCAGAAAGCTGGGCAGGTAACCCGTGTAAAAAAGCCCGAGCAGGCTCGTTGCCATATCTGAGATCGTCGCCGGTGGCTGCCTGCGCACCAACAGCGATACGCACACCAGACCGCCGGCCAGCACAAAAGCGCCGTTGGCCAGTGGCGGATACAGATACTGCATGATCAAAAGTCCTAGACTCAGGACGATGCTGAGCCAGCGGGTCGGCTGGTAGCCCTTGCGGCTGACGATCTCAAAAAATTCGAGCTGCCCGAGCACCACCAGCACCGCCAGCGCCGCCGTAAAAAACCAGCCTCCCAGGTAGATGGCAACCAACGCCAGGGGGATGAGCACACTTGCGCTGAGGATGCGGGCTCTCATGCACCCACTCTATCGGCTCAAGCCAGCGGTTGGTGGCCGCCTCAGGACATGTCTTTAAGATGAAGTGTCAGTCTCTTGCGAATAGATGCTGTTTTTCTGGCACGCGGTCGATTATCTGTTTGTCTACGGCACGCTGCGCCGGGGAGAAGGCAACCACCCCCTGCTCACCGGCAGGACGACCTTCGCTGGTCCGGCCAGCTGTCACGGTTTTTTGTACACCGTCGAGGACCGCTACCCGGTCCTGCGCCTTGATAAGAGCGGTCCAGCAGTGGTAGGAGAGCTATATTGCCCGATAGATGCGGCGCGCTCCCAGCTATTTGCCAATCTCGACCGGCTCGAAGGGGTAGACGAAGGGTTGTACCAGCCGGAAGTGCTGGAGCAATCCTCAGGAAGCTGGCTGGTGTACACAGCCGGTCCTGCTCTGGTGGCTTACTGTCAGCCTGAGAACCGGATCGTCGGTGAGGACTGGTGCCGCTACCGGATTGAGCGCAGTAGGCTGGGGCAGGATTAATTAGGGGCAGAATGCGCAGAGGTGCGTTTATTTGGGCTGTCACAATCATTCTGGTGCTGCCGGGGATACCGGTGGTGGCGGCCTCGCGGCTGCAGGCGGCAGCGGAGCGGGTCTATGCCAAGATCCCCAATCTCGAACACAACGCCCTGCCGGGGCAGCCCGACAACACGCTGGTGCGCCGGCTCATCAACTACCACGCCACCTTGCGCGGTCGGCCCGAGTATTCGCGGCTGGACTGGAAGCTCACCCTCGCCGATTACCTGGGCTATAACCTGCCTATCGATCCGACGACCTACCCGGACAACGGACCCGGTCAGCCCGTGCTGGCTCAAGATCGGGCCGCCATCGACGCGCTGAGCCGCCCCCAGCGCAACCGCCTGATCGAGGTGCTCATCTGGTCGCTGGAGCAGCGGTGAATTTCTGGCGCGAGGCGGAGGGCTGGATCGTCGCCTGGGAGAGCGAACGCACCCCGTACTGCACACTGGTTGGCGGCAGGGACTGGTCCTTTGAGCTGACGCTGCTTGAAACCCGGCAGCTGCTCCACACTGCTGAATGGCTGCAGCGGCAGTGGCAGGCGAGCTTGAGAGAATTGATGGACGAAGAGGCGCTCAGTTGTACAGCGGGCAACGCCGCTCTGGAGCTGGAGATGTCTGGAACAGAGCACGTCTGGCAGTTGAAGCTGCGCCTTGTCGGTGGGCGGGGAGCAGAGGGCAGCTGGGTGAGTCCGGATGCCGCCCAGGTACTGGCAGTGCTCGCAGAGCTGGGCGGGACGGGCTTGCTGTCTTTTGAGGGTCAGGAGACAATGAATCAGGATGCACAGAGAGTATCGACGTGAGCAGCAACCGTACCGTTTCTGACGCCAAGCGCGCCTTTTTTGCCGCCTACCCGAGGCCGCTCAACTCTATCTACCGCCGGGTGATCGACGAGTTGCTGGTCGAAGTGCATCTTCTGGTCGCCAACCAGGACTTTCGCTACGATCCGCTGTTTGCCGTCGGTCTGCTCACCACCTACCAGGCTTTTATGGAAGGCTACAGCCCGGCTGACCAGCGCGAGGCGATCCTGCGGGCCTTCTGTACGGCTGTCGAACTCAATTACGACCAGTTGCAGGCCGATGCTGCCCAGTGGCAGAGCCTCGCCGGTGAATTGCCCGCTCAGGATGTCCTGGAGGTGATGGCGGGCAAGCGCGAAGCGACCAGCGATCGCCTGAAGGCAGTGAGCGATGTTCTTGCCGGCATCGTCCACAACAGCCGCTTCAAGTACAGCCGCCTGTTCGTTCTGGGCCTCGCCAGCATCCTCGATCAGTTGGGCCGGGCGGTGCCTCTCAGTGAAAAGGAACGCCTGGAGCGCCTGCAGCAGATCTGCGCTTACCTCAAACTCGACTACAGCCGCGTCAAGCGCGACCTCGACTTCTTCCAGTCGGTGCTTGAGCGGATCAAGCGCTCCAAAGAAGTGATCGACGAACTGGTCCAATCCGATCGGCGCAAGCGCGAGGAGCGGGCGGTCTCCCAGTCCGGTTGATGGCGCTGCGGCTGGGTGTACTCGCCTCCGGCAGCGGCACGAACTTTCAGGTGCTCGCTGAGGGGGCGCAGACGGGCGAGCTGCCTGTCCAGATCGCTGTCTTGATCTACAACAACCCCGACGCCTATGTGGCCCAGCGGGCAAAGGCTCTGGGCATTCCCGCCGTACTGCTCGATCATCGCCTCTACCAGAGTCGCGAGGCGCTCGACGAGCAGATCGCTCTGACCCTTGAAGCGCACGCCGTCGAACTCGTCGTGATGGCCGGTTGGATGCGCAGGGTAACCGCCGTGCTCATCGATCGCTTTGCCGATCGCATTCTCAACGTCCATCCGAGCTTGCTGCCGTCCTTTCGGGGGGCAAAGGCGATCGAGCAGGCTCTCGACTACGGCGTCAAAGTCACCGGCTGCAGCGTGCATATCGTCCGCCTCGAAGTCGATGCGGGACCAATCATTCTCCAGAGCCCGGTCGAAGTGCGCGAGGACGACACGCCGGCCACGCTGGCTGAGCGGATCCACGCCCAGGAGTACCGCATTCTGCCGGAGGCGGTGCGGCTTTTTGCCGAAGGGCGCATCGCCATCGAAGGCAACCGCGCCCGGCTTTACTTATAATCCGCCCACTTTGTATCGAAAATAGTCGTCCCCGGATAGGCGATAGGATTGCCCCGTTCCACGATCTGGCGCTGCAGGGCGCGGAGCTCGCGGTCGGCGGCATAATCGAGCCTATCGACCCCAGCGACGATCCGCGCCGGGATCCAGTCGCGCTCAAGGGCAAAGGCGGCGGTGTTGCCCGCCGCTGCCCCGATCGCCCACTCGATCGGATGGACGCGGTAGGAACCGTTGGTGATGTGGCTGGTGGCAATGTTTTTGTTGCCCGCAAGCAGGTTGTCGATTTTTTGGGGAATCAAGGCGCGCAGCGGCAACTGGTAAGGAAAGCTCGGCGCGGGCGCTTCTTTTGCCTCGAAGGGCGACGGGTCAAAATTTTCATCGACGATGCAGCCATGAAAGTCGATCGGATACTGGCTGATCCCAACCGCGTCCAGGTAGATGAAGGGGCGGCCAGGGTTGAGGATCGGATCCTGGCGGGCGCGGGAAATATCGGTCTGGTAGATCGTAAATCCGAAGGGATAGGCGATCGAAGGGCGACCGACGAGCCGCCGCCCCTCGCGGATGTAGGGATAGCGCGACAGGCCGTGATCGGTGCCCATCGGGGTCAGGGCTCCCCTCAAGAAGCGGTAGTTGGGGTAGAGGGGTTTTTGATAATTGGGATCGACTTTGCGCAGCTGCGAGTCGGATTGCCCCGCCACCAGCCAGTAAAAGTATCCCAGGGCGTGCTCCTCGGCGCGCTGGAGTGCCTCGGGCCGCAGGCCCCCCTGCCACTGGCCCTTGAGGAGCTGTCTGCGCTCGCGCAGCTGGCTTTCGGTAAAGATCAAGTTGGTCGCCCCTGTCGAGAGCCGCCAGTCGTTGCCAAAAGTCCAGTTCTGCATCGACTGATCGCCGTCGCTGAGCGCCCCAACTCCTGTGCCGTCCACCGCTCCCCAGATCCGGCGGTAGGTAAAGATGCTGGCAAAGCTGAACTGCGGCTTTTCGTAGCTGTAGTAGCCGCCGTTGTAGGGCGAATCGTAGTTGGGCGGCGGGGTGTGGGCCTGGGGCTGGGCCGTCTGCTCCATGACGAACGGGTAGGTAAAGCCCTGGATGCAGTAGGGATCTTCGCCCTCCGGGCTGGCATCCGGCTCCCAGCGGTTCTGGCGGTCGGTGCCCAGCCGGTAGGGCACTCCCGCAAGGGGCAGCAGTTCGCCGGTTTCAGTCGCATCGATCACCATCCACTCGACGCTATGGCCTTTGCGGGCGGCGGGCGGCACGAAGCGGGTGAGGCGCTTGTCAAAGAGGGCCGAAGGGGCAGGGTCGTACCAGTCGAGTAAAAATTGCGACAGCGGGCGGCTGTTGACGCCGGTAGCCGGGTCTTTGGGCACATGGGTAATCGTTGTCACCGCCTCGATGCGCGAAGCGGCCACGTCGAGGTCTTTGACGACCGTATCGGTAAGGAGCACCAGTTGGCCGGTGGCCACAAAAGGGGCCAGCCGCTCCCGCAGCACCTCGGCACCGATCTGCGGTGAGAAGCACAGTTCACTCACCCAGCAGCGGCCAGGGTTGCGCTCGCCCTTGTAGCGGGAGCGGATCGCGGCGCGAAACTGGCTGTAGCCGCGTGGGAAAAGCTGCCCGTTGTCGGAGCGCTGCAGCGGGCGCTCGTCGAGGGCCGATACCCCCTGCTGGCTCGCCTGCCCCCCGAGCCAGTCGGTGATCTCGCTCATGCAGACTTTTTTGCCCAGCCCCAGCGCCTCGATCGCCGCCGCCACCCCCCCCAATCCGCCACCAGCGATAAACAGATCGCACTCGACGATCGAGACTGGCAGCGATTGCGCCGCCGCTGAGACAGCCAGGACAAAAGCAGAACCGCCAGCCAGGAGCCAGGGCAGCGCGCGTTTCATGACGACTTCAATTGCTCACAGGGAGGCGGTCGGGCCGCAAATGCTGGGCACCGCGCAGGTAGACGTGGTGGATCGCCTGCTGGGGCAGATCGGTATTGACCTGCAACAACACCCGTACACAGCGCGGCAGGCTGCCGGGAACGGCCATCTGGGTGAGATCCAACAGGGCCACCTGCTCCCAGCCGGGCAGATTCAGCCGGGCCGCCTGCGAAGGGAAGATCGCATCGAGATCCGCCGTGGCCGTAAAGATAACGCAGCCGATGTCGGCGCAGTTGAGGCGATTGCGCCGGGAGAGTTCTTCGAGCAATTCGACGACCGCCTGCTCGATCGCCGCAGCGCTATTTTCTTCGACCGTCGTTGCTCCTCTGATCCCACGGATGCCCCAACCCAATGACCTGTCCTCGTCCGGCTTTTGCCCCCGATTGTATCAGCGCGGCAAAATCTGTTACCGTGCCTTCTGAATCACGGTGGCAGAATCTATGACCCGACGGCTGTCCATTGCCCCGCGTCCGGTCCCAGCGACGGCAATGCTGGCGATGGCCTCGGGAGTCTTCGCGCTGCTACTGGCGTTTTATCTGCCGTTTATCGGCTCGCTGCACCTGTTTGATTGGGACGAGCTGATTTTTGCGGAGGCGGCGCGGGAGATGCTCGAGCGCAACGATTTTTTGCGCGTCTTCGTCAACTACGTGCCTTTTTTTGAGAAGCCGCCGGGGTTTTTCTGGCTGCAGGCGCTGAGCTTTCACTGGTTCGGCGTGAGCGAAGGGGCAGCGCGGTTGCCGAGCGCCCTTTTTACGGCGGCGACGGGCGCTCTGGTCTTTGTTCTGGGCTGCTACATCCGCTCGGCGGGCTTTGGTCTACTCTGGGCGCTGCTGTTTGGCCTCGGACTGTTGCCGGTGATCCTGGGCAAGTTTGGCCTGATCGACCCGACGTTCAATTTTTTTGTCCTGAGCAGTCTGTTCTGTTTGTTCGCCGCCGACGAATCGCGCCGCCAGGATGGTCGCCAGGACCAGCCCATCCCAAAGCTGAAGTGGCTTCCAGGAGGCTACTTCAGTCTGGCCGCCCTGCTTTTAGGATTTGCCGTACTGGTAAAAGGGCCCCTGGCCCTCGCCATCGTCGTACCCAGTTTCACCGTCTACAAGCTCGTCGTGCCCCGCCCGCCCATCTCGCTTCTCGCTGGGGTTCTGGGCTTGCTGGGTACGCTGCTCGTCGCCGGGTCGTGGTTTGCCCTCGAGACCTTTGCCCACGGCACGGGCTTTGTCACCGAATTTGTGAACTACCAGCTACGAATCACCGGCACCAACGACGGGCACCCCGGTTTTCCGTTCTTTCACACGCTTATCTTTATTTTCGGTTGCTTCCCGTTCTCGGTGTTCGTCGTGCGTGGCTTCCGGCAGCGGGTACATTACCGCGAACGGCGCTTTCAGCTACTGGCGCTCATCCTGTTCGTGCTCGTGCTGCTGCTTTTTGAACTTGTCGTCAAGACAAAGCTCGTTCACTACTCCTCACTGTTGCAGGTGCCAGGAGCGTTTCTGGCAGCGCGCATCCTTTATCGCTGCTGGCACGGCCAGTCGCGCCTGCACCCGCTGGAGCTGATTGCTCTGGGGCTCATCGGTCTGCTCTTGGCTGCACCGATGCTGCTGGTGCCGTACCTGGGCACCAACCCCGCTTTGCTGGACAGTCTCTTAAAAGATCCCGTCGCCCGCGCCTACTTGAGCACGCCGGTGGACTGGGGCTGGAGTACGTTTGTTCCAGGAATCTGGCTGCTATTTATCACGATCCTCACGATCGCTCTGGCCCTCAGCAAGCGCGACCGGGCCGCGATCAACGGCCTCATCCTCGGGGCCGGAATCACCGCCAATCTGGTCTGGGCAGTTTTTTTGGCCCGCGTCGATGCCTATGTCTCGACGCCGATGGTGCGCTACATCGACCGGGTGGGGCGCTCACCCCTCGCTTTTTATGGGCCGCTTACCTATCTGCCGCCTTTTTATGCCGGGCGGGCGATTGCTAACCCGAATTCTCCCGGCCAACTGGCCAGTCTGCTGAGAGAACAGCCGGGTCTCTGGGTGGTCACCCGACAATCAGAAATCGACCAGATCGTCTCACTCTCACCGTTAAAAATCCAGAACCGCTACGGTGCCTATATTTTGCTCGGACCTGCCCAAACAGAAGAGCGAAGAAGCAATCAGGTTGCCTCTTCGCTCCGTTGACCTCATTAGGAAGAGATCCAGGGGCAGAAAACTGCCCCAGATCGTCACTAGTTGGTTTCGCCCTGGGCGACATCGTCGAGCTTGACCTTGACCACGCGCTGCGACTCGATCTTGGGCAGGGTGATGGTCAGGATGCCGTCGGTGTAGCTCGCCTTCACGCCCTCGGAGCGAATCTGGGTAGAAAGCTGGAGGGTGCGGCGGAACTCGCCGTCGCCGTACTCGCTGTGGCGGACGGTGACTTCCTCGGGCACGGCGAAGCTGAACTTGCCGCTGATCGAAAGGCCG
Organism: Gloeobacter kilaueensis JS1; assembly: GCF_000484535.1. Lineage (NCBI taxonomy): Bacteria > Bacillati > Cyanobacteriota > Cyanophyceae > Gloeobacterales > Gloeobacteraceae > Gloeobacter > Gloeobacter kilaueensis. The sequence goes on along the minus strand of NC_022600.1, from coordinate 2,835,739 downwards.
TGGGGGGCCGCCTGAATGTCGAGGCTGTCGCGCTCAAGACCGGGCACAACCGCCTGGACAGTGTAAGCTTCGGGGCTTTCCCAGACGCGGATTGCCGGGGTGAAATCGCGGTTGCTCAATGGTCCAAAGAAACCGTTGAACACGCGGTCCATCATGTCGTTGCGGAGGCTACCAATTTCACGAGCCGGGCTATAACGTACAATCGCCATCTGATTGAACTCCATCAATCTCTCTTCTTTTAGAGTAATGAGGGTCGCTTTACTGGCGCAGTGCAAAAACCGAACCTCCAGGGTCGCAGTTTCCACACCCGATAACCTGCAGGTGGCTGGCGAGACTCGCACTCGCTACGTCCGGCTTCACGGGCCGGCGCATCGACTCCTTTTTGGCCGACGACCCATCAAACAGACCGGAACGGACGGAATCGAACCGCCGCCTTGCCGGCTTCAGCGGCACGCGCACACCAGCTACGCCACGTTCCGACTGGGTGTGACAGGAGTCGAACCTGCTCGCAATGACCTGCTTTACAGGCAGGCGCAGCTCTCCCACGCTGCCGCACACCCAAAAAGTAGCCCCGACGGGACTCGAACCCGTTTCCAGTCTTTGAAAGAGACCGATGCGAACCCATGCACTACGGGGCCGGGTTGAAGGAAAAGCCCCCCTGCCGGGTGCTGCCCCCGGCTCTCCTGCTCGACAGGCAGGCGTGATCGCTGATTCACCACAGGGAGAAACAGACACTCCGGCGGCAGGGATCGAACCTGCGACCTTTCCGTTAACAGCGGAACGCTCTACCAACTGAGCTAAGCCGGAACAGTCCACCGGCCAGGTACTGCCCCTGGCGCAACTCTGTGATCAGCAGAGCGCGTCC